>JAUVEU010000136.1 GCA_030594645.1 Candidatus Aegiribacteria sp.
ATGTTATTGGTGCCAACTAGATTCTCCCACTCTCTGCGGCAGACTGCAAGACGAGAACACGCCGATTACATCGCTCTTGGCAAGCTCAATTCAAAGAAATCCAGAGATTACCTCAGATCACTTGACCCGGATGTATTTATATCGGTAGCCTGCCCGCAGATACTAGGGAAGAAAATCCTGCAGATTCCCCAGCGCGGAGCCTGGAACGTACACTCGGCACTTCTTCCGCGAAACAGAGGTATGCTTCCGACTTTCTGGTCTCTCCTCAACGGTGATACCCCGGGTGTAACGCTCCATAAGATGGTTCCGGAACTTGATGCGGGCAAGATTCTGCTGCAGAGAAGCATTGACTGTTCAATAAACGATACTACTCTTCATCAGCTCCTCGATAAAACAAAGCATCTTGCCGCCGATGTAATAGCTGAAGGCCTTGATCTTCTCGACAGGGACGATTATAAGCTCATTCCAAATCCATCTGAGGATGCCACGATGAATAAATTCCCATCGAGGAAGGATATTCAGACATTCGAGTGGCTGGGCGGGAAGGTTACCGGCATCAGGAATGTTCGTCCAAAAGTTGCTGTTTCGTTCGATGTTGAAGAATGGTTTCAGACGTACGCAGCTAGAAAGTGGTACCCCAACGACAAATGGGACCAGATAGACAGCAGGATAGACCGCATCCTGGACAGGATTCTGGGCATCCTCGATGACCATAATGCCAAGGCCACTTTTTTCTTTCTGGGTTGGATAGTTGAGCGTCATCCTGGTCTTGTGCTCAGAATTCTCAGCAAAGGTCATGAAATAGGTTACCATGGATACAATCATGTTGAGCTTACATCGCTGACAAAAGACGAATTCAGAGTCAACCTTGACCGATTCCTGAAACTGGTCGATTCTCTTTCGATTCCTGCCCCGGTCGGGTTCAGGGCTCCCAGTTTTTCCATGAAAGGAGACACTGCCTGGGCCGTCGATGATATAGTAGCCCGTGGTTTCAAGTATGACAGCAGTGTATATCCTATGTTTAAGTTGCGCTATGGGATACCGGAGGCTCCGCAAATGCCGTTCAAACTCAATGGAGAAAAATGCTCTATCGTAGAGCTGCCTCTTGCATCAGTATCTATTGCCGGGTTGAAGGTCCCTGTGGCCGGTGGAGCATATTTCAGGTTCTACCCAGGAGTTATACATAGAATGCTGCTTCGGTCTGTCGCCAGGACCAGGAGAACCCCTGTCCTGTATTTTCATCCATGGGAGATCGATTCAATCAATATCTCCAGCAGGATGAACCTTTTTCAGAGGATCAGGCAGCATCATAATTCCGGTCAGAACACCATTTCAAAACTGCATGAAATTCTTAAATACTACAGAGGCATTACTTTAAAAGAACTCGCAGAGAATTTGAAGGTGACTGACCTGCCTGATTTCAAACTGTGAAAAACCGCCTGAATATAGACATCAGGCGGTTTCCATACTTCCCGATTCAGTCAGTTTTACGGAACGTCTATAGCTCCAACCGGACAGGCGGGAACACAAGCTCCGCAATCTATACATGTCTCGGGGTCTATCGAATACTTATCCCCTTCACTTATTGCATCAACGGGACATTCCGGTTTGCACGCTCCGCAGGCAATACACTCATCGTTAATCTTATGTGCCATTAGCACTCCTTTCATTCCTTCTTATAGATATCGAATATTCATTGTTGTATTAAGAGCGATTATATCTGCTCTATTAATAATGGTCAATATTTTTCTGTTTCAGGCATCTGCCCCTGATCTGATAATAATTAGGATCCTGTCCAGTTCATCAAGATTGTGATAGCTGATCTCTATTCTGCCGGTTGTCTTTTTCCCTTTTATCCTGACCTTTGTTTTCAGAATTCTCTGCAGATTATCCTGAAGCTTCCTTATTTCAGCAGTTTCCGTCACGGAAGCATTTTTGTTCTTGTTTCCTTTGCTCGAAGTCAGCTTTCGAACCTTCTCTTCGATCTGCCGTACAGACAGGTCTCGTTTTACCGCGTTCACCGCCGTCCGCGATAAAAGTGTTTTATTCGAGAGCCCCAGCAAAGCCCTTCCGTGCCCCATACTCAGCTGACCGGTTCTCAGCAGATCGAGCACGTGGTCCGGAAGATCCAGAAGTCTCTGGTAATTCGCCACCGAGGAGCGGCTTATGCCTACAATTTCTCCCATCTTTTCCTGCGTCAGGTCAAATTCTGAAGAAAGCCTCTGAAAAGCCTCCGCCTTCTCAACTGGGCCCAGGTCCTGCCGCTGTATGTTTTCCACCAGTGCCAGCGCAAGCATCTGCTGATCGTCAGCTTCTCTTACAACTACTGGAACTTTCTTAAGACGCGCTTCGTACGCTGCTCTCAATCGTCGCTCTCCGGCAATCAGCTGATACCGCCCTCTGATCCTTCTTATTACAAGCGGCTGAAGAATTCCCTGAGAAGCTATGGATCTCGCCAGGGATGCTATTTCTTCCTTCTTCCATTGTTTCCTGGGCTGGAAAGGGTTTGGATCAATAAGATCTAAATCAACTTCCCGGGGACTCAGTTTGTCATCATCAATGATACCTGGAAATATCTCTTCCATACCTTTCCCAAGTGCTTTTCTATTTCGCTTTGTCATCTATTCATCACCTCCCGGGCCAGATCAAAGTAACTTAGAGCTCCTTTCGACTTCGCGTCGTACATGAGCACTGGGATGCCGTAACTTGGTGCCTCGCTTAGTTTTACATTTCTCGGGATATATGTGTCGAAAAGAGTGGTTCCCATAAAATCCCTGACTTCCTCCTCTACTTCACGGCTGAGGATAAGCCTTCTGTCAAACATCGTAAGGACAACGCCGTTTATTTTTAATCCGGGGTTCCAGAGTTTCCTGATATTCTTCACTGTATCCATCAGGTGCGAAAGCCCTTCCAGGGCATAATACTCACTCTGAAGCGTTACAAGAACCTCATTTGATGCAACCAGCGCATTGATGGTAAGTAAGCCCAGTGAAGGAGGACAATCGATAAGTACGTAATCGAACCTGTCAGTGCTTTCCTCAAGCGCTTCCTTCAGGAGATATTCTCTGTACTCAGCTCCCGCCAGTTCGATCTCCAGACCAGAAAGATTTCTTGATCCGGGAATAAGCATGAGCCCTTCAACGCCTGTGGGTTTCATAACTTCATCGAGACTGCTTTCTCCGAGGATCAGTGAATTGATGTTGTTTCCCTGCGTTTCGCGTATCCCTAATCCTGACGTTGCGTTCACCTGAGGATCAAAGTCTATCAGAAGAACATCACAGTCGTTCATGGCAAGGCTTGCCCCGAGGTTAATAACCGTAGTTGTTTTCCCTACGCCGCCTTTCTGGTTCGCCACCGCTATTATTCTGGATGCTGTCATGATATTCCTTTACAGAGTAATCGTATCCGAATCAGATGTGTATGTATACAGTGACCTTTGATAATCCAAATCAGACTCGATACTGCACCAGAAAGCCACTGCGGTCAAGCGGTGGGCAATTGAGTTCTATACAGCTTTCGAATTCTTCCCCTACAGATATTTCAGGTTGCCTGTATACAAGCGTCGAACCCTTTCCGGCGATTTCACTTATTTCCGCAAGCAATGAGGCCGGAGGAGCTACAGCCCTGGCTACGAATTGTTTCTCCCCTTCTGCAGGAGTGAATCTCTCAAGTCTCACCGGGACTGTCATACAGTTTTCAAGACCGAGCTCAGATGCTGCGCAATCAAGGAAAAGATACCTCTTTCTCCTTGGCTCAAGAAGTATCATGCGAAATCCCATGATTGCAAGGATCATGCCGGGGAATCCGTTCCCGCTTCCGATATCGACAACTGCCCGGTCCTTATCAAGCAGAAGAGCATACTGTATTGATTCAAGGAAATGTCTTCTCCATAACCTGTCTCTTTCCCGCGGTCCAATCAGATTAATTCTTGTAGATCTATTAAGAAGTGTCCCGGCAAACTTCCCGAACAGGTCAAGCTGACTCTCGTTTACATCAGCGCTCAGCTCTTCAATGTCTTCGATCATAGCACTCCGGGGAGGAAACGAAAGAGGAAATTGTTTCACGTGGAACGCTCTCTGC
The DNA here is from genome assembly GCA_030594645.1 of Candidatus Aegiribacteria sp. Lineage (GTDB taxonomy): Bacteria > Fermentibacterota > Fermentibacteria > Fermentibacterales > JCC-6 > Aegiribacteria. The sequence goes on from JAUVEU010000136.1 coordinate 4,081, forward strand.
CGAGATATATCAGAAGCCCGTGCAGGTCGGTCGGTCTTATTCCCGGGATTCTCTCCGCGCGCGCCAGTGTTTCCGGCCTTTCCCTTTCCAGGACTTCCCTTGCCTCCCAGCATATTTCATTTATCTCCATGTAGGAATCGATTCTTCTGAGACTGATCCTGTCCAGGTTTCTGCTGGATTCATGCCTTCTGAGGTTTCTTTCTATATAACCTCTGTACTTTTCGTCCAGCAGCACTGACAGAAGAACTTCCTGGTCCCGTTCGATGAGAGATTCTTTCAGAGCAACAACGTCTTCAACCGTTACTCCAGGCCTTCTGCACCATTTTGAGAGTCTAATCCCATCAGCCGTCTCGCTTTCGAGTATACACCCTATGGATTCGGCTTCTGTCAGGTTGGCGACCAGGAGTTCTTTCTTTTCTTCAGACAGTATCCCAAACCTGTTTCCTGAACTGTAAAGCCTTCTATCTGCGTTATCCTGTCTCAAATGAAGCCTGTTCTCCGCTCTGGATGAAAACATCCTGTATGGCTCATCCGCCCCTTTGCTTACAATGTCGTCTATCATTACTCCTATATACGAATTCATCCTTGATAACTTCAGCGGTTCTCTTTTCTTAGC
>JAUVEU010000007.1 GCA_030594645.1 Candidatus Aegiribacteria sp.
CCTATCAGCACCGTCGCTGTATATGGAGGGAAAGAGAAATTGATCGTATTGAAATTGAGTAAAAATCCGATCATTCCGAAAATGATCGAAACTATGACCTTATATACAGTACCGCTCCTGTAATTACTCAGGCATGAACACATGCTGCTCTCTCCGGACGTACCCTCCAGTTCACCCCTGCTGGAGGACGGGCTCCGGAGAGCCCGCCCCGCATGCACTGACGGTCTGCGTTCAGCGTGAAGCTACCATTGGCTCTGTTATAACGTACTCCTCCATATGAGCCCTGGCCGCGAGACGGCCTGCAAGGGCTGCTGAAGAGTGGGGATCTCTTCGAAGAGCACACTCATAAAGAGCGAAAGCGGTAACATAATTCCCATCATCCATGGCCTCTCGCGCAATGGTGACAAAAGTGTCAACATTGGCGGGGCTGGTCGATACGATCACGCCTGCCAGCAGAACCGACGGTAGAAGTGCAACCAAAATAAGTGGTATCCACCTCATAGTGAGCACCTCCTCAATCCGCCGGCGGTTTCCCCCGAACGGACGTCAGGTAACCCGGCTGTCCTTCCCGGTTTCCCGGATTTGGATCCGTGGTTTTGCGTCCCGGAATCTCTTCCGGTTTGCAATGGTCAAACGGCAACCCGGCTGTCCTTCCGCCATCCCCAAACAGCGGTTAGGATCCGTGGTTTTGCGTCCCGGAATCTCTTCCGGTTTGCATGGCGGTGCTCTACCGCCTTTTTATATTCTATGACTTATTCCACTAATGTAAAGGGAGACAGATACGTATGCAGCAAATTGAATTATTGTTGTCCTATGAAAATTTATTTCCTGAGAAACCTGTCATAAAGATCCATGAAAATTCGCCTTGCTGTCATTTCACTTTTTGTGGCAGCCTTTCCTGTCAGAATATTTCCAAGCTGTCTTAAGACCTTTAAGGGATGAAAGAACAGCTTCGTGGAATAGAAGTTCAGATAAACTCCTGATCTATATCTGTTCAAAGGTTTGTAATCTTTTCTCCAGATGGGGGAAAAGCAGAGTTCGTCGTATTCCTCGAACCCCTGCAGAGAAGGCTCATTCATTGCCACGGTTGCAGGAAAGGGTGTGAGGATCGGCATTATTACTTCATCCACACCTTTTCTGGCAAGCCGGTTGATATATCTTTTCGTCTGTTTTCTGTCCTCATCAGTTTCTCCTGGATATCCGGTTACGAAGAACGCGCATGTGCTGGTTCCCATGGAAGCAGCTTTCTGAATGAGTCCAGGAACTTTTTCGATGTTCGCGGTTTTGCCCATCAGCTCCAATACCCTCAGGGAACCTGTTTCCGGAGAGAGGGAAAAATACCTGCATCCTGCTCTGATCATAAGTTCAAGGAGTTCATCATCCAGGGTCTCCATTTTCAATCCGGATGGAAAGCAGAATGTTATACCGTAATTATCTTTTATAAGACCTCTGCAGATTTCTTCGACTCTTTTCCTGCTGATCGCGAAATTCTCATCCTGAATATGAAAATCCCTGACACCGTACCTGTCAATATGATACCGGATCTCCTCAAGAACTCTTTCCGAGGATTTGGCAAGCCATCGACCGCCGCACATTGCAGGAGCCTGACAGAAGGCACAGGTGTATGGACAGCCTCTTGAAGTAAGAATGTTCATATATCTGCCTGCGAAGGGGCCATGGCTATAACCCAGTTTCCAGTAATTTTCAAGGGGAAGCAGATCCACCGCGGCAAAGGGCTGCAGATCAAGGTCTGTTGTGTAAATTTCTTTTCTTTCGTTGATTCCATTTTTCGAAGCAACGCCTTCGATGGAATCAGGATCACCGCCGTTTTCCAGGGTTCTTATCAGCTCCGGAAGTCTCTTTTCCCCTTCACCGAGAACCACATAGTCAGCTCCTCCTTCTATGAATTCTCCGGGGAGAAAAGTAGCGTGGTATCCTCCTATTACAACGGGTGTTCCGGGTTTTTCCTTCTTAATGGCCCTGATGATGTGAAGAGCCATGGTATGCTCGGTAGCACAGTGAACCGTTATTCCTGGGATTGAATCCGATCCGGCAACCCGGGCGGCTATTTCCCGGGGGGTCAGTCCCCTGGCCCTGTAGTTCTCTCTGAATGTATAGAACCTGCGGGGAGCAAGTCCATAGGCATCAAGAATATCTGTATCTATTCCCGACTGCCGGACTGATGCTGCCAGATAAGCCAGGCCGGCGGGAATACCGGGAATACTGCCGTAAAAATCCTTCTTCAGGTGGACTACAGGAGGACGTATCAGTATCAGTTTATTCACATTGATCCGATTCCATGGTTTCATCATCCGCTGCAAGTGCTTCCGGCTGCCCGATATACTTTGATGTGGCTATGAGAAGGAATCCCCTGATGTATTTAGAAAGATCGAAAAAGCCGCTTATGCTTCTTATCTTCTTCCATATGAGTTTCGGTCTCATGTAAAATTTCCTGTGGCCGGCCTGAATGAGATATCTTATCTGCTCTTCGGTCATTCCCTCGGGGACAAATGAAACATTCTTGAAATTGAATCTGTTCTCGGTGAATTTTGCCGGCGTGATCTTTCCAGCGAGAAGATCTTCGTATACTTCTGTTCCTGGAAGAGGTGTAAGATTTACGAAAACAGCATAATCAAGGGGAATTGAACAGGCAAACTCGATGGTCTTAAGACCTTCCTCGTAGGTTTCTCCTGGAATGCCGAACATGAAGGTGCCGTAGGCTTCTATTCCTACTTCCGCAGTTAGCTCAACCGCTCTCCGTATCTGCTGGATGGTCGTCCCTTTCTTAAGGGTATCCAGGTTTTTCTGCACACCGGATTCAACTCCGTACAGCACTCTCCAGCAGCCGGCTTTCTTCATTTCCTCCAGCAGTTCTCTGTCAATCCTGTCGACCCTGGCATTAACCGCCCAGTTAACCTTTATTTCCCTGTCAATCATTTCCCGGCAGAATTCCATAGCCCTTTTTTTTGAAAGGGTGAAGGTGTCATCCCAGAACGCTATATCGGTGACTCCATGCTCTCTGTAAAGAAGTTCTATTTCGCCTGCGACGTTCGACGCGGACCTCATTCGAACATGCCTGTCAGTATGACAGAAAGTACACTCATACGGACATCCCCTTGCCCCTATGATATTAGCGTGTGGAAGACTCTTATAGAAAGTGGGAGAGGGAATGTAGGACGGTATATCAACAAGCTCGTGGGACGGGAAAGGGAGAGTGTCGATGTCTTCCGTTACAGCTCTTGACCCGGTATCTACCAGGCGGCCGTCCTTTATGAACATGAGTCCTTCAACTTCTTCCAGGGATTCTCCTTTCTCGATGCAGGCGGTTAATTCACGCATGGTGTACTCTCCCTCGCCGATGACGATTACGTCGATTCCGCTGCATTCGTCAAAGCATCTCTCTTTCCATAGAGTCGGGTGGATACCTCCTGCTACGATCAGGACTTCCGGAAAACTTTTCTTCAGCTCGTTCAGCATCCATCTGGAATTCTCCCAGTCAACGCTGGTAAGTGTTATCCCGATGATTCCGGGATTTATCTCATTTATCCTTGCAATCATCTTTTCAAGGGGGTAGAAAAGTCCTTCCAGATATGTAACATCATGACCATCCTCTTTCAGAAAGGGGGCAAGATACAACAGAGAAGGGGATGGAACTACATTTACCAGAGGTTTTATCGAAAGCCATTTGAAGGGAAAACGGCGGACATTCATGAAGTCATGCTGGTCCTGTTCCCAGATTGCGGGCATGGTCAAAAGGACTATTTTCAATTTACAGCGTCTTTCCGTTTCTCTGAACGAAAGCAGCGGGTAATTCCGCGGCAGTGAGAAAATATACGATATCCGGACTGTCATACAAATCCTGACTCTTTTGTTAAGACTTTCACTTGGTTATCATCGGTACCTGGAAATGATGAAACAATCTGTCAGAAATTTTTTACTTTCGCGAAGGTGAGTATCCTGAGAACAGCAAAAGAAATATCAGTGGTGATTCCCGCCTATAACGCCGAAACAACCCTGGACCGTTGCCTTGGTTCTCTGAAGAAGCAGACTTTAAACCCTTTTCAGATCATTCTTGTGGATGACTGTTCCACTGACAGAACAGCTTCTATAGCATCTGAAGCAGGAATTGAGATACTGCCTATGTCCAGGCGCGGGGGTCCTGCCATCGCAAGGAATGCAGGCGCAGAAAGAGCTTTGGGAGATATAATAGTCTTTCTTGACGCTGATGTTATTATTCCATCCGACCTCATCGAAGGAATCATCGACTGCTTTAACAGCGACAGCAGCATTGCTGCCGTTCAGACTCTTTACTCACCCTTTTGTCCAGCGGAAGATATGGTTTCAAGGTATCAGAATTTCTACTATTACCATGCTCTTGCCAGAACAAAGGAAAGCTTCACTGCTACTTTCGCTACCTGGTGCTCGGCGATATTGAGAAATACGTTTTTTGAAATTGGCGGTTTCAATACAAGCATACCGGAGCCTACCGTTGAAGACGAAGAGCTGGGTTACGAAATAGTCGACAGAGGCGGGAAAATCGCGCTTGCATCGGATATTCAGGTAACGCACCTTGCCTCATATACGATTTCTCAGTTCAGCAATCGGAGACTCAGGATGGCCAGGGCTCAGGCGAAGAGCGGATGGAGATCGATCAGGGAGAGGCTGCTGAAGAGATATATCAACCTGAGAGAAACCGGAACTCACCACAGCAGATGGGTCGTGCTGAGTATACTGCTTGTGCTTGGTGCTGGTTTTGGAATGATAGTATTTTTGGCCGGTATTGTTTTTGGCTTATCTTTATTACCGTGGCTTCCTGTTGCTGCTCCTGCTGCAATAATTCTTTCTCTTCTTTGTCACTTTAATTTCTTCCGCAGCGCGGTTTCTCATTTCGGTATGAGGATTCTCCCCGGATTCATTCTGCTGTGCCTTCTTGATATGGCTATACTTGGCTGGGGCGTGATTACAGGAACATTACTGTTCCTGTCCGGAAAGCATTATTAACCGGCAGATGCAGGCTAAATTCTTCTGAAAATGTATCTGACAACAGTTCGCAGAACCGAAAGCCCATACGGAACTGGCTTAAGGCTTGAAAAACCTTCTCCGTGCACTGTGGGAATGGGTATTTCCTCAATGGCAAGCCCTGCCCTGATCGCTCCCACAAGCATCTCTGAATCGAAATTGAAGGTGTTCGAATAACTACTGTATGGTATCTCGGAAAGGGCTTTCCTGCTGTAAGCCTTATAACCGCTGTGATATGAGGTCAGTTTCCGCCTGAAAACGAAATTTTCAAGAGCGTTCAGCCATATGGTTCCGTAATGCCTTGTCATGGACATGCCGCCTTTTCGCATATCTCCATAAAGAATTCTGCTGCCGCCCACAACATCTGCTCCCTTTTCAAACGGAATAAGCATCGGTTTCAGGTATTCAGGGGGATACTGACCGTCTGAGTGGAGCATAACAGCAATATCAGCACTGTTTTCCAGCGTCCAGTCAAATGCGGTTTTCTGGACTCCTCCGTAACCCCGGTTTACAGGATGCTGAATAAGGGAGATCTTCGGGAATTCTTTCGAAAGCCTTTGCGTAAGATCGGCAGTACCGTCGGAAGAACCGTCATCAATAACAAGAATGGTACTAAGGATTTCCATTGTTTCAGATGGTATATCCCTGATTACCTTCTCCATAAGGAGTTCTGCGTTGTACGCAGGCATGTAGCAGACAATTTTAAAGTTTTCCAGAATACAATCCTTCACCGGTAAGTTCCTTCAATGTCAGGCATGTGCAAATATGTATGGTATTGCATATCCCTGGTAGGTTCGATTGTTTCAGCAAGACCCTTTGTCCATGGCTCTATATGGAAACTGCTTCCGTCAAACCAGTAAAGATAAGGGTTTCTTCCCGGATAGGCCTGCATGAATAGAATATCCTCTGCGGATGTCTGATGAGCGCAGTAAATGATTTCATTGTCAAGAAAAGGGGAATTGAAATTCATACCGCTGCAGATGTTCGGGTAACCATGCTGTCCCGCCTGCATGAATACTATTGAGGGTGTTTCTACGAAACCTGTCGCTGTTATCCCGGGCTGGCTGTCAATGGTCTCCCATGGTCCCGACCTGAGTTCTATTCCCTCCGGCAGATAAACGAGCAGTGTAATCAGAAATAGACAGAAGGTGAATACAGCCACCACGTTGCTTCCATCAATTCCCTTCTTTCTCCTTGCATACTCTGCTGCTTCTCTTAATCCAATAACTGAAAGAAGCAGGATAACGGGCAGGAAGGTGAAATAATGTCTGGGCCCGTAATCAATAGCAGGGCAGTAATGGAGAAACATCAGCAACATGATCAACAAAAGGGGGATGCAGAGCAGAAGAACACGTCTATCCTTTCGCGCCCTTTTAAGTGCCAGAAGCATGGGAAACAGGGACAGGAACGGCCAGCCGAACAAGATCGTGCTTCCGGTTCCTATCTGTCTTACAACGTTGAAAAGTCCTCTTAGAGGGGTATGCGCGTAATCTCCGTATTCCGGAAACCAGGCCTTGTCCGGCCCGAAACCTATCAGTTTTCCCCCCCTTACCAGATCGTATCCTGCATGGAGGGGATTACCTGTGTAGTAACTGTTCGACAGCAGGAACAGCGCGAAGGGTATTGCGGCAGCGGCAGCAACAGGGGCCAGTATGCGGAACCACCTGTCCCTGCAGCCCACTATGACTGCAAGCGGTATGAAGAACAGCCATACGAGAACAGGATAGGGTTTCGTGGCAAAGGCCAGCCCGATAAGTAATCCGCCCGCAAACCCATATGAAACCGATGCCCCCTTTGCCCTCCTGGAAATCATGTAAAGCGACCATGTAACCAGCATCAGATTTGTATTGTGCGCCATGAACGTAGTTGTCATAAAAAGGAAGAAAGGTGACAGCAGAAGAAGAATAACGCTGACCCTGGCCATAGCCTCCCCTGTCCAAAGCCTTATCAGGAGGAAAATCCCAAGGAGGGAAAGCAACCCTTCAAGAGGACCCAGAAGAGGAGCTGCGCCTGCAGAGGTGAAGGGCGCCATCAACAGTGAGTGGAAGGGGGTATATACAATGAACCACATATTACTTCTGAAGACAAAATGCCGGAACGGGAAATAAACCATTGGATCATCAACAGCCGGTGCTGGAGCTGCAAGGTGCCCCGCAGCGTATATCTTTGACTGAAAAAAGTATGCGGCTTCGTCGCCGCCCTTCGGGATCCCCTCGCAAGGACCATAAACCATCCAGATGGAAAAAACCGCAAGAAGTGCGAGAAGAATACCGATGAATCTGGCTGTAGAAAGTTTTCCAATTTTTTTCAGGGCCAGCCGGACAAGATCTTTGTCAATCCTTCCGGCAGCATACAGAGCAAAGCAGAACGCTGCGGGAACCAGCAGAAAAAGCTGAACGACCTTATCCAGCGATCCCCGCGGAATTACTTCCATGTACCTGTACACAATAAAAGCGATTGTGAGACTAAGACCGGCTGGGATTAGTATTTTAGTCCGCAAATCAGTATTTCCTTCCAGCCAGATGCATTATAACCCCGCTCAGCGCAGCAGGCACAATAATCATAAGGTCGGGCAAGGTCATGAGTGATGCAATAAACCCTCTTGTTCCTGCCTCCCTCACAGATGCGAACCAGAATCCCGCATGACCGACCGTCAGGATCAAGAAACCGGCGGCAGCAGGCCAGATCCCCCACGTCCATCCTGCGGCATATGCTGCCAGGCCGACCGGTATCAGCCAGACACCAGCTGCCCCTGAAAGAACTGGCAGCATTTCAAGAGGAGTTGCCATCGAAAAAGAAGGTACCGCATGACCCGAGCCTCTTCGAAGAAGGTAGAGAACCTTAGACTTCATCATACTCCATTCGTACCCCATCAATTCAGGAAAAGTATATTCCCTCAAATGATAAACCTCTATCTCAGGGGCCATGAGAATACTCCCGCCCGAACCAACAAGTCTTGCGGCGAAATCAGCATCCTCCACTGTTGCTCCTGGAATTCTGTCGTCGAACCCTTCCAGCTGCTGAAAAACAGATCTGGAAACCGCGAAGAAGAAGGTCCCGCATCCTGTAATGTAATCGCTGCCTATTCTCTTTGTGAAGGTGTAGTAGTAATAGAAATTCTTGTAGAACGTAGCCGGATGATCTCCTGCGGCAGTCGGGCTGTAAGTGGCCTGAACAGCAGCAGGCCCCTGATCAATGCGCTGCTGAAGCTTTTCTCTCCACCCGGCAGGAGCGACAGCATCACTGTCTACGAACAGCACCCATTCACCGGAAGCGGCCTGAGCACCTGTATTCCTTGCCCCCGCGGCTCCAGGGCTGCCTGAACTGGAAATTATCTTTGCTCCGAGCCGTGAGGCTATTTCCCTGGAATTATCGTTCGATCTGTCATTGACGACAATAAGTTCATCCCCACCGCGCAATTCCTGCTGGAGCGGCTCCAGAACGGTTTCAAGAGTCTTCTCGCTGTTATGAACCGGAATTACGACTGAGATCGATTTGCTGTTTTTTTCCATAGTGCAGAAATCTGCTCTCCAACCATCTGAAGGAGACTCTTGGCTCCGTTCCACATCGCCCTTACCTGGAAGAGTGACATGATATTCGTCAATCTGTAAAAAAGGAACTTCAGTCTGAAAAAGTACTTTATATATGCCAGTCTTCGCAATTCCATGATCTCATCAGCCGTCATGCTGAAAGGGACAAAACATGGACGGTCAAGAAGCATTCCCTGATCTGACAGGTTCTGTGACATGGTTCCGAAAAGTCCTTTCATCACACCCTTGTAGAGCGGCGTTCCCGGAAAAGGTGTGATCGGAAAGAACTCAACGGTAAAGGAACCCAGTTCTTTAGCGAATTCAATTGTTTTCAGCCCGTCTTCAAATGTTTCTCCCGGAATGCCGAAAATATACGTTGTGTGTGTTTTTATACCGACACTGTGCGTAAGACGAACCGCTTTTCTTATCTGGTCAAGAGTCTCGTTCTTCATCAATGTGTCAAGATGCTTCTGTACACCGCTTTCCACCCCATAGTTGATGCACCAGCATCCCGCCTTTTTCATTGCCTCGAGAAGAGGTCTGTCCACGGAATCCGCTCTGCAGGAAACCCACCAGCGAACTTTCAGTCCTCTTTCCATCATCTCATTGCAGAATCCATATACATGTTCATGGCTGAAAGTGAAATGCTCATCCCAGAATTTAATTTCCCTGACTCCGTATTCATTTATGTAATACTCAATTTCATCAACTATCAGCTCAGGGCTCCTGAGGCGTATCCTCTTACCGTACATCTTGTAACAGTAAAGGCAGCTTCCGTCGCAACCTCTGCTTGCCAGCATCTGCATCGCGGGAACAGTTGAAACCTGCTCGAAACTGGGGTAGTAACGATCCATTTCGCAAAGATCGACTGCCGGAAAGGGCAGTTCGTCAAGGTTATCCAATATCGGACGGGGAGGGGTTCTGAGCAGCTTGCCGTTCTCCTTTATGAGAAGGCCTTTGATACTGCTGGGACTGGAACCCTCCTCAATTGCGGCCATCAGTTCGCAGGATGTAATTTCTCCCTCACCTATGACGATTGCATCCAGGGATTCGGTGTCATTCATCAATGTCTCGGGCATAGCAGTTGCTCCATGACCGCCTATGAATGTATAAATATTTGGATTGGCTGCTTTCACGTCTTCGATAAACTGTTTTGCCTTATCCCATAGAAGGCTGATAACATAAACACCCAGAGCATCCGCCCTGAATTCCAGTGTTTTCCGTTTCATCTCTTCATTGGTGTAGAAAAATCCCTCAAGGAACAGTATTTCATGTCCGGCATCCCTCAGCACTGCAGCCACATATTGAAGTCCGGGTGTTGGCCAGCATCCGGAGATTCCGCGGGTATCCTTCGCTCGAATGTCATCAGGGCCCCATGGAGGGACAACAAGCGCTATTCTCAAACTGATTCCTTCCCGTAGTACAAGGATAAGTTGTTATCGAATATTAACTTCCTTGTGTCTCTGCTGCTTATCTCTGGAAAACGCATAATAGTCCAGGGCACCAATGAGGTCAAGAACTGGTGGTATTATTCAGGAAATACCAGGCTTCGCATGATGATCATGCTTGCTTGCGGAACTTAACCCATACAAATCATTAGATTATAATCATTGAAACAAGTTTGAAAATCATATCTGAAACAGGATTGGACGAATTGAATATGAAAGTTCTGATCACAGGAGGAGCGGGTTTTATCGGTTCGCATCTGGCTGACCTCCTTCTAGAGAAAGGTTACGATGTATGCGCTCTTGATAACCTCGATCCGCAGGTACACGGTGAAAATCCTGTCAGGCCTGATTATCTTGCGCCCGGGGTTGAGCTTATCGTCGGGGATGTCAGGAATCATTCGGATGTTGAGAGAGCTCTTGACGGCTGTGGTATGCTGATCCACTTTGCCGCGGCTGTAGGTGTAGGGCAATCAATGTATGAAATTGAACATTACACTTCAGTAAATTCCCTCGGAGCCGCTGTTGTTCTTGAGGAAGCGATTAAGAAGCGCGACAATCTCAAAAAAATGCTGGTAGCCAGTTCAATGTCAATTTATGGAGAAGGCTTGTACGAATGTCCGCGCTGCGGTCAGTTCGCGCCGGAACTTCGCCCTTCAAAGCAGCTCGAGCGGCATGAATGGGAGGTTCTCTGTCCGGAATGCAGCTGCCCGGGCAAACCTCTCCCTGTACCGGAGACAAAACCACTGTACCCCACATCCATCTACGCGATCAACAAAAGGGATCATGAAGAGATGTTTTTGTCGATCGGAAACGCATACGACATTCCCGCGGTCGCCATGAGGTTCTTCAATGTATACGGTACCCGGCAGGCTTTATCCAATCCATACACCGGAGTCGGCGCAATATTCGCATCAAGACTCCTTAACGATAACCCTCCCGTTATTTTCGAGGATGGCGGCCAGAGCCGTGATTTCATCCATGTTAAGGATCTTGCAAGGGCATGCTGCCTTGCTCTTGAAAATCCCGAATCATCTGGAAAAATCCTTAATGTAGGAACTGGAAAACCCAGCACTATTCTAAGAATAGGCAGGGCTATAGCTTCCGAACTCGGTAAACCGTCAGATAATTTCATTATCAGAAACGAATTCAGAGCCGGGGACATCAGACACTGTTTCGCCGATATATCCAGAACACAGGAAGTTCTCGGCTTCGAAGCTGAAATTGGTTTCGAGGAAGGGGTGAAGGATCTCTGCAGATGGGTTGCGACATGTACATCATCCGATCTTACTGATAGAGCAACTGAGGAGCTGAAGAAACACGGACTCACTAAATAGGTGTGTTATTTCCCTGATGAAAAAGAGGATATTTCCTCGACTCTCTATTAATATAGAAGTTTGTATCTCTGAATCCTTTTTCTATCAACAGTTTTCTTCCGTCAGAGAGCCCATAGAAGATGTATGGTTCCCGGTGAGTGTCTGATCCGACTGTTATAAGCTGACCTCCCATTTCCTTGTACAGTACAAGAATTTCCGGTGTTGGATATGTGGTATTCTCCTTCCGGCGCAGACCGGATGTATTCAACTCAAGCGCGATATCTCTGTCAATAATGACTTTAAGAATATGACGTATTGTATCGGTCCACAGCTCCAGTTCGTTGAAATCATGCTTCAGACCGGCCAGCGCCAGTCCTCTTCTGAAAAGACCCATATGCGCAAGTATATCCATATCTGCTTCTTCAACCATCTGCAGCGTTTCAAGATAGTACTGCTCTACGATTTCAAGATAGTCTTCATCCTCATATACCTCACTGCCCAGAACCATACCGATTCCCGACAGAGAATGAAGAGCTCCGGTTATGAAATCATAGTTGGAATAATCAACAATGTTCTTCACCTGTTCCTCGTAAATATGAGGTTCCCCAACCTCAATTCCTTTCAGAACAAGTATTTTGTCGCCCGCTTCCCTCCTGGCAATATCTATGGATCGATTGTAAATACTTTCATCAAATCCTCCATAGCAGTAATCTTCCGGATTCAGATCCACATGAGCTACAAAACCGATTCCAGCAAGATTAATATCCATCCCCCGAACGACCAGTTCACCTGCGGGGATATCGGCATCGGGTGAATCGTCCGTATGTACATGCATGTCAATTAGAAACATTATCTCTTCCCCTGAATTCCGTACAGATCCGGCATATGTCATTTGCTCACTCTGGTTACTTAATATATATTGATGTTGTTGTGTTTTGTAATCACTGAAAGGATATGCAGCATGAAATTTGTTTTTGTTCTCTGTCTTCTTGTGTCCTCTCTGGCTTTTTCTCAAGCTGATCACCTTCTTCTTACTGAAATATGTGATACACCCACAGGCGGCGAGTTCGTGGAGATCTGCAATCCCACCTCCTCGGCAGTCTCTCTGTCGCTCGTGTATATCACAGATCTCTATGGTGACAATTCCTGTGTCGAAGATTTCTATCCTCAGATCGCTGTTGGACCGATTGCGTACCAGAGTTCTTACGATTTCCTTGTGAAATTCCCGACTGGCGACGAGATCGCCCCTGGCCAGGTAATCGTCATCGCCATGAGCGGGTCAGCATTTGAAGTTGAGTACGGTATCCAGGCCGATTACGATATCTGGGGCACAGGCGGCGGTGCGACTGTAATGACTGTACCGTCGAACGGTTTCGCCGGCTCATCCGCAGGTCTGACCAACTCGGGCGAGACTGTTACTCTCTTCTCGTACGATGATTATGCTGACAGCGCCGATCTCTGTTACGATATCGATTACGCTGTCTGGGGAGACGATGCCGGTGAATTCGTTGACAAGACCGGCATCACCATTAACTCTTCAACCTACCTTAATGACCTTCCATGGGCCAGCCAGGATGCTATTTATCATACAGGCCATGCTTCTGACTCTACTTTTCAGAGAATAGACACCTGGGAGGGTTTTGAAACCCCTACTGGTGGTAATGGGATAACAGGCCACGATGAGACCAGCGAAAATCTCAGCGATACATGGTTTCAGTCAGATCCTACTCCCGGCACGGTCTACACAGCTCTCGAACGGGAAACCTGGGGATCGATAAAGTCAACTTTCTGATTTTCGGTTCTTAGACTGCATATCATAACGGGGACACGCACCAGAGCGTGCATGTCCCCGTTATTCTTTTTGAGCGTGCATGTCCCCGCTTATTACTTATTCTGTCAGTAGGTTACCGCTAATCCGACCAGTATCATGCCTCTTGCAAGATCGAGCGGAAAGGAGAACTGGAACATGATGGATTCAGGTATGTATGATCTGTTTGAGTTCTGATCGCTGGAACCTCTTAATTCATAGCTGCATCCGGTCCGTATGCAGGAAAAGAATGAATTTTGAACCAGGTCCCAGTCATGCCCTCCTTCATCCGTCTTCGGAATATTGGCAAGATCCGGTCCGTATCCTGCGTCACATCCTATAAAAACCTCAAGATCACGGTCGAAGCGGTGTCCGGCACAGAGGGAAATTCTCGGCAGCATGACCTGCATGGGGATGACGTAATTCATGGAGAGCAGCGCAGATACCGCGGTTGGGTTCGAAGGATGCATAAGGTTGTATTTTACGAAGGGGCCAAGTCCATATCCGAACGATGACGCTCCAAGATCAATCCTGTCAGTCGCGCCTGTGGCAACACTTATTGAAGGGTATATCTGAATGTAGTCTATCCTGCTGTCTTCAGCTTCCCTTTTGGATTCAGCGGAGAAATACGCGGGAAGGGTGACTCCTCCTGTTACCGTAAGGTGATTCTTCCCAAGTGTGTGCGCTCCCTGCATGGCTCCATAGTAACATGATGAAAGCAATAATGAAAAAAGTATCAGAACAAGAATCATCTTGATCATATTGACTCCTTTTATAGTTGATCAAAAGATACATTACCGATAAGAACAGGCAAAGCCTTGAATACAGTGGACTGCGGTGAATTCTTTTGGTATCTGTATGCTTGTTGAATGTAATATACTGACAGGAAAGGATAACATGAAAAGAAAAGTTGCGTTTGTACTCAGCGGAAGTGGTGTAAAGGACGGCACGGAGATTCATGAAGCTGTTTCCGCTCTTATCGCTCTGGACAGAGCCGGTTACGAAATAGTATTCACCGCTCCGGATATTGAGCAGGCAGCTACTGTTGATCACTGCACGGAAGAACCTGAACGTGAAACCAGAAATGTTCTTGTGGAATCGGCCAGAATAGCCAGGGGGAATATCAAACCTCTTACAGACCTCTCGCCTGATGAATACGATGCTGTTGTCTTCCCCGGCGGTTTCGGCGCTGCGCTGACACTCTGCTCATTCGCAAAGGATGGATCTGAATGCTCCGTCAATCCGGAAGTCGAAAATCTGATCGATAAAGCTATTGATGCCGGAAAGCCGATTGCGGCAATGTGCATCGCTCCGGTAATCCTCGCAAGAGTAATTCCTGGAGCAAGACTGACTATCGGTTCTCATCCGGAAACGGCTGCTGCCATTAATTCCATGGGCGCTGTTCATGTGAATTGCCCTGTCAATGACTCCGTTGTGGACAGGCAAAGAAAAATTGTCACGACTCCCGCATATATGCTTGCGAGCGGCCCTGCGGAGGTTTTTGAGGGCGCTGTAAGTATGGTTGAGAAACTTGGTGAGCTTTTCTGAAATGCGGGGGACACGCACCATAGAGTGCATGTCCCCTATTGATGTGTTTTAGAATCCAGCCTTGATATCCGCCCAGGTACCGCTTTCAAGAGATACCGGACCGGGGGTGTAAATGGTCGCTCCATCAGGAGCGATAATGGTCATATCATCCATCCATCCGGCATCGCCAACAGCTGAATAAATCCTTGCTTCAATAACAAGACTATGAAGAGAGTCAGCGGTGGATTCCCATGACCATGAAGTTAAGTCCCAGCCTGTTCCGGGTCCGTAATCATCATTGCCGCCGGCTGATACAGAATAGCTGTAGATATCACCCGGATCGGATATCCAGTGAGCCCAGATCCTTATTGATGGTGATCCTCCGGGAGTTGTATCGTAGCGCCAGAATTCAGCATCCAGTGTATCTCCAACCTGAATCCCTGTAATAAGAGCGATAAATGCCTGGGATGTTCCTTTGGAATCGTTCTCCTCTATGTAAAGAGACTGTGAGCCCCCGTGCACAGGTTCGGTAGCAATTTGAGCTATTATCCCTTCGGCAGGATACATACCCAGAATGGTCTCGGTTCCTTCCCAGCCGAAGTTCACCGTTTGATCAGCGCTTGATATCTGTGAGAAGGCAAAAATCACCAAAAGTGTCAGTACCGTTTTCATTTCTTTCCTTTCATGTTAATTTCTATGCGAATCTCAATACTTAATTGATAAGCTATCCGGGCAGGAATATCAAGACCAGTTGCTTCGTTATCTGAGTTCCTGAACATTCCATTCGCAATCAATATGACAGCATTGTTAAGGGAGTATTAACAGAAGAACGAAAATTCAGAACCGTATGGATAGTAAAAATCCGACCTTGTTCAAGCTCGGTTTTTCTCCCGTTTTTCCTCCACCATTTCCTTAACCTTCATAAGCCTTGTCAGATTTCCCCGTTCCATTTCATCCAGTTTCAATCTGACAGACCTTATGGCTTCCACAAGTTCAGGGATAAGCTTGTATTCAAGAGCGTTGACCCTCCGCCTGGTAGTGTCGATTTCCCTGGCAAGCAGGCTGATAGCTTTTTCCTGCTCCGCGAGTTTTACGATACGGGGCAGTATTCTTTTGTAAACCTCAAGAGCTTCATCCAGTTCCGCGGGGGTATCAAATATTCCATAATTACGAACATTCCCCTCTATGGATACCTCAAATACGGGTAGAATAAGGTTCATGATCTTCCTTTTGGAGGTCTGCACCTTCGCTGCCGCTCCGGGATATCGAAGAGCATCGAGAAGACCGGGCTCCGTCATTGATGCTCTCGCGAAAAGGAACTCGCCGTAAGCAATACTGAGTTCCTTTTCAAGTTCGCTCCTGGCCCCTTCATACTCCTTTATCAGAATTTTGAACTGTCGCATAAGTTCATCAAGTTTATCCTTCAGAAGTTTATGGCCCCTCCTGGCCAGACCTGCCTTCTTCCGAAATTGGAGGAGCTCCATCCTGGTGGCACGAACCTTTATCGCCATCAGCTGGCCTCTTCCTTTTTCCCATCGTTCACTGGCCAGTACTTATCAAGCCGTTTGGGATCAATCCGTTTCATTTCCTCCCTTGGAAGAAGCTTCAGAAGTTCCCAGCCAAGGTCCAGAGTTTCATCAATATCCCTGTTTTCATGGTCTCCCTGGCTGATGTAGCGCTTTTCATATTCCTCAGCGAATCTCAGGTACTTCTGATCAAGCGGGCTCAATGCGGCCGCGCCAAGGATAACTGCCAGTTCCCTGGCATCTTTTCCGGCGGAGTAGGCTGCCATGAGCTGGTTGAAGAGGTCTGCGTGGTCACCGCGTGTTTTCCCCTCGCCAATACCTTTATCCTTGAGTCTCGAAAGAGATTCCATAACGTCCATTGGAGGGTAGATGCCCTTCTTGTGAAGTTCTCTGCTGAGGATCAGCTGACCCTCGGTGATATAGCCGGTAAGATCGGGAATTGGATGAGTTTTGTCGTCTTCCGGCATCGTAAGAATGGGAATCTGTGTAATCGATCCTTTTCTCCCTTTGATTCTTCCAGCCCGTTCGTAAATCGAAGCAAGATCTGTGTAGAGGTAGCCGGGGTAACCCCGCCTTCCGGGAACTTCTTTTCTCGCAGCGGCGATCTCTCTTAGAGCATCACAGTAGTTAGTCATATCTGTCATAATAACAAGAATATGCATGTCTTTCTCGTAGGCGAGGTATTCCGCTGCGGTCAGCGCCATTCTCGGTGTTGAGATACGTTCAATGGCAGGATCATCCGCAAGGTTCATGAAAACAACTGCTCTGTCCATGGCTCCTGTCGAACGGAAATCACGGATGAAGTAATCCGCTTCCTCAAATGTGATTCCCATTGCAGCGAATACTACAGCGAAGTTCTCTTCGCTTCCACGCACACGCGCCTGTCGTGCGATCTGTGCTGCAACAATGGCGTGCGGAAGTCCGTTGCCGCTGAAAATCGGAAGTTTCTGGCCTCTCACCAGCGTATTGATTCCATCAATGGAACTGAACCCGGTCTGAATGAACTCGGCGGGATAGTCCCTTGCGTAAGGATTGATAGGGGCTCCGTTTATATTCACCATCTTTTCGGGAACTATGGGAGGAGCTGTATCAAACGGAGCTCTGGGACGTCCCTGGCCATCGAATACTCTGCCAAGCATCTCCTCTGAAACACCAAGCTCGACCTGCTTCCCGAGGAAGCGGACCTTGCTTCTGGAAATATCCGTACCGCTGCTCCCTTCGAAGAGCTGTACAAGAGCCATTCGGCTGTCTATCTCGAGAACTTTTCCGTGACGGATCTCTCCATTGGGCAGCTCTATTTCCACCAGCTCTTCGTACGCTACACCCTCAACGCTGTCAACAAGCATCAGAGGGCCGGATATCTCAACGGTCGTTGTGTATTCTCTGATCATATCCTTTTGCCCCCTCAGGCGGTCTGTTCCTTCTCGATCAAACCGTTGATCTGTAAAGTTACATGTTCTTTGATTGCAGAAATGTCGGAGATACTATCCTCATGGATATACCTCATTCTGGTGATTTCCTCTTTCAGAGGCAGGTTGAACAGTTCTCTTGGAGATACGCCGGCAAGCAGCGCCTTTTCCATTTCACTGTGACAATGCATTATCACTTCCATCATGGTCTTCTGTTTCGTGATGGATGTATAGGTATCTATTTCATGGAAAGCGTTCTGATGAAGGAAATCCTCCCTCAGAGATCTTGCCGTGTATAGAATCAGCTGGTCCTCGGGGGAAAGAGATTCGGCTCCGACCAGGCGGGCTATTTCCTGAAGATTCGCCTCCCGTTGAAGCAGGGCCATGGCTTGCTTCATCATCAGGACCCATTCATCCCCAAGCTCTCTATTGCAGTACTCTTTCAGGTTCTCGGTATAGAGAGAGTAACTGTCAAGCCATCCTATAGCGGGGAAGTGTCTTGCATACGCAAGTTTTGCCTCGAGGCTCCAGAATACTTTTACAACTCTGAGTGTTGCCTGTACAACCGGATCCGAAAGGTCTCCACCGGCAGGGCTGACAGCACCGACAACTGTAAGGGCTCCGTTTCTGTCCCCTCCTATGCATCTCACATTCCCGGCCCGTTCGTAGAACTCCGCTATCCGCGTCCCCAGATATGCGGGGTATCCCTCTTCTCCCGGCATTTCTTCGAGTCTTCCGGACATCTCTCTCATCGCTTCTGCCCACCTGCTTGTCGAATCAGCCATAAGAGCAACTGAATAACCCATATCCCGGAAATACTCACCGATGGTTATACCGGTGTATACACTTGCCTCCCGCGCGGCAACAGGCATATTGCTTGTATTCGCCACAAGTACTGTTCTGAGAATCAGTGGTTTACCGCTCTTGGGATCTTCCAGTTCCGGGAATTCCTGAAGAACGTCTGTCATTTCGTTTCCCCGCTCGCCGCACCCGACGTAAACAACTATTTCCGCGTCAGCCCACTTGGCGAGCTGGTGCTGGATAACTGTTTTTCCACTGCCGAACGGGCCTGGAACACAGGCAGTTCCGCCTTTTCCAAGCGGGAAGAAAGCATCAATGACTCTCTGGCCTGTTATAAGAGGTTCCGCGGGAGCTCTTTTCTCAGCTACAGGACGGGGTTTTCGAACAGGCCAGTTATGGTACATGCAAAGTTCCCTTATTCCCCCGGAGGGTTCTTTAACCCTTGCTATGATAGTATCGATATTGTACTTACCTTCATCTATCATCCAGGTTATTTCCCCTTCCACGCCGGGGGGAACCATAACTTTGTGTACAATTACTTCGGTTTCCGGAACTTCTCCCAGTATCTCACCACCGGAGACCTGCATGCCTGTATTCGCAGCAGGCTTGAAATCCCATTCCTTCTTGTGATCCAGGCCTCTAATGCTGATACCCCTTGTGATCCAGTCTCCCGCTTCTTCGCGTATCTTGTCCAGTGAGCGCTGGATCCCATCGTATATCGCTGTAAGAAGACCCGGGCCGAGTTCAACCGAAAGGGGCTCTCCTGTAGCTACAACAGGATCTCCCGGTTTAAGTCCCCCTGTTTCCTCATACACCTGAATAGATGCCCTGTCGCCCTTCAGTTCGATGATCTCGCCTATCAAGGCGTAATCTGATACATAGACCAGATCGAACATCCTGGCGTCTTTCATACCGTCCGCGACAACCAGCGGACCTGCTATTTTATCGATTCTTCCCTTTATCATCCATCGCCTCCGGCTGGTTCTACCCGGTCCCTGAGCTTACTTCTGTTCATCCGACATCAAATCCACTCCAACAGCCCTGATTATGAGTTCTCTTATAGTATCCTCGCCGCGTTTCATCGTTCCGGTTATACCCGGAAGAACCACGACAGCCGGAATGGCCATATGTACAACTTCTTCAATCTGCTCCTGCAGACAATCCATCATTTTCTCGGTAATCATGATAACTGATGTTTTCTGCTTTACTAATTTTTCAAATTGTTTCCTTGCATCATCAGTGTTCTCCGGGACTATCGTTTCCACCCCAAGAGCCCTGAAGCCAAGAACGCTGTCAGCGTCTCCAATAAATGCTATCTCGCCATGCGACATACTGTGCTCCTATCCCCTGGGCAGGCGTTCCTGAAGCCTGCCCGAATCAACCCCGGCGGTTTTCGCTGCGACCAGAAGCTTGAGATGTTTGATTTCCATCTCCCTTCTAATAACAAACGCTGCCAGCGGGGATGGGCCGAAAACAGGAAAAGCCCCTTTTTCAAGAAGCTCCAGAAGCTGTCTGTCGCACTCTTTTTCGAAAGCGAAGAAAGATCCGGAATCAAGGGCTTCTGCAAAAGCCCTGGCAGGTTCTTCAAAACCGGGAGTCTCCGCAATGAGCATGGGAAGTGTCTTCCTCTGATATGCCCCGGTAATTTCCTCTATGGAATGGAATCCGCCTTTAAGCAGCAGTTCCTGAACTTCCTGCTTTGAAGACCCCGCGGATGCGCACCGGCCGGCGGTAAGGAAATTCTTCTGCTCAAGTCCGGTCATTACGAAATCTCTGAATCCGGAGCTTACGCGGGGAAGTTCTTCAAATTCAACTTCTGCCGCAAGACTATCCATAGAACGATCCAGAGCAGGGCCACTGATCCCCTCCGTTTCAAGAAGCTCCTCCAGGGTCTCTCTGAACAGTACCGGCAGTTCTTCTCTTGCTTCGGCGGTATGTACCGCTTTTTCAAGTATTTCCACAGGTATAAGTCCCGGTCGCTCAATTTCTATTTCCCCGGGAGATCTCTTACCGGAAAGAAGGTTCTTCCAGATATATCTTGCATTTCTGACATCTCTTCTGTGAAGAAGCCCTCTGATCAGCCTGTCGTCTTCCGAAAGCTCTATAAGTTCTTCCTCTGTAACCTCCATTGCATTGATGAAGCAGCCCTCAAGACTATGATGCTGCATGAAACCTCCATACCAGGTGTCTCCCAGAAATCGAAGAACTTCTTCTTCATTCTGTGCGGACATGAGCATCTGCCACATCCGTTCATCCAGCAATGTATTTTCCTTGCCGCTTATTCTTCCATTTGCATATATGAAGCTATCCGGCATTTTTCAATCCATCTCCAGAGGTATGAACTGCGAAAGCTCCATTACAAGCTTTTCGTGAATCAGTTCCGCTATCATCGTGAAAGTACCATTCTGGCTTATCCTGCCGGCACTTAATATGATCCCGCCTGTTTCCTTATGCCTGCTCTCCGAAAGAAAGAATTTTCTTGAAGCTGTGGAGTGTTTCTCCAGAAACTTCGCTGTTATGCGTGATTCGTCCGTAGAAGAAATCAGAACTTCAACTTCTCCTTCAATATCACAGTTGTCAAGAAGAGATGCTGTCATTTCAAGGTATTTTTTATCGCTTTCGGAGGAAAGATTCTCAACAGCCTTCCGGATTGCTTCATCCATAAGAGTTCTCCGGGCATTCATCAGTTGTCTGACAGATTCCCTTTGAACGTGGTATTCTTTTCGCTTCTGCATATCCAGAACTTTTGTTTTGATTCTGTCCAGATCCTTTTTGCGACTTTCTTTCATCTCTCCGGTCAGTTTTTCCTTTCCTTTTTCCTTTTCTCTTTCCGCTTCCCCGCGGATGATCGCGGCTTCTTTATTCGCGTCCGCCTCTATTCTTGAAAGGATTGCTTCGAGAGACATTTTCTGATTACCCTCCTATGCCCTGCAGCATGAGGAATGATACAAGGAAGCCAAGAATGGCATAGAATTCAACGAAAACCGCGAGAATAAGCGATTTTGCTGAATCATCGGGCTGTTTGGCTGTCATCATAGCTCCACCAGCGCAGACTTTTCCCTGATGAATTCCTGAAAACAGACCGGCAAGCGCTATCGGCAACCCTGCCGTAAAAACCTGCCATGCAACAGGCATGCTTGTTACCAGCGGCATTTTCCCGAGCAGCAGGAATGCGATAACAAAACCGTATATCCCCTGTGTTCCGGGTAGAGCTGAAAGAAGAAGCAGTTTCCCGAATTTGCCGGGGTCAACGCTCATAACTCCTGTACTTGCCTGAGCAGCAATACCTACTCCCACTGCCGAACCGATCCCGGCGAGAGCGCATGCAAGAGCTATTCCCATATATGCAACTAGTTGTTCCACTCAATATCTCCTTTCTCTTTTAACGGAAAGAGTTTTATTTACTATTTTTCTCTATCAATATGCACAAACTTCGGTTCATATCTCAGCGGTTTGAAAGGAACCCCCGTTCCATCGTAGAACTTCCCGAAGAATTCTACAAATTGCAGTCTTGCTGTATGGATAAAACCGCTCAGAGCTGCCATTGCTATATTGAATAAGTGCCCGGCGACAACAACCACTATGGCCAGAATTACACCAACTACAGGTATTCCAAGTTCGCTGATCAGCATTCCTGCCATCTGATTTATCACCTGAGCAATTATCGCGCTCGAAAGGGCAAGGGCAAACAGTCTTGAATACGATAGAACGTCTCCGAGAAGATTGACTATACCGTACAAGGCGTAAGCTCCCGTTCCGATCTTTCCGAATCCCTTTGCTTCCCTTCCTCCCATTATGAATATGAGCACAGCACCTGCGGCAAGCATGGTTGTAAATACTTTATCAAGCGGTCCGTTAACGTTATATAGAGATCCGTTGAGCAGATAATGATTGAACAGCCATGGAAAAAGACCTGCCGTTGCAAGCAGCCATCCGGATTGATCTACTACGGCTGCGAATTTTTCTCCTGCTCTCCATCGTTTCCTGAGATTTACAATTATGCCTGCCGTAAGCTGGACCAGCCCAAGAGCAAGTGTTAAGTAGAGAAACTGCTTCGATACTCCGAAACCTTCCTGCCCCTGCTCACCAACCTGATATCCGGGCACGAGCTTATTAAGCATCAGTGCCGGAGCCTGAAGAATACCTGGAAGATTATCAAAAGGAATTCCGAACCAGCCTCCGAGGAAAATTCCAACCAGAATACTCGCTAATCCCCCCTGGAACAAAAGCTGGAACAGTCTTGGATTTCCGTATCTTCTACGGACCAGATACCAGCCTAATGCAGATCCAAGAGCAAGAGCAATTCCGTATCCTGCGTCACCGATACAGATGCCAAAGAAAAGGGCATAAAAGGGTGCTATCAGGGGCGTAGGATCGGGATCCCCTCTTGTGGGCTGACCGTACATGTCCGTAAGCAATGTATATGGTGAAGCCACAACGTTTTCAGTTATTGGGGAGGGGGGCGTTTCGTCTTCTTCAGGTTCGATTTCCTCAACAGCTGTTTCTCCAAGCTGCGCAAGACTTTCTCTTAAACTGTCAAGATCAGCTGTGCGTATCCATGCTCTGAACATGAACACATGAGTACTGACGCATGCTGTTCTTGTGGCATTCAGTCTTTCAAGAAGCAGTCCGGCAGCATCAAGAAGAATTCGAAATCGAGTAACGAACGCAGACAATTTTACCGCTTCTTCATGAAGCGATCTCATTTTACAGTCAACAAGTTCCAGTTCCCTGCAGACCTCTTCCAGGTTGTCCTTCACCATTCCATGTCTGGATCCGAAGTCCTGTTGAGAGAATCCCGCCTCTGCCAGAGACTGCAGGATTTCTCCTGATACAGATTCGTGAAAGATCGCAAGGACCCGCTCTATTTTTTTCTTCTTCTGAATAACTTCAAGATGAAAAAGAGGTTTATCCTTTTTCCATTCGTGAGAATGCAATCGCTGAATTGCGTCTTTTTCGAGTATGCCTGCCGCAAGCAGATAAGATCCTGTTTTTCGAAGATCCTCAAATGAAACAGGTAACTCTTCCCATTCTAAAAGGAAACTTCTCTCCTGTTCAAGTTCTTTTTCCGCGCCTTCAAGTTTGGCTTTCCGGATCGCTACGAACCATGCTTTGCGTGCTTTCTCCAGAAGATTTGCATCTTCAAACAATGCCATGAGTTCGTTTTCGGAGAGAGAGGCCGGGGGTGAAGGCTTTTGTTTCATCTCTCCGATTGTTTCTTCTTCGAGAAATTGAATTGCCTTTTCGAGGCTTGATATCTTTTCGGAGAGGTCATCTGTATTCAATGAAGCGGGCTTGAGGAACATCATTTCCTCTGTCCTGTCGATTTCAGACATATCTATCAAATGGACTTTCCCTGAGGATTCTATTTTCTCAAGAACCTTCTCGCGGATTTGAGCATGACACAGAATCTCTATCTTCGATATCGCATCAAGGCTCATCAGTCCTCTTTCCCGCCTCTGAGTATGTGTTCACGAAGACTCCTGGTTGCGGCTTTCTCAAGATTCACTTTATGCTCCGCCAGTAATTTGAGCTTACTTTCCGTTTTTTCCTCGAGTTTTCCTTTCAGCTGAATTACAACCTTCTCAGCGGCCGCTTCAGCTTCGGACGCAGTTTTTCTGAGATAATCATCTTCTTTCCGCTTCATTTCCTCAATCATCTCCGGAATACTCTGTGTTATCCGACGGGCATCTTTTTTCGCGTTTTCCAGTACCTGCCTGGCCTGATCCTCTCCTTCATGGAGAGTATCGAGTTTCGCCATTATTAGTACCACCCTTTCGATTAATCAACTTGGGAACACCGGTCTTCCAGACATTGAAACAACCGGGAACAGCGCTATACCTCCATGACAGTATCTGTTGTGGATATTACTTATGAAACTACTTTAAGTGATTGTATATACTTATGAGTACCATGTAGTTAGATAGTTTTCCACAGTTTGGCAATCTTTTCCACATTTTCCACATTAGGACTCTGACTCGTTGCCACGGCTCATTTTGCAACTGCCTTCAAAGAAGACCCCATCTTCAATAACAAGAGAGCGGGTAAATATGTCTCCCTCAAGTCTGGATCCGCTTTGAAGCTCAAGCTGTTGTTCAGCTCTGACCGTTCCCCGTATTGTTCCTCCGACAATTGCCTGACTCACCGAAACATCACCTGAAATCATTCCTTCCCTGCCAACGGTCAGGGTACCGGATACCGTGACTTCTCCTTCCACGGCACCATCTATTCTCAGACCTCCGTCTACTTTCAATGAACCTTTACAAATACTGCCAGGTCCAAGAATGGAATCCATGGTGGAGGAGTATTCCTTTTTATGCATGATTCCTTTTCCTCTTTTCTCTATTACGTTATTACTCTTGAGAATCTACTTGCGGCGAAATAGTACTTGCTATGTTTTCGATTCGCTGTCTTTCTATTCCCAACTGCTCCAGGGTCATTTCTATATTCAAAAGGCGCACTTCTATATTTCTCCGTATTGCAAGAGAGTCCTGAAGCCTGGAGATTTCTTCTCTGAGTCTTTCCGTCTCTCCGCCTTCTATGAACCCAAAAGCAACAATGGCTGCCGCGGCAGATACCATAAGCACAAACAGAGCCAGTATCACCCTTGTCAGGTGAAGCTTCCACCCGCTTACATTAAACTGGTGATGTGTTTTACCCGAATTAGAAATAAAAGTCGCTGTAAAACCCTTCTCAGTCATACAAAACCCGTCCGTTCCGCTGCCGCATGCGCTAAACTAAGCCTGTGGGTTCTTGTTTGTCAATAAAGTCCGTTATCGTCAAAGCTCTTTTAGCAGTTCGCTGATTTCCTGCCTGTTCATCTTCATGCCAATACATGCCATAAGCAGCAATCTCAGCTTGTGCCCCTGCATATCTCCCGCAAAGATTGCTCCTTTCTGCTCCAGGTCTATTCCACCTCCGGAGTAATCATAAACACCAAGCACTCTTCCAACGTAGCATCTGCTCGATACACAGACAACTGTACCTTTGCTTACCGCATATTCAACGGCGGAAGCAACATCTACCGGAACGTTACCCCGTCCGAAAGCCTCTATTACCAGTCCCCTGTCTTCACAGTCCGCACTGAATCTGATCTCTCTTGCTCCAAAGCCTGATGCAATCTTCACCAGTCCTATACTTCCGTTCATTACAAGCTCTCCGGGCGGCAGATGAAGTCTCCATAAAGGCATTCTCTGTAGAAGAATCCTATCCTGGTCAACAAAACCTAGAGGTCCATAACCTGGTGAAGCAAAACTGCTTACATTACTCGTATACGTCTTGGTAACTCTTCCCGCTGCATGAATCTCATCGCCCAGAACTACTGTAACTCCCAACTTATGAACTTCAGGGTTTGCAGCAACGAGCAAAGCTCCTCTCAGGTTTCTTGGCCCATCAACTCCCATCTCTGTATTACTTCGCATTGCCGCCGTAAAGACAACTGGTATCTTCTGCTTAATGTAAATATCAGCAAGAAAAGCACTTTCTTCCAGCGTATCTGTTCCGTGAGTAACGACAATCCCATCGTACTTTCCGGAGGCCGCTAGTTCTTCAAGCCTGAGACAGAGTTCTCTCATAATATCAGGCGTCATATGCGGGCTTGGAATACTGCTGAATTTAACCTGTGTAACTCTGATACTGGCAGGGATAACATCTCCATCAAGCAGATTGCTGTTAATGTTGTCGTCAATCACCAGCCCTCTGCTTCCGGCAGTCATCTCGATTGTCCCGCCGGTAGAAACCAGAGCGATTTCTCTGACGGTGGATTCGATCTGATCAGACATACTTTATGCCATTATTACTCGCTTTGGATTTAGCCCCGAGATGATGAAGCAGACGTTCTTTGAGTCTGTCCGGTCGATCCGCGAGTGATCTTATGTAAAGCCTTGCTTTACCGTCACCCCAGAGATCATCTATAAGCTGTATCAGTTCGCTGTCACGGCTGACTGCTTCAAGAAGAGGATGATGCGCTTCAACAAGAGCCAGAAGATCTCCCCTTGTCGAATCCTGTGTCCATCTGATCAGTATGGCTACGGTGTTAGCGTTATCTCTGTATTTACGTCTCATGCCAAGACTTATTGCTCCAGCCTCAGGAGCGGTTACAGCTCCTGTTCTGGCTCCTATCTCGAGGAAGAACTGAGTTATTGTTTCAACTGCGTCTCTTGCTGTTTCGACGGCCGAAGATGGTCTGACAGATTCCGAATTGAATATCCAGATATGTTGAAGAACCGATCTGGCAGATTGTATCTCCGAATTCTTGCGCTTCATTATTAAACTTTCAACGGATGCGAATATTCTTGCGTACTTCTTTGTGAAGAGAATTTGTTCTCTTGATGTTTTTTCTCTGGTAATTCTGTCAAAAAGCATGTTCGTTATCTTTTTCTGAGGTACAAATCCATTTACAGACTCAGCTGTTTTTTTCGTTGCTTTTCTGCGCCACATCAGTCTGTAAATATTTTTTTCCAGGTTTCTCTCTACCATCTGAACGGTCAGTCGTTTTCCTCTTTCAGTTTTCGAAAGGGATTTTTCCAATGCCGTAAAAATGATTGACGGTCTGAAAACCTCATCTGTGCCGAGATACCCTATAATCTCTACAAAATCATCCATCATCTGTTCGATCTTCGAGAGACTTTCATTGCTCGTATAGAGCAGAATAATATCAATAAGTACGTTCTCCAGAGGGGAGAAGGCTTTGCTCCTCCAGAACCTGCATGGATTCTCTCCCGGAGGACAATCGCGAGAAAGGAAAAACTGCTCCACTTTTTCAGGAATCTTATCCTTCTTTCCAACAGGTTCTCTTCCTTCCATTGATCTGAAAAGATCTATCAACTCGGAATCCCCCGCAGCTTTCAGCAGTTCTGTAACTTCTTTTCTATCCGGAGACACAGAGACTTTCAGAATAAGTCCCTTACACCCGTTTTCTATAAATCCTTCAACCAGTTTTCTTCCTTCTCTTACTACTATTTTCCTGTGAAGTATCTGCTGGGTTACCACTTTCAGAGAACCAACCGTATCTCTGAGTATTTCCGACGAGCTGTCTCGGATAGCCCGCCAGATATTCATCATCTGTGCCCCCTCGATATCACTCTGTACTTCCTTGAGATCAGAACCGTTATCGAGTTTCCGAGCATATTCATCGATGAGTTTTTTCTCCAGTCTGTTCGACATCCAGGAAAGGAAAGTAGCTCCCGCAAGCTCCCCATGCATCGAGCCAACAGCAAGTTCAGTAATATCACGAAGATAAGAAATAACCTCTTCAGACCTGCCTGTAAGTATTTCTACAGAGAAAGGAATAGTCTCACCAAAAAACACTGAAGCGGTTTTCAGCTGCCAAAGAGCAACATTGCTGTCTTCCGTTTCCTTTGCAGGAATCATTCTTGTCAGCAATTCTCTCATCAGGTTACCGCTTGTCAGATATTCCGAAATTTCCGGATACTCAACCAGTGTTTTAACGAAAGCCGTTAATCCCCTTGAGAGAAATCTGCTGAATATTCTGTGTCCTGATTTTTCCAGCCAGACTGCCTGCTGAGAAAGAGTTTCACAAAGCGTACGGGCACAGTATATAAGATCATTAGCACTTTTCTCTTCTATTCCCGGTATCCGCAGAAGCCGATTCATCGAGACTTTAAGCGCTTTGCTTCTGTCTTCCGCCCTGAAGAGTCTGCCAAGAAGTGTTGTTTCTTCATTTCTAAGCTGTTCCAGGCTCATTTCTTTATTGTATGTGGCAACGGCAGATGTAATCAACTCGCCGAATATTAGTTCCTCTGCTCCAATCTCCTGAAAAAGAGGAGCTATTACTTTATCCAGAAAGCGGCTTCGCATAGATCGATTTGAAATTCTCCCCATTGCTTCAACAACTTTCGTGCAGGAATCAACGGTTCCATTGGCAAGAGGAGAAAGCCAGTGTGTTTGTTCTCCTTCGAGAAGTCTGCTGCGATAGTTATCGTCCAGCAGATCAAGTATCAGGACGAATATCTCGCTCTTGATAACATGCTCATGCTTCAATGCTTCATTAGTTGATCGAAGCAGGAGTATTAACGCAGGGAGAAGCTTATCGAAACTGATTTCGGTTTCAGCTATTAACTTTTCAAGTGATTCCAGCGATATGGATGGATCGTCCTGGCTCAGCACTGCATCCATAACTCGGCCAACAGAATTAGTAATTCGTCTGATCTCAGGCGATTTTTCCTTGTCCTCAAGTATTGAAAGGGCAATCGGGATGAATCGTAGATAGTGTTCTGTCTTCAGTTTATCATAAAAAGGCGTTTCCCGGCATTCAGCCGACATCCTGGCAATTTCAATAATAAGACCGGTGTTTTCGTTTTTCTCGCAAAGGGAATATACCTCCTCAAAGATCTTTCTCTCTGCTTTCCCTCTAC
Source organism: Candidatus Aegiribacteria sp. (assembly GCA_030594645.1). Taxonomy (GTDB): domain Bacteria; phylum Fermentibacterota; class Fermentibacteria; order Fermentibacterales; family JCC-6; genus Aegiribacteria. The sequence continues at coordinate 28,757 of JAUVEU010000007.1, forward strand.
TCCTGAACAGCATTATCTCGGCAATTGCCCGTCCGTATTCAAAAGGAGAGCTGTCTCCTACCGGAATGGCCATGATGCCCAGGCACATGTCTCTTTCAGATCGTCTTGCAAGTGTTCTGATCGCTTCCTCTGAAAGAAGTTCAAGTATTTCTGAAAGTACGTCTTCTTCAAGCTGGCCGACAATTTTTTCTATCTCACCTGGAATTGAATCTTCCTGCAGATTCAGAAGCTGATCTGTGTCCTCCAGGCGTCCAAGAAATCCTGAAAGGATTCTTATTGCTTCCATCTGTACAGAAAATCCCCTCAGCTTTCTCAGAAGAGATTCTCCATTTCTACCAACAGCTCTCCATACAGGCAGGTTTTCGTCTCCGAGAAGATACCATCCTGTTTCCAGAGCAAAATCAACCAGAGAATTTTCAGCAACAAAGGGTATTTCGGGTATCAGTTCCTGTGCTTTCTCAAGAGCGCGTATGACATTTCCTCCCCCGATTCTCGTTCTCTCGAGAATGAAACCAAAACGTTCAGGCCAGCTAAAACCTTTCTGTAACAGACTCCTTACAAGAGACGCATCTCCCTGTGTTTCTGAAAGCACCTGAAACACACGATAGAGCAGGCAGAGGAACTCCCTGAATGTTAAACCTGTACTGGGTCCTATTTGATTCCATGTCCAGCTCAGATGAAAGAATTCAAGGACAGCTACAACAACAGCAGACGACGGAAGGTTGCTTACAGCAGAGAACCATTCCGTTGCCATGTCCTGCTTTACAGGGGGAGGTTCGCTCATCTTGGAAAGATTTTCGAGAAGGTTCTTTCCGTCGCCTTTTTTAATTGTTGAGAGAAGGTAAGCAAGAATTTCTCCCGCTTCGGGCCAGTCATTTGAAAACAGGGATATGGCGAAGATCCTGCTTCTTGCTTCAGGCTCTATAACAGATTTGTTCAGTGATTTCGAAGGAAGTGAAAAGCCTTTGCCAACTTCCGGAGGACGAGCTGAATAAAGCTTGTTATTTCTGCTCCAGGATTCAATCTCACGGACTAGTTCTCTTGCCTTTATTTCTGCTCCTCTGTTTGAACCTCTTCGTTCTCCGGCCGGACTACAGCAGCATCAACTACCCTGTCATTATCCGGAAGATTCATTAGTCTTACTCCCATAGTGCTTCTGCCCATTTCTCTAATCTGCTCGACAGGTAATCGGATAATCATTCCAAATGCTGAAACAAGGATTAGTTCATCTTCTTCTGTTACCTGGTTGATTGAAATTACACGTCCATTCCGCTGGATATTCCGGATGTTAATGACACCGGCACTCCCTCTATGTGTTAGTCTGTAATCCTCTGAGAATGTTCTTTTCCCAAAACCATTCTCTGTTACTGTAAGCACACTCCCGGGTTCATCCATGATAACCATTCCCACGAGACTGTCATTTCCGGTAACTTTTATTCCTCTTACTCCTCTTGTATATCTTCCCATGGAACGTATTTCTTTTTCACTGAATCTATTGGCCTTCCCGTTTGCCAGAGCAAGCAGAACCCGGCAGTTTCCATTTGTTAATGAGGCGCTTACGAGCTCTGCGTTCTCATCAAGCTTGATTGCCCATATGCCATTCCGTCGTGGATGGCTGTAACAGGAAAGAGGGGTCTTCTTAATAATTCCATTGCTTGTTGACATCAGGATAAAGCGGTCTTCATCGAACTCCTTCACGCATACATTCGCGACAGGGCGCTCTTCTGGTTCGAGATCCAGGAGATTAACTATAGCTTTCCCTTTGCTGATTCGTCCAGCTTCTGGAATTTTATAAACCTTCAACCAGTAACATCTTCCCTGATTAGTGAAAAACAGAATATAACTATGGTTGGATGATACAAATATCTGATCTATTGAATCTTCCTCCTTGGTTCGTGCTCCTGTAATTCCCTTTCCGCCTCTGTGCTGGCTTTTATAGGTATCCGTTGAAAGTCTCTTTACATACCCTTCTCGAGACAGGGTGATTACCATTTCATCATCAGGTATCAGATCTTCTATATCAAATTCGTCTGCTGCAAAGGGTTCTATTTCTGTCTTCCTGTCTTCACCATAAATGTCGGCAACTTCCCTTAACTCTTCTGACACTACCTTCATACGTTCCAGGCGATTCGAAGCCAGCAAGCGAAGTCTTTCAAGGAGAACTCTGAGCTCTTCGAATTCTTCTTCAAGTTCTTCCCGTTCCAGCCCGGTAAGTTTTCTTAAACGCATTTCCAATATTGCTTGAGCCTGTATCTCGGTGAATTCAAATATTTCTATAAGCTTCTTCTTTGCTTCTTCGCTGCTTGCAGATTCTCTGATAACCCTTATTACCTCTTCTATAACATCCTGGGCCTTTAAAAGCCCTTCTACTATGTGCGATCTTGCTTCCGCCTTTTTCAGGTCGAACGCAACTCTTCTCTCAATGACATTATGACGATGTTCAATGAAATGATCAATCATCTGCCTGAGATTCAGCCTTACAGGCCTTCCTCCAGCAAGAGCCAGACTGTTAACTCCGAAAGTTTTTGCAAGCGTGGTGTGTTTGTAAAGCTGGTTAAGTACTACTTCAGTTACCGCATCTCTCTTCAGCTCTATCACTATTCGCATGCCATCTCTGTCGGATTCATCACGGAGATCGGCTATCATCGTAATTTTCTTGTGTTTCACAAGATTTGCTATAGTCTCAATAAGCGATGTCTTGTTAACCTGATAGGGAATTTCTGTAATTATGATTGCTTCCCTGCCTTTTGGGGTTACCTCAGTAGTCACTCTGCCGCGGACATGGATCAGTCCCTTACCTGTACTGTAAGCATCTCTGATTCCTCGAAGGCCCATGATTATCCCTCCGGTAGGGAAATCCGGTCCTTTGATAATCTCAAAAAGCTCTTCATCGGAAAAATCGGGGTTATCTATGATTCTACAGCAGGCATCTATAACTTCTCTGAGGTTATTAGGCGGAATATTCGTGGCCATACCTACAGCAATTCCAGACGATCCGTTAACCAGAAGATTAGGTATACCGGAAGGGAGAACTGATGGTTCTTTCAGGCGATCGTCAAAATTGGGAGACATATCTACTGTTTCGCTATCGATATCGCGAAGCATTTCTCCGCCTATTTTGGACATTCTTGCTTCTGTATATCTGTACGCTGCCGCCGGATCTCCATCTATCGATCCGAAGTTGCCCTGGCCATCGATAAGCGGGTGTCTAAGTGAAAAATCCTGTGCCATACGAACCATTGCATCATAGACAGCGCTGTCTCCATGAGGGTGATATTTTCCAAGAACATCTCCCACTACTGCAGCGGATTTCTTATACGGCCGTTTTTGCGTGAGTTTCTGTTCATACATCGAATACAGAATTCGCCTGTGTACAGGTTTCAACCCATCCCGCACATCAGGAAGGGCTCTCGAAACAATAACGCTCATGGAATAGTCCATATATGAGCGTTTCATCTCATCTTCTATGTCGATAATATCAATCTTTTTACCTGTGCTGCCGTTCAAATGACCGCCTCCAAGCCTGTCTTCAGGCAATAATTATGCATATCCGGGATAATTAATCTAAACATCAAGATTTCTTACTTCTGCCGCATGGAGCTGGATAAATTCTCGTCTTGGTTCTACATCATCACCCATAAGAACTGAAAATATGTGGCTGGCCTCCATAGTGTTCTCCAGCCGGACCTTAAGAAGTATTCTTGTTTCAGGGTCCATAGTCGTTGCCCACAACTGATCCGGATTCATCTCTCCCAGACCCTTGTACCGCTGTATTACTAAACCCTGTTCTCCAAATTCCTTCGTTATTTCCTGTCTTTCTTTTTCGTTATATGCGTAACGCTTTGTTTTTCCTTTCCTTATCAGATACAGAGGCGGTTGGGCAATGTAAATGTAGCCTTTTTCTATAAGCTCTATCATGTGTCTGTAAAAGAAAGTCAACAGAAGCGTGCGGATATGTGATCCGTCTACATCCGCATCGGTCATTATTATGATTTTATGATATCGAACACTGTTTATATCGAAATCTTCTTCAATTCCTGTTCCAGCAGCAGTTATTATTGTTCTTATCTCGTTGTTGTTCAGCACTTTTCCAAGTTGTGCCTTTTCAACATTGATTATCTTGCCTCTAAGCGGAAGAATTGCCTGAAAGTACCTGTTTCTTCCCTGTTTTGCCGAACCGCCAGCAGAATTTCCCTCAACTATGAACAGCTCTGCTTCTTCTGGTTCGTTCACGGTACAATCTGCCAGTTTGCCCGGCAGAGCAGCTGTTTCAAGAGCTGATTTTCTTCTGGTCAACTCTCTTGCTTTCTTCGCAGCCTGTCTTGATCTGTTATTGAGCAAGCACTTCTGCACTACTTTTCGTGCTATAGAAGGATTTTCCTCAAAGTATTCGGAAAGACCTCTGTTCACAAGTGATAATACAGCTCCCTGCACATTCCTGTTTCCCAGCCTTGTTTTGGTTTGACCTTCAAATTGAGGATCCGGTATCTTAACACTGATTACAATAACAAGTCCTTCTCTTACATCACTGCCCGAAAATGTATCATCTTTATTGCTGAACATTTTATTGGTGGATGCGTAATCGTTCAGAGTTCTTGTAAGCGCTGACTTAAGACCTGAAAGGTGAGTTCCTCCGTCAATAGTGTTTATATTATTAACAAAGCTGAAAATGTCCTCTTTAAATGCCTTGTTGTACTGCAGCGCTACATCGATTAGGAGAATTCCTTCATCGCCCATCTCTATTTCACCTGCAATTCTTACAGGATCATGCAGCGTATGGTTTGCCTCGTTAATATATGAAACAAATGAACTCAACCCGCCTTCAAAACAAAATTCATCCTTCCTCAGGTCTTTTTCAGAGCGTTCATCATTCAAAAGTATTTTCAATCCGTTATTAAGGTAAGCAAGTTCTCTTAATCTGCCGGACAGGGTTTCATATTTGAATTCAGAAGTTTCAAATATTTCCTCATAATCGGGCATGAATCTTATTCTTGTTCCGGTAAGATCTGTTTTACCCCGTTTTTTCTGTTCCGTCTGAGTTTTGCCTCTTCTGTATTCCTGAAAATAGATGTATCCATCGTTATGGACTTCCACTCTCAGCCATTCCGACAGAGCATTCACAACACTCACACCAACACCATGCAACCCTCCGGAGGTTTTGTAAGCTGAATTATCGAATTTACCTCCAGCATGGAGAGTGGTCATTACCACTTCCAGCGCAGGCTTTCCTGTTTCGTGCATGCCTACGGGAATTCCTCTTCCGTCATCGTCAACTGAAACAGATCCATCTGAATGAAGGGTGATTGCGATTCGCTTGCAAAAGCCTGATTGTGCTTCGTCAATGCTGTTATCTACCACTTCCCACACCAGGTGATGAAGACCTGTCTGTGATGTTGAACCGATGTACATACTTGGTCTTTTTCTAACATGCTCAAGACCTTTTAGAACCTTAATAGAGTCAGCGTCGTAATTAGTGTTTTGTCCGTCTTGTTCGGTCAATACTTCTCTGCCTTCCACTTTTTCCAGGCATCACCGCTTTTATATCAGTAAAAAGCTCCTCGCCTGAAACCTTATTCAAATTCGAGAGTATCTCTTCTTTTCTGAGCCTGATTTCCATTCCTGCAGCCGGATGAAGAATCTTTACAAGAATTACCGATCTGTCACAGCCGACAGGTATAGTTAATCCTGCAAGTTCTGTTCCTACAATTTCATTCCAGCAGCTAAGTATCTCGTTTCTTTGCTGATACTTGCCCAGTTCGAATTTCCTGAATACATCAGATATCAGTAATCCGATTTTTTTCATATGTAACCAACGAACTGTGTTTTTGTTACAATTATTCTAATTCTGTCTGGCTCTCAAGCGTCTTTGAGAGTTTGACAGGCATTATCAGTGCCAGGTATGAGTCATCTCCTTCAGATTCTTCCTCATCGTTTATGAGAACAGCTGTATTGCTGTCCTTCATCCTCATTACAATCCTCTCACAACTCATATTACGAAGAATCTCCATAAGGAAATTTCCGTTGAAACCAATCTGAAATGGACTACCGTCATATTCGGAAAGAAGAGTTTCTTTTGCTTCTCCGGCATCTGCACTTTCAGCCTGAACAACTGTTTTCTCTTTTTCCAGAGAGAATTTTACCTGGTGTGTTGATGGATTAGCCATAGTTTTAACACGTCTCAATACAGCTATAAGGCTTTCTCTGTCTGTATGAAGAATGCAGTCATTGTCTTTTGGAATTACTTTTTTGTAAGGAGGATACTCGCCATCTATAGTGCGGCTGAATATCATGGTATTGTCAAATTCAAACGATATCTGAGAACCCTTAAAGCGTATATTTACATCACCATCGGAGGAAAGCTTAGCAAAAAGATTAAGAGCTTTCTGTGTGATCAGCGCTTTAATGGAATTGTCGGACTTAATACTTGAGAGGCTGATACAGCTTAACCTGTGGCCATCAGTAGCAACCATTTCAAATCCGTCTTTACCTATATCAAGTAACGCTCCGTTAAGTGTTGCTCTATAATCATCTTTTGCAACGGCGTAAGATGTCTTTCTTATAGCGTCAGAAAATATGTTAACTTGAACTATACATGGTTCCATACTGCTTTTAGACGGAAGAGTAGGAAACTGATCGCTTGAACTGCCGCTTAAAGAAAATAATCCATGACCGCAATTTATGGTAATCCTGTTACCTGTAGCACTCATTCTTACTTCTTCTTCAGGCAATTCACGTACAATTTCATGCAATTTTTTTCCAGGAAGTGTTATTGAACCTGCAGTTGTAATCGAAGCTGGAACCGTAGTTATTACTGTAGTATCAAGATCTGTTGCAGAAAGTTTAAGTTTGTCTCCTTCTGTTTCAAGAAGAACATTGGTTAAGTATGGAAGACTGCTTCTTGCGGGAAGCGCTGTTGCAACAGAATTCAAACCTTTCAGCAAATCAGAATGATTGACAAGAAGCTTAATCATAAGTTTTCCTCCAGCTTGATGAAAACAATTATAAGAGAACAATAATGATAGTTATTATACACGTGGATATGTAGACATGTCACGTGTTATACGAATGCATGTATGTTCATGGATGTTGAAAAAATGTTGAAAAATGAATAGTGAAACATTGGTTTTCAACATTCACGTTTTTTGAACAATATTATCCATACAATTCTCCACATACTAAATTGAAGTAAGTTTTCTTCTTAATTCTGCTATCGTTCTTTCAAGTTCGGCATCATGTTTTTTCAATTTATCTATTCTGTCGATGGAATTTAGAACAGTTGAATGATCACGCCCAGAGAAAAACGAACCTATCTCCTTAAGTGACATGGAAGTAAGTTCCCTCATAAGAGACATGGCGACCTGTCTTGGAATAAGAATGTTCCTCTTTCTCTGTTTTCCTTTGAGCTGCCCTGGAGAAACATTGAAGTTCTCAGCGACAGCGGATGTAATATTTCCTGCAGTAAGTCTTCTTGTTATTGAACCGAGTGAGGAACGAATCTCTCTCTGTGCGATATCCATATTTATTTCACAGTCTGTTAATCGAGATATTGCAGCAAGTCTGTGCACAACCCCTGCAAGCTGACGAACATTCTTTCTGATAGAAGAAGCGATATAATCAAGGACATCATGTGAAACAGACAATTTTTCATCTCGAAAGAGAAGCTGAAGAATAGCAATACGTGTTTCGTATTCAGGAGGCTTTATATCAGCTACAAGTCCCCATTGAAAACGGCTGATCAAACGTTCATGAAGATCCTGAAGCTCATGGGGAGGTCTGTCTGAAGTAAGGACTATCTGTTTACCGTTCTGATGAAGTTCATTGAATCTATGAAAAAATTCTTCCTGAGTCTGTTCTTTCCCTTTAAGAAACTGAATGTCGTCCATCAGGAGAAAATCAATATTGTGAAACAGCTTCCTGAATTTTGAGAAATCATTCTGCAGAACTGATTTAATATATCGATCAACGAGCAGTTCAGTGGACAGATAGTGAAATGTTCGACCCTTTCCTTCCTGATGAAGGCTATGTGCTATAGCTTGAATAAGATGTGTTTTTCCAAGACCGACACCACCGTAGATAAAAAGGGGATTATAGCTGGCGGAATTGCTTCCACGGCTGACAGCAAGAGCTCCTGCATGAGCAAGCTGATTGTTAGGGCCAACAACGAAGTGGTCGAATGTATAGTTTGAACGTAGAAAAGCCGTATCGGATTGGCCTGAAGCTCTTCTGGCGGAAAGAGAAATAGAAGATGAAGGACCTGGTTTTGCAGGATCACCGATGAATTGTAGCGCAAGATCTTTTCTACCGGAGATATCTCGAATAAGTTCTTCAAGAAATTCACCAAATCGGGATTTGGCATGACCTGCAACGAATGAATTCGGAAAACGGATTACCATAAGGCTTCCGTTAAGATCTTCGAAACTTGATTTTTTTAGCCAGGCTTCAAATTCAGTTGACTCAAGTGAATTTTTCGCTTCGCTGAGACATTGAATCCATAGCTCGGCCGGGTTAAAACTGTCCATCTTCATTCCAATCGTTGATAGAAGTCTAACGATATAACTTACAGTAGGTTGTCATACATATCCACAAGTGAATCCACAAAAATGAAGTATAGTATATTGTTTAAACGCAAAAACATAAGGAAAAACCATCTTTCTGTTGTCGCAACAATGTTGAAAACCTTTGTCAGACTATTTGAAGCTGCCACAAATACTTGACAGAAAGCATTCTATTGGCTAACTTCGATAATCGTTGAACAAAGAAATATTTTCTAAGTTAGTGATGATACTGTTGCAGAAATCCTGACTGCGTCAAGTCTGGTTTTCGAGAGAGAGTGAATAAAATGAAAAGAACGTTTCAGCCGAGCAATATTTCAAAAGCAAGAAGACATGGATTCAGAGCGAGAATGGCAAGCAAGAATGGCAGGAAAGTACTTAATATGAGGCGGCGCAAGGGCAGAAAGAATCTGATTCCCTGATAAAATGAAGAATACCCTGAAGAAGGGATACCAGTTCAGAAGGATACTAAGAACAGGTAGTGCTTTCAGAGGAACATCTTTCAGAGCTGTATACAGACTGAATTCCCTGGGCATTATTCGCCTGGGGTTTTCGTTGTCAGCAAAGTGCGGTAACTCTGTTAAAAGAAACTTAATGAGGAGAAGACTCCGGCATCTTTCAAGAGAAAAGGGAATGAATACCGGGGCAGATGTCGTTATAATACCTGAAGGCAGGCTTTCAAAAAGTAACTGGGAGAGCTTGAGGGAGGATTTCAAAGGGCTGCTGGTTTCGATAGAGGAAACAGAGAAAAACAGACAGAAAAATAGATAAGAAATAGTAATGAGAAAACGTATAAGTCGACTAAAGAAAATCTTGCGGTATGAAAATCAGCATGACTGTAATGCTTATTGCCGTTGTTAAGGTTTACAGGAAACTTATCTCACCACTGTTTCCACAGAGTTGCATTTACACACCAACCTGCAGCAGGTATGCGGAAACAGCATTAACAAGGTATGGGGCGATAAGAGGAGGATGGCTTACTGTTCTAAGGGTTCTAAGGTGTCATCCATTTAAAAAGGGTGGATACGATCCCGTTCCTGAAAAATGGGAGAATCGCAAATGAGTGATCAAAAAAGGCTTCTTATAGCAGCAGTTCTGATGGCGGCAGTGTTATTTGTCAGCTGGCAGTTCATGGGGAAAACAACATCGCAAAACGAATCGATAAACACCCCTGGTACAATTGAAGATCAAATAATTCCTGAACAGACAGTTATTCCGGAAGATTCAGAGGTTGTAAAAACTCTTCCGTTTGATACACTGTCGATAAAAGTATATGAAGATACCCTTGTTATTGATGCTACAGAAAAAGGACCGGAAGAGCCAGATGAAAGGCTAATAACAGTAATAATCAGGGGCAAGGACGAAGATTTAGTATATGCTGAAATATCAACATATGGCGGAGCAATAAGAAACTGGGAGCTTCCACAGTTCGAAGATATGCCGGGTGGAGGCGAAGGAAGATGTATAAACTTTAATGGAAACAGCTGGCTCGATAGAGACGTAGTGTTTGAAACCGATTCACCGGACACGCTGATAGTAGATGAGCAGCCACAGACAATTGTATTATTCACAGAAACTGAAAAAGAGCTCAGGTATACATTTACACCTGATCATTACGGATTCAGCATTGAAGCAACAGGATTTGATGAGATGATAAGCATTCCAGCAGGTGTACTTCCTGTGAGTGAGATGAATGTGAATGCTTCAAAGTATTTCAAGGCACAGTGGAACGCGGAAAAAATAAAGGACAGAAAATCAGGTGATATCAATGAAATAGAGCAGGTTGGAAACGTCAGGTGGATTGCCGCAAGATCCCATTACTTTGCAATTATACTGATGCCTGAGTCATATGAAAGGGCATATGGATATGTATTACCATCCGGGCCGGAAGAATCTCCGTCAATTGGAATTCAGGATACAAGAGTTAATGTATTCGCTGGACCCCTTGATTACGGAAGATTGCGGAAACTGGGCGGAGATACAAGCAGACTGGTTGATTTTGGATGGCCATTCATAAGGGAAATAGGAAGACTGCTCTTCTGGTTCTGTACTAATGTAATTGCTTCTGTAAGTAACTGGGGGATAAAGATAATAGTACTTGCGTTAGCGCTTAAACTGGTACTTTTACCTCTTACAGACAAAAGTTTCAAATCAATGGCGAAACTCAAGCAGGTTCAACCGAAGATGAAAGTGCTTCAGGAGAAATTCAAAAGTGATCCGAAAGCACTACAGACGGCAATGCAGAAACTATACCGTGAAGAGGGAGTCAATCCTCTTGGAGGATGCCTGCCGATGCTGATGCAGATGCCGGTATTTTTTGCACTATACAGGGTACTTGCGAACTCGGTTCAGCTAAGAGGCGCTCCATTCATGCTGTGGATTCAGGACCTTTCACATCCTGAAATTCTCATCAAACTTCAGCCACCTATACTTGGCCTTCATGGTATAGGGCTGCTGGCTGTACTGATGGGTGTAGCAATGTTCTTCCAGCAGAAAATGACAATGACAGATCAGAAGCAGAAAGGAATGATGTACATGATGCCTATATTCATGACATTCCTGTTCATGCGCTTCCCAGCCGGCCTGACTCTTTACTGGTTCACTAATAATCTGCTGACAATAGCACAGCAGGAAATGATCAAGCGAAAACTGGAAAAAGCACAAGCCTGATCTGAAAAGGTTTAGAGAGAACACATCAGATGGTGAAATATTCCGGTTAAATCCGAATATTTCACCAGATTGCTTAACGAAACGGTGTAGAAGCGCTTGCAGACAAGGCATACGAAAGAGGTCGACGCAGATGTATTGTATATACTTCAAGGAAGGCCGATTGAGCATAACGCAGTATGCGAGTGTCTTATGCACCGTTACAGTAGTAACTCTGGTGAGATATGCGGATTAAAGTCTCACCTGAGATAATATGCGCTCCCGCCACACCCGAAGGATATTCAGCGCTTGCAGTGATACGTGTAAGCGGAAAAGGATCCTTAGACCTTATAGAGAGAATAATGTCTCTAAAAACCGGAAGACTACGGGGAATGAGAAGGAAGCTGGGAGTAATTTCTGACAATGGAAAGGTAATAGATGAAGTTATCGCTTTTTCGTGGCCTGCAGAAAGAAGTTACACAGGGGAGGAAATGGTCGAGATAACATGTCACGGAGTTCCGGAAATAGTCAGAGGGATTATGGATGTTCTCGTAAGGCATGGAGCTGGAAAAGCACATAACGGTGAATTCACAAGAAGAGCATTCATATCAGGAAAGCTCAATGCAATACAGATAATGACACTTGCATCGAAATGGAATAAAGGAAACGAAAAAGGAAATATTTCCGGAAGATTCGGCAGGGAATGCGAAGAATTCATTAATCAGATTGAAAAAGTAAAGGAACTGCTTGAAGGTGATATTGAATTCGGGGAAGCTCATCTTGACTCCGAGAGAATAGCAATTCTAACAGAACTTTCGTCATTAATTAGAGACTCAGAAAAGCTTATACAGCAAGCTGGAAAAATCGAACAGGGTCAGAAGGTTTTTTTAATGGGCCCTGTAAACTCAGGTAAATCAACACTTTTCAATATACTCGCAGGAGGCAAAGCTCTTGTATCAGATGTTCCGGGAACAACAAGGGATGGAACAAGAAGGAATGTAGAGTTAAGAGGGAGGAAAGTCCTTCTATGTGACACTGCTGGAACCGGAGGGGAAGGACTGGATATACAGGCATCAAAGACGGTACTGGATGAAATACAGGAGTTCGACAAAGTAGTGTGGATGTCGCAGAACGGAAAGGAATCCGCACCAGAAGAGTTATCAAGCAAATTGCCTGAAATCCTGGAAGTAGCAAGCAAAAGTGATCTGAATCAAGTTTCAAAGAAATCCTTCGAAGAAAATGGAAAAATCCTTAAACTCTCTTCAATAACGGGAGAAGGGATACTTCTATTAGAAGAATGGATTTCAACATCTCCCGGAAACATGTCTCTGGCAGGGGCGTTAGACAGAACTGTGAACCATATAGTAAATGCGGAAAAATTTGTAACAGGAGATGAATTCGGAATTGCTTCAGAGCATCTTAATGAAGCGGAAAGAGAGATACGAAGCATCCTTGGAAAAGGAGAGAACCTGACATTGAGCGTAGAGAGAGCCCTTTCAAGCATGTGCGTAGGGAAATGAAAATCTCTGAAAATACATTTGACGTAATAGTTATTGGAGGAGGACATGCTGGAATAGAAGCTGTTCTTGCGGCTGAAAGAATGGGTTGCAGCACCCTGCTTGTAACGGCCAGGTATAGCAGAATCGGTGAAATGTCATGCAATCCGGCAATAGGTGGTATAGCGAAAGGGACGCTTGTTCGCGAGATTGATACTCTCGATGGATCAATGGGAAAAGCAGCTGACGCTACAAGACTTCATTTCAGGATGCTCAACAGGAGAAAAGGGCCAGCGGTATGGGGTCCAAGAGTGCAATCGGATGCAGATGCTTACGCTCTGTTTCAAAGGAATTATCTGGAAAGAAAAGCAATCAGGATCCTGGAAGATGAAGTAATTGCGCTTGAGGGAAGTACAGAAAATCCAGAGGGGATAAAGTGTAGAAAGAACGGCGTGGTACTAGGGAGAACAATAGTGATGGCTGTAGGCACGTTTTTAAGAGGCAGGCTGTTCAGGGGGCAGAGCGAATGGAGAGGCGGCAGAATTGGAGATATTGCGTCTGATAACCTCGAGGAAGACATAAGAAGAAGACTGTTCCACGTGGAACGTTTCAAAACCGGAACACCGGCAAGAATTGTAAGAACATCAGTAGACACAGGTGAACTCGGGATTCAGGAATCAGAGGAAACAGATTTCAGGTTCAGCACGGACAGAAAAGACCTGCCTGGAAACCGCGAAGTATGCTATTTAACAAAAACTAACAGAAACACAATGATTGCTGCAAAAGAGTACATGCATCTTTCTCCGCTTCTTGCGGGACGAATTGACGGAATAGGACCGAGGTACTGTCCGAGTTATGAGGATAAGGTAGTCAAATTCCCGGAAAGAGAGCAGCACAATATATATGTTGAACCTATGGGATACAGATCAAGGATATTTTACCTGAACGGACTTTCAAGCAGCCTTCCTGCAGAAGCCCAGGAAAAGATGGTTCGCAGTCTTCCAGGCTTCGAAAAGGCGATTATCTCTGATTACGGTTACGCCGTTGAATACTCGTATTTTCATCATACAGAGATAGCACCGTCATTAAGATTGAGAAGAACACATAATGTATTTGTCGCAGGACAGATGTGCGGAACATCAGGGTATGAAGAAGCAGCAGCACAGGGGCTTCTTGCAGGGGCAAACGCAGCAGGAATCGTAAAGGGAGCCAAGCAGCTTACTCCATCGAGAGGCAATTCATACATGGGGGTTATGATCGATGACATAGTCTCAAAGGGAACGGACGAACCTTACAGACTTTTTTCATCCAGGGCTGAAAACAGATTGCATATAAGACAGGACAACGCCGACCGGCGCCTCTATGAGTTCGGAAAATCATTGGGCGTTCTGTCAGAAGGAAAATCCTTGCTTCTAGAGCTTAACATGAAAGAGGCAGCGGAAATAGAAACCGTACTCAGTGAAAGCATAATAGAAAGATGCCAGGCTGCGATTTGGTGCAGAAGGCCTGGGGCGGAAGCAGAACGATTGGCTGAACTGATACCAACGCTTTCATCGTTCAGCAGAGATAGAATATTCTCAGTGATGCTTGATGAGAAATACAGCGGCTATATAAGAAGAAGTATGAAAAGGGATGAATCAAGAAGAAGGGCCTCATCAGTTAATCTGAGCAGTATTACTTCATATATGGAGATAAAGGAAATATGCTGGGAAGCGAGAGAGGTTCTGGAGAAGGCGAAACCCCGCACACTGGCAGAAGCAGAAAGAATTCCGGGTATCAGGCCAACCGATCTGGAAGGGCTGCTGCTCCATCTTGCAGGAAAGCGTTCCACGTGGAACAGTTCCATCAAGAAAGAAACAGATCAGTGAGTTTCCCGACACAATACTTTCCGGACGAAATCAGGATGCATAAGGACTGCGGCTTGCTTAAGTTCGATTTGACTGGCGAGCAGGCTGAATTGCTCAAGGAATTTGCGAAAATTCTTTTGCTGAGATCACTGAAAACAAATCTAATAGGACCACGGGAAAGATACAGGTTATGGGAAAGGCACATTCTTGAATCAATATCATATATCCAGCTGATCGACAGGAACCGTAAAGTTGTTGATATAGGCAGCGGGGCAGGATTTCCAGGGCTTGTGCTTGGGATTCTTGGTTTGAAGACTGTTCTTCTGGAACCAAGAAGAAAAAGACATGAGTTTCTGTCTCACGTAACAAAAGAACTCGGCCTGTCAGAAACAGAAGTAGTTGCTGTCAGAATAGAGGATGCCAATCCGGACATTCTTGGAGATCAGTTCATAGCAAGAACCGTGGCGCCACCGGACATTCTTCTGGAACTGATCAGGAGGAGAAAAGAAGGAGATTCAATACTGATTTATAGAGTACCGGCTGACATGGAACTTACAAAGGGGAAGAAGTACATAAAACTTGAATGTCCACCGCTTGACCGACCAGGATTTCTGGTGCAGTATCAGACCTGTTCGCAAATTGAATGATATCAGCTGCTTGACAGGGTATAGTTTTGAAAAGAGCCATATATGAATGAAACCAGCATCATCGCAGTAGCAAATCAGAAAGGTGGTGTTGGGAAAACAACTACAGTTATTAACCTTGGTGCGAGCCTTGCGATGAATAACAAAGATATCCTGATGATAGATTTTGACCCCCAGGCAAATGCTACCAGCGGCTTTGGAATGGATAGCAATCGGGAAACTGATGTATGTTCACTTATTCTTGGTAAGCACAGCCTTGAGGAAGTTATAGTCAAGACAGAGGTTGAAGGTCTTTATCTGGTGCCTGGATCTCGCGATCTTGCGGGTCTTGAGATCGAACTTGCAGGTGCGGAGGAAAGAGAATTCCTTCTCGTAGAGGCTCTGGAGAAGAGTGTGGACAGATTCGACTATGTTCTTATTGACTGTCCTCCATCTCTGGGCTTGCTGACAATTAATGCTCTTGTTGCGGCGACAGAGGTGCTTATTACCTTACAGAGTGAATATTATGCGCTCGAAGGGCTTTCACACCTTATGAGTACGATTAGGAATATCCGGAAACGGTGGAATGCAGATCTTTCAGTTAGCGGTGTTGTGCTTACGATGTTCGATGGGCGCCTGAAACTGAGTCAGGAAGTTGCTTTGGATGTTAAAGAGCATCTTGGTTCAATTCTTTACAAAACGCGCATTCCAAGAAATGTAAAGTTAAGTGAGGCACCAAGTTATGGCATGCCAGTGATTCTTTACGACGCCAGATCAAAGGGAGCCTCAAGTTATTTGAATCTGGCTGAGGAGGTGCTGCAAAGGTGACAACAAGGAAACGTAGAGCTCTTGGAAAGGGTCTTGAAGAAATATTCCCCGGAATAGATGATGAAAACAATTTGTTCCGTTCTATGGAAGTTGATATCGATCTGATAGACCCCAATCCTTTCCAGCCGAGAAAGGAATGGAAACCTGAAGAAATCACTTCACTGGCAGCTTCTATTAGATCGCAGGGAATAATTCAGCCCCTTATTCTGAAGAAGGAGGGGAAAAGATACCAGCTGATTGCAGGTGAAAGGCGCCTGAGGGCAGCCAGGGAAGCAGGCCTTAAAAAAGTTCCCGTAATTGTCAGGGAAGCCAGCAAAGAACAGATGCTTGCTCTCGCGCTGATAGAGAACATTCAGCGACAGGATCTTGGTCCCATGGAAAAGGCAGAAGCCTTTCAAAGACTGTCGAGCGAGTTTAACCTTACCCAGGAGGATATGGGAAATAGAGTTGGAATGAGCAGATCCTCTGTTGCTAATTTCATGCGATTGCTTGATTTACCCGAATCAATCAAGAAAATGCTAAGGGAAGGGAAGCTTCAAATGGGACACGGAAGAGCTATTCTTGGTCTCAATGATACATCAGCAATGCAGAGGGCAGCGGTAGCAGCATTCAAAAGAAATATGTCTGTAAGACAGCTTGAAGAAAAAATCCGCCTGCTTGTTTCAGGAACAAAGAAAAAACCTGCAGCAGCTGCAAAAAGAACTACACCGGAGGAAAAAGTGCTGGTGGAAACTCTCCAGCGGCTTCTTAAAACGAGGGTGAGAATCAGAGGTTCAGGAAAAATGGGCAGAATTGAAATAAGCTATCACAGCCTTGATGAACTGGAAAGAATCCTTGATCTTATCAGATCCGGCGCAAAGAGAAGCGTTAAATAATGTTGACTGGCTATTTGGCAATAGATATAGTCCTTTACCTGTAATTGTTGAAGCAGACGTTCATATTCAGAACAGAAAAGGAGAGGCAATGGCGCACATCATTAATGATGATTGTATTGCTTGCGGAGCATGCAAGCCGGAATGTCCTGTTGACGCTATCAGCGAAGGCGAAAAGTACGTGATAGATAAGGATGCCTGCATAGATTGCGGCGCATGTGTTCCCGCATGCCCTGTTGGAGCAATAGAAGCTCCCTGATAAGGCATCGCGGTATATTATGGAAGCCCGGATTTTCATTCCGGGCTTCTATCCATTTACTGATTCAGTCACCCAGAGATTCAAGTCTGAAAAGATCGTGATCCTTCATTTCCAGGGCAAGCTCCCCAAGAGTAATGCCGCGGTAGATTCTGAGTATCCGTTTAAGTCGGAAAGTGGTTTTTCTGCCTGAATTATGATGTTGTCTGAAACGCTGGAAGGCACTCATTCTATTGGAGATATTCAGCGAATCAATTTCCCAGGGATGGAAATATAGAACTGGAATTCTACCGGTTCTGGAAATGCTTCTGAGAAGCATTCTGTGAAAAGCGCCAGGATAGAATCTCATATAAGCTCCACCTGCTGCAGGCAGCTTTACACGCAGAAATTGAATGGACGCGAGAGGCAGCTCAAGAATAGAATCTTTCTCACCCTTTAGTTCAAAAGGAGAAAGTGGCGCGCAGGGCATACCGTATCGATGCCTGAACATGGGATAAATACTGCTGTCATACCTGTAACCGCGAGCAACAATCTCATCAATAACCCATTTGGTTCCGGAAGTAACAGAAAAACTGGGCGCCCTGAATCCAATCGGTTCCGGTATGGATAAAGGTTCGACAAGCTTCTGGAAACGATCAATGTTTCTGCAGAACTCATCGCGCGATTGCATGGAGAGTTCAAGGTGATGATAGCCGTGGTAGCCTATTTCGTGTCCTTCCTGGACTATTTTCTGAGCGAGTTCAGGATGGCGCTCAAGAAGCCACCCGAGAAAGAAAAAAGTTGCTTTTGCCTTATGAGCGCTTAGAAGGTCAAGAATATCGTTCAGTGTTTCAGGTGTCCTGGAGTCCATGCTGTTCCACTGTTCCTGAGGATACCATTTTCTTGCGGCGTAGGTCTGGAACCATTCCTCAATATCGAATGACAGGGCAACCCTTGGTCTGGGGATCTTTATACCGGCTATGTCTCCGCCCATATCCCGGAATCGATCCACATCATCCTTCGAAGGGAAGTAATTGAAAGTTGCTTTATCGGAAGAATTCTCAAACAGTTTGTAATCACCACGTTGTATAATCGAAAGTCCTTCAGAGACAAGATCGGCAGTAATTCGTTTTGATTCCACCTGAAGCAGTTGAACAGATATGTTTTCTATGGAGGCATCAAAAGGTTTCTGAATAAGAATTCCTCCTGCATCGAGTTTCTTTTCCATCTTATGAAGAGTAACGCCAGGCTGATCTCCGTGGAAAAGAGACCAGAAAGTCGGAAGCATTCCACGGTTTGCGGGAAGGAGAGAAGAATGCACATTCCAGGCTCCGAGTCTGGGGATTGCGAGCGTACTCTTACTTAGAATCTGTGGACATGCCAGAGAAAGAAAAATATCCGGATCAAGGTTTCTAAGCAGATCGTTGGAATCAGGGCTATTTATTCTGTCCAACTTAATGTAATCAGCATGCATTCTGGAAGCTGTCTGTTTCAACGAATGGGGAAAGCGGGTGGGTAACCTGATAAAGCCTGCTGTCTTAAAAGATAAAAAGCGGATCAGCTCCCGGAAGAATCCGGAAGGACCATAAAGAGCTGTATAGCGCTTTAAGTTCAGTACTGGTTTCTTCAATGATCCATGTCCGGGAAGAGAGACGAGAGTATACCTGTTGAAGGGGTTTTTCCTGATGATATTTGTGACAGTCCGGGGAATATTGAAAGGTTCGTTATCACAAAGAAAAACTATACTCATCTCTGGAGAGCTTATTCTGGTGTAGAGATCAAATAAGCAATCAACCATCCTGCGAGCGGAAAAGGGTTCTATGTCATCATCCACAGATGACAAAAGATGAGTGACAGTAGAGGGGGAATCCAGCAGGCTTATAACACCTCCGGCAAGAGCGGGTATATCGCCTTCGGGAAACAGTAATCCATTTCGATTCCCATCGACAAGTTCATGAATGCCGCCGACATCGGTAGACACAACAGGAATCCCTGCAGCAAGGCATTCCAGCAGAGCTCTTGGAAGCCCCTCTGTACGTGATGTTATCAGAAAGAGATCGAAAGCAGGCAGGATTTCTGCAATATCCTTTCTGCTTCCGACAAGAAGAAAGCTATCCTGAAGATTATGAGATTCAATCCATTTTTCTGTCTGTTTCATGAGGGGGCCGTCACCGACAAGAACAAACAGAACGTCGGGTTTATGCTTGATAACCAGAGAGGCGACTTTAACAAAAATGTCGGGTGCTTTCTCCTGACAGAAACGCATAACTGACCCGATAACAGGAATGTCAATCGGGAGATCAAGCTTTGCTCTTGCCTCGGACTTATTGCCTCTTGCCTTTCGGAATTCCTCGAAATCAACTCCGCTTCGAATAATCATGTAGCTGTCCCTGGATCCGATTCCGAATCTGACAGCTTTATCGCGATCTCGGGAGCTAACGGCGATATTGGCGTGAGCAAGCCTGAAACCGATCTTTTCAAGCGAGATGTAAAACCATTTTTTTAAAGAGTGCATGGAATCATAGAAAGGCCATCCATGGGCAGTCTGTATTATTTTTACTTCAGGAAAAGAGGCAGCAGCAAGCCTCCCGAGGAATCGAGCCTTTGATCCATGTGTATGAACGATATCATAATTCCCGTCTTTTATAATATTTCGAATCTCGAAAAAAGCGATCAAATCATTAACAGGAGATATCTCTCTTTTGAGATGAGGAGCCAGAAGAAGGTTAATATCCCATTCTCTGACAAGATCATACAAATCCCCTTCAGAAGGTCTCTCAGGTCCGGTGAGGATATCTGAAGGGTAACCTTTTTCTGATATATCTCTGGTGGAAATAAGCGTATTCATCTGGGCACCACCAACAGCAATTTTCGTGATTATATGGAGTACACGGACTTTTCTTTCTGACATTACTCAGTCCGTACGTGAGTTTCCGCTGTTTGTGGTGGGTTTGCAGAAAAGGGCGTAAAGGTAGAAGAGGGCAAGAACCACAGTAAGACCGGAGTAGAACAACGGGCTGATGAAAAGACAACCGATAGCCCAGAACAGGAGAAGAGGTATCAATATGATGCGAAAATGCTTTTTTCTGGTCCAGGTGCGGTCAGGGGGGTAAGAAGAAAACAATCTGAAGAGATCTTCAGCAATACTGAAAAGAACCACGGAAAGAGCAACGAGCAGAAGATGAAAGATCATTCCTCCGGCCAGGTGCTGATTATCAATGAGGGCAAAAGCAGATGTGATGAAAGGGAGAAAAATCATGCCCGTGAGGAGAGTTATAAAACCTGTCACCATAAGCCTGTCAGCCGTCAGGACAGGATACTTCTCCTTCAGGTGACGAACCATTGTATGCATAAGAATACGTGACAGACGAAATAGCCCAATGATCACAAGAATAACAAAGGCAACCATGCCGTAGTCAATCAGTCTTTCAGTCAAATGAATCCTCCCGATCCAAGAAAATCCGTATTTCAGACAAAGCAATATACAATTCAGTCAATTCAAGACACAGATAGATCAATCCTTGAGATCCTTTGTCTGGTAGAAGTAACCGGTGATTGCAAAAATCGCTGTCAGAGCAATTCCGATGATGAATCCGCTGTTAGTATTTTCGGTATACATCCCGATTGTTCTGAGAAAACCAGCACGGTCAAGAATATCCAGAGCTGAAGATCCGGCGACATAGCCTCCGGCCAGAGCGGTTATGAACGCAATGACAGGAGTTCTGTATACCTGTACAAGAATACCGATAGCAAGAGCAATTCCAGCATGAGCAACGCCTGGAATTCCAGGAAGAAGCCCCCTCACGGCAAAAAGACCTATAACCGTGCCGGCAAAGAACATTGATATCTTCCAGGCAACAACGGAAAGTCCGGCTGATACTAATCCGGTCACCCATGGAATCCAGGGGGAACTGCTGATGGTTTGATTAAGGGCATCGCAGACAACCTGCGCGCCAAGGGAATAACCGATCAGAAATCCGAAAAGAAGAATGACGAAACCAAGTAACTTCTTCCCGAAGAAACAGAATATAAGACCGATAACCAGTCCTGCAATCGAAAGAGTAAGAAGATCTGTCTCAAAAATAAGATGCATATAGCTTTCCTTTCTCAATTCCTTTCTGTTGTATTCAGAAGGGTAAGAATAGATCCAATACCGTTAATTGCATATCCTGACTTAATGTCAAGCCCTCGATTAAGGTCGTTAAGCACAAGAACACTTTGAAAACCGCCTTCCTCTGCCGCTCTGATGCCTTTCCAGGAATCCTCGAAGACCAGGATATCAGAAGGCAGAACGCCCATCCTTGAAGCGGCAAGAAGGAAAATGTCTGGAGCAGGCTTTTTCCTTAAACCCTCTCCTCCTACAAGAGCAGGAACATGTGCGTTGGAATGCTGGAGAATCTCCTTCACAATCCATGAACGTGTATTCGAAGCAATGCAGAAAGGGCGTATAGACATTTCAGACACGGAGGAAAGTCTGGCCAGCAACTCTTTTACCCGTGGAAACAGCGGGATATCTCCCCGTCTGCAATAACCCTCATATATCTCCCTCTGAGAAAGAGCCGCTTGATCAGCATCTATGTTCTGAAGACCGTTTCTCCGGATCTCACCTTCCAGCCCTTCACCAAGTGAAGACCAGTACAGCCAGTAATCCTCAGGGGTAATTGAATGGCCCCATGGCTCGAGCGCAGCATTCCAGGATCTTCTGAAAAAGGGTTCGCTGTCTGCCAGAACGCCGTCAAAATCGAAAAGGGCGGCTCCGCATTTATTCCATGCTTCAGCCAGTTTATCAGAGGCGTTCATTATTCAGCATTCCGTTCCTTTCACCTTGGCCTTACGTGAATCTGGTTACATAATACAAAATCCGACAGCACAGAGACCACATTGCTGTTTGATTAAGAGTGTGCCATACGATCTTTACAGGAAGATAACAGGTTCGGGGGGGGTTGAATTGTTCAAGAATTTCCTTGAAATCAGACAGGCCGCAAAAGATATATCCGATGCCAGGGTGGCCGTTCCTATGGGACATGACCCGGCCTCTATGAAAGCCCTGATTACAGCCGTGGAGGAAGGTCTGGCTTCGGTTGTTGTCTTTGGTCCGATGGCAGGGGTGAACGACACCCTTTCAGGCCTGGGGATGAACCTTCCATCAGGAATAGAAATTGTGGATACGGAAGATCAGGAGAAAGCAGCGGCAGAAGCGGTAAGGATGGTAAGTTCAGGAGAGGCTTCAATCCTGATGAAGGGCATGCTGAAAACCTCGGTATTTCAGAAAGCTATGCTCGACAAAGATACAGGCCTTCGTACAGGTCGGGTTCTGAGTCATGTAGCTGTAGTGAGCGCACCGGTTATGGGCAGATTGATCATAATTACAGACGGAGGGATGAATATACGGCCTGAGTCTGACGCGGTCGTACAGATAGCACTCAATGCGTCCGATGTAATAATGAAACTGGGTGCGGAGAAACCTCTTGTTGCTCTGCTTGCCGCGATAGAAACAGAGAATCCCAAAATGCCTGAGACAATACGCTTTTCTGAAGTAGCACGCAGGGGTATTCCCGGACTGGAAGTTCTCGGACCGGTAGCAGTTGACGGGGCGCTGGATCCTGAATCCGCGGCAGTAAAGAACATTTCAGGCCCGGTCGCGGGGAAAGCAAATATACTGATCACACCTGATATCGCATGCGGCAATATTCTGGCGAAAGGTTTGATGTATATGGCTGGAGCGGAGATAGGAGGTTTGATCATGGGAGCGGCAGCTCCGGTGGTGATGCTGTCCCGCTCTGACAAACCGATTACAAAATTGAATTCTCTCGCTCTTGGCGTGATACTTTCAGGAGGATGCAATGTCTGAAGAAGGAAGATTGATTCTGGCTATCAATCCTGGAGGGACTTCTACAAAACTCGGTCTCTTCAGGGAAACAGAGCTGCTTTTTGAAGAAAGTATTCGCCATCTCCAGGAAGAGCTGGGAAAGTATGAAACCACGTTCGATCAACATGAGTTTCGAAAAGAAATCATCCTGAATACCCTTACAGAAGCCGGACATGATGTTTCAGACCTGACGGCTGTTGTGGGAAGAGGAGGAGCTTTCAAACCACTGAAAAGCGGAACCTACAGGGTAAACAAAAAACTTGTTGATGATATAAAGGAAGGGACAACTCTGCAGGCTGATCATCCGTCAAATCTAGGAGCTCTTCTTGCTTTCAGCATTGCGGAAACATCAGATCTCGCAGCATTTATTGTTGATCCTGTGTGCGTTGATGAAATGATAGACGAGGCAAGACTTTCCGGCCTTCCATGCCTTCCGAGAATCAGCCTGAGCCATGCTCTCAATATCCGCATGGTAGCGTATAAGGCAGCAGAAAGACTTGAGAAAAACCTTGATGAAATCAATCTTGTTGTACTGCACCTCGGTAGCGGTATATCGGTAAATGCCCTGAGAAAAGGACGAATGATTGATACGAGTCAGGCAAATGATGGAGGACCTTTCAGCCCGCAGAGAGTAGGGGCGCTTCCAACAACAGGCCTTGCTCGATTATGTCTTTCAGGCGACTATAACTGGAAAGACATGAAAAGGATCCTTCTGAAAGAAGGAGGTCTTTATGCATACACCGGAACCGACCATGTTGGAGAAGCGGTACAGAGAGCAGAAAGAGGAGATAAAACAGCCGACCTGGCCCTCAGAGCGATGGCCTACCAGATAATCAAGGAAGGCGGCGCTATGGCGGCTGCTCTTCACGGAGATGTGGATGCTATAGTAATTACAGGAGGAATAGCGCATAACAGATGGATGACAGACAGGCTGATTGAAGGCCTGGGTTTCCTCGGAGAAGTGATTCTTTTCCCTGGCGAAGAAGAACTGGAAGCTCTTGCCAGAGGAGTACTGAGAGTTCTGGACTCTGTCGAGGAAGAAAAGACATACGACTAATTTCAGAAAGGCGGAATATGAGAGAAAAACTCAATACGATTGTGGATGGAACTCTCCTTCTATCAGGAAACGAAGCAATCGCAAGAGGTGCCTGGGAGTCCGGCGTGCATTTCGCGTCAGCCTATCCAGGGACTCCTTCTACTGAAATCCTTGAGACAATTGGAGATGAATACGACGAGATTGACGCTCAATGGGCTCCTAATGAAAAAGTCAGCCTTGAGGTTATTGCAGGAGCATCATTCGCAGGAGCAAGAGTGTTATCCGCAATGAAGCATGTGGGGCTGAATGTTGCTGCCGATCCTCTTTTTACGCTCAGCTACCTGGGGGCAACAGGTGGAATAGTCATAGTATCCGCTGATGATCCGGGCATGCATTCCAGTCAGAACGAGCAGGACAACCGTCTTATGGCGAGAGCAGCGAAAGTTGTCTGCCTTGAACCTTCCGACAGCCAGGAAGCCAAGGACATGGTCGGAGAGGCTCTTTCCATATCCGAGGATTTTGACACTCCGGTTCTCATACGAGTCACTACCAGGATATGTCACTCAAAGAGTATCGTGAAGGTAGGTCCCCGCAGGGAAGTTCCAGTGAAGGGGTATGTAACTGATATAGCCAAAAGAGTACCTATTCCCTCGAACGCAAGGAAAATGCATTCAAGAGTCGTTAAAAGGCTCAAAGAACTTTCCGTCTGGGGCTCCGAAAGTTCTCTAAACTGGATTGAGGATGGCGACCGCGCTGTCGGCATTATAACAAGCGGAATCTCATATCAGTACGTCAAAGAGGTTTGTCCGGAAGCATGCCTGCTGAAGATAGGCATGTCCAACCCCTTACCCTGGAACTTGATAGAGAAGTTTATCGGCATGGTCGACAAAGTGATCTTCGTCGAGGAAGGAGAACCATTCCTTGAAGAAAGAGTCCGTTCGAAATTCCTCATTCCCGCAATCGGCAAGGATATTATTTCAAATGAGGGAGAACTGAATCCGGAATTAGTCAGGAAAGCTCTACATCCGGGTACGACAAAAGCGGTCACATTCTTCGAAGCAGAACTCCCCGCGAGACCTCCTGCTCTTTGCCCCGGCTGCCCCCACAGAGGCGCTTTCTACTGCCTGAGTAAGCTCAATGGCAGTTCCACTGGAGACATTGGCTGCTATACTCTTGGACTCATGGCGCCCTTCAATGCGCTTGAGACAACTATCTGCATGGGCGCTTCCATTGGAGTACTGAGCGGAATTGAAAAAGCGGTTGGCAGAGAGGGAATGGGGAAACTTGTTGCCGCAATAGGAGAATCAACTTTTGTGCATTCCGGAATAACCGGACTCATAGACATGGTCTACAATGGGAATACCGGAACCGTAATGATAATGGACAACAGCCTTACCGCTATGACCGGCGGGCAGGAAAACCCTACAACAGGTAAAAATTTGAGGGGAGAGCCTGCGCCTGTGCTTGATCTTGTCAAGGTTGTTGAATCCTGCGGAGTGAAGCACATCAGGGTTATCGACCCGCATGATCTAACCGAGATGGAGAAAGTATTCAAAGAGGAGTTCGAGAGGGATGAACTTTCAGTGATTATCACAAGACGTCCCTGTGTAATGTGCTACAGACCGGTAAAAAAGAGTGTGGCAATACTTGATCCGGAGAAATGTATAGGGTGTAAACTCTGCATGAAACTCGGGTGTCCCGCTATAAGCTGGAAGGATGAAAAACCTGATATCAGCAAGCTTCTCTGCTGGCCTAACTGTGATCTTTGCGTTCAGGTCTGTCCTGTTGACGCTATCTCGAAGGACATGGAGGGATTGGAATGAAACCCGTAACAAATGTGATCATATGCGGCACTGGAGGTCAGGGGATTCTGCTTGCGAGCGAGATTCTCTGCGAAGCGGCCAGGATGGCCGGCAATGATGTAAAGAAGAGCGAGGTTCACGGAATGGCCCAGAGGGGCGGAAGTGTTTCCAGCCATGTCAGGTTCGGAGAGAAAGTGTACAGCCCACTGGTGGAAAAAGGGACGGCTGATCTTATCCTTTCAATGGAGAAGATGGAGGCTCTGAGATGGGCACCATTCCTTTCGCCATCTGGAACCCTTTTATCATGTGATCTCGAGATAACTCCAATGACAGTTAACACAGGACACGCTGTGTATCCCGATGTTATATCCATGATGAAAGAGCAGGATATACCATGCAGAATGGTACCGGCTTTTGAGATAGCCGAGGAACTAGGTAACCTCAGAGTGGTCAATGTGGTACTGATCGGAGCAGCGTCTCCATTTATTCCGATAGATGAAGATTACTGGTACAGGGCTGTCGAGGAAAGGGTTCCGTCAAAAGCTCTCAAGGTAAACATTGAAGCTTTCAGAAAAGGAAGACAACTGTCAGTATGAGGATTCTTTTTCTGGTTCATGACCCAATAACAATACCTCTGGGAATAGGTTACCTTGCATCGATTGCCATTGACCTCGGCCATGAAATAAGCGCTCTTTCATTAAACATGAAGGATCTTACGGACACTGTGCGAAAAACAGCGCCGGATATCCTGGCGTTTGGAACCACCACAGGATTCCACAGGAAATACAGCGAAGTCGTGAAAAGCCTTAAAGAAGCAACAGGAGTTCTCACGATAATGGGAGGAGCTCATCCGACGTTCTTCCCCGAGGTGCTGTCCGAGAATTCATGGCTTGATTACGCAATGCGCGGCGAAGCCGAGACGGCGTTTCCACAATTTCTGGAAGCGCTTGATGGAAGAAGATCGATAGGAGAGGTCGGCAACCTTCTCTATCGGGAGAACGGACAGATACGTGAAAATCAGATTCTTCCATTGGTTGAAGACCTTGATACAATCCCGTTTCCCTATAGAGATCTGCTTCCTGGAGCGAACAGAAAGGCTGTGTTCTGCATAACAGGTCGGGGATGTCCATACGATTGCAGTTACTGTTTCAATCAGAGCTTCAGGCAGATGTACAGCGGTCTCGGAAAGTACTGCAGAAGAAGATCAGTCGGAAATGTTATCGATGAATTGAAAGAGTTGAAGGAAGAAAATACCGAACTTCAGATGATAATTTTTCAGGATGACATCTTCATTCTTGATCACGAATGGGTCAGAGAATTCTGCAGGAAATACAGTATTGAAATTGCTCTCCCGTTTCACTGTCATCTCAGAGCCAATCTGGTTACAGATGAAATCATGGGACTGCTGGCGGAAGCGGGGTGCATCAGTGTGAAAATGGCGCTGGAAACCGCAAATCCACGCCTGAGGAAGGAAGTGCTTAATCGAGATCTCAGCACAGAGGAACTGCTGAATGCCTGCCGGGCCGTTAAGGAAAGCGGCATCATGCTGGTAACACAGAATATTCTTGGTATCCCCACCGGCACACTTGAGGATGATCTGGACACTCTCAGACTGAACTATGAAATACAGCCGGATTTCGCTTTTGCGACACTGATGCAACCCTATCCGCGTACAAAAATCAGTGAATTCAGCAAAGAACAGGGTCTTCTCAGCGATGGTGACTACATACCTGATTCATTTTTTGATGACTGTATTCTGAATCTTCCTGACAACGATAGAAGGAAGCGGCTGCGTCAGTTATTCGCGCTTTCCATAGAATTCAAACCGGTGCGGTATCTTTTGAAAACACTGATAAGACTGCCTCTTGATTGCCTGTACGGATTTCTGGACAAACTGTGGAAGGGTTACTGTATAAAGCAGAGGGAATTCCCTTACAAGCTCTCATTCAGAGAATATGTATCCAGTATGCTGACCTATTTCAGAAGCAGGTACTACTAGCCCGGATCCACCCGGATTACAATCCAATGTCTTCAGCGATGCCCTTCATCGCGTCAAGCGCAAGAGTAACAAAAACATCAAGATCGTATCCCGCCTTTGAACATTCTCTTATCGTATCTCTTGGAACAGATCTGGCAAAGGCTGACATGTTCATCCTTTTAAGAACGGATTTCGGTTTGACTGAAGCAAGTTTCCTGTCCGGGTATACAAGGGCAACAGCGACTATAAGCCCGGTGATAGACTCCCCGGCAGCAAGGAGATAGTCGAAATCAGAACCTCTTTCTATACCGGTATGCAAAGCGTTGTGAGACTGAATAGCGTGGATCGATTCGAAAGGGAGATGATCAGCCAGTATGTCCGCCGCGATCATGCCGTGTTTGGACGGATCGTCTGAAGTGAGTTCGTAATCAATATCATGAAGCAGACCCGTTATTCCCCAGAGATCAATATCCTCGCCTCTGTCCTCCGCGAGTGCGCGAAGGACGGCCTCAGAAGCAAGGCAGTGACGAATGAGATTGATGTTTCCCAGATTGTTCTCAAGCAGTTTCAACGCTTCAGTTCTGTTAATAAGCATACTCACTTCTCCATTTTCCTCCGGGCGTGAGTAATTCGCTCTGACTGCCGTTTTCAATTGTACGGAACGCCCTGCCCATATTTGAAATCACATCGGATGGAATCAGCGATCGCTCTGAAAAATGCTCAATAGCAATATCAGCCGAGAGACCGTGTACATACGCGGAAAGAACAGCTGCTTCAAAGGGTTTCAATCCCTGCGCCATGAGAGAGCATGCTATGCCTGTAAGAACATCCCCGCTCCCTCCTGTCGCCAGGCCGCTGTTCCCTGTTGGAATCAGACAGCATCCTCCGTCAGGGTTAAAAACCATGGAAGGTTTCCCTTTGAGGAGTACAACGGCTCCCGAAGAAGCTGAAAGTTTTGCGGCAGCTTTTGACATGCTCCTGATATTCGACACGTTGCATTTCGTCAATCTTGAAAGTTCTCCGGGGTGTGGCGTTATCAACAGAGATCCCTTGTATTCACTCAACTGGCTCACAGGATCCTGCAGAACATTGAGAGCGTCAGCATCAAGCACAAGAGGAACTTTCCAGTTCTGAAGGATATAGGAAACAATTTTCATGGTTGCAGAATTGTTTCCCATCCCCGGGCCTATGGCGATGGCGTCGAACTCATCAGGCTTCGGCAGGCCAGTGTAATCTCCCGGAAGGAAGTAGGAACCGAGAACCTCGGGAATTCTTCCGGAAATGAAGGGATGTGCTGGAAGAGGAACAGATAGAAAAACAAGCCCTGCGCCGGATCTGAGAGCTCCCAGAGACATAAGCTGAGGAGCCCCCGGCATGTTCTCGGAGCCCCCGATAAGGAGAAGTCGGCCAAAAGTTCCCTTATGCGCATTAACAGGTCGATCAGGCAGAAGAGCAAAAGCATCACTCAATCCGAGAACCATCTGCTTTTTATTGCGGTTAATGCTTATTCCGATATCAGGCACCAGAATATTTCCTGTATAGCCACACCCCGGCGGGAGAAGCAATCCCGCTTTTGGTGCTGCGAAAGTCACAGTAGCATCTGCTCGCGGAGTATGAGGATCAACGCAGCCGGTTTTGCCGTTAACACCTGTAGGAGTATCAACAGCGAGTACTTTGCAATGGCTATGTCTTATAATGTCAGCACACTCTGCAAAAACTCCTTTCAGTTCTCCATCGAAACCTGTACCAAGAAGGGAATCAACCACCAGGGCGGGAGAATCAGGCAGGTCTTTCAGTTTCTGCGGAGCAAGAACTTTTCCTTCGACCTGAACGAATCGGCCAAGATTGGATTGACAGTTATGAGAAAGGCTCTTCCCCGATGTAGTCGCAAGAACAGCGCAGACATCATAGCCCCTTTTCTTCAGCTGCCTGGCGAGAACAAGACCATCTCCGCCATTGTTTCCGGGACCGCACCAGACCTGGACAGGACCCTGGTCAGGTTGTGTCATTGCTATCGCGACGAGAGCGGCAGACGTGCCTGCCCTCTCCATAAGAACATCGCCAGGAGTACCTGCCTTAATAGCCCTGGCATCGAATTTCGCCATTTCTTCAGGTGTGACCCAGTATCTCATTTCGATTCTCCACCCCCCCAAGCACAACTATTGCTATTGCAGTCCCAGTTGTCTTTGAAACACTGACATGCACTCTCCGTCCCTTAAGCAATTCGTATGATACTCCTGATACTTCCGGCCTTAAAGTGTCTTCAGTTTCAGGAGGCAGAGAGAAATCATGCCATCGAACCCCTCCGGAAATGCCGGTGCCCAGCGCCTTGAAAAAAGCTTCCTTTGCTGCGAAACGTGTTGCGAGAAAGCTAAAATCGATGTGGAGAAGAAGTTCTTCCGATGTAAATATACGCCTGAGAAAATTTTCTCCGCTTCGCTGAACAGCTTTTTCTATTCTGCTGATACTTACAATATCAACACCCTGCGATGTATCAGCCCGCAAAACTCACCAGCATACGTTATCTCCTTGAACAATAGAATTGAACATGTATGATTATAACGTTATGGATTCAGATCAGGTACAGCACAGCGGTTTGAGGGTTGTACCTGACCATCTTGAGAATGCGTTGCATGACAGAGAGGAGGAAGAGGAAGGATTTTCGCGAATGACAGCGTAAGCAGCCCTTCCAACCATAACGGCATTGTCCGTGGCGTGTTTTTTATCAGGCAGGAAGAGAGCAATTCCCCGTTTCGCGCACTCCTCTCTCAATCGGGATCTAAGCAGATTGTTAGCAGTAACACCGCCAGCTGCAAGGACACTCACTGCACCTGAACGATCCGTCTGAAAAAGCAGTTTTGAAACCAGGATATCAACAACGACTTTCTGAAAGGAAGCCGCAAGATCCGCAAGGTCAGCGCCGCTTTCCCATTGAAGTTTCACAGCTGTTTTCAGGCCGCTGAAACTGAACTCCGGAAGAGTTGGGTCTGACAGAGGAGAAGGCAGCAATACATTCCCTGGATTTCCATCGATTGCAGCCTTTTCCAGAGCTTCTCCGCCAGGATATCCAAGACCCGCAAGTTTAGCCGTCTTGTCAAAAGCTTCTCCTGCTGCATCATCTCTTGTTGAACCCAGCAGAACTGCGCGGTTCCAGGATTCCATGATGAAAAGACAGGTGTGTCCGCCGGAAACCAGCAGGGCAACCGCTGGAAAAGCTATGGAATCCGGCCCTGTGTAATGAGCATGAAGGTGGGCTGAAAGATGATTGATTCCGAGAAATTGCTTTCCGGATGCGAAGGCAGCTGCTTTAGTCCAGGATAGTCCTACAAGAAGGGAGCCTACAAGCCCCGGACCCGCTGTTGCCGCGAATACATCAATTTCACGGAGAGAGCTTGTCCCGGATTCTGAAAGCACTTCCTTCACAAGACCGGGAAGGATCTCAATGTGCTGCCTGGAGGCGAGTTCAGGGACAACCCCGCCATGATTCGAATGAATGCTCTGACTGTGGATCCTCTCCGCGACTACACTGCTGTCTTCGAGCAATGCAACCGCGGAGTCGTCACACGATGTTTCTACTGCAAGGATTCGCAAGAAGACTAATCCGCTTCTGGTAGAATCTTTACGATGATTTCGGAGCGAATATCTCCATATATTTTCACAGAAATTGGGAAGTCACCCGTTTTCTTTATATGATCGCTCAGAAGAACGTGTTCAGCGTCTATAACAAATCCTGCCTCTTTCAGAACTGCAGAAATCTGTTTCTCGGTTATGCTTCCATAAAGATGTCCGTTGTCATCGGCAGAAGCAGCGATTTCAACAGTGAATCCCCTGAGCTTCTCAGCGAGCTGCTCCGATTGATTTAAGGTCTCTGCCTGTTCCTCCAGGGCTTTAGCACGATAGATCAGGGCGGATTTCACGGCTGAAGGAGTTGCCTTAATCGCAAGATTTCTTGGAAACAGAAAATTTCTCGCATAACCATTAGCGACATTTACAACTTCACCTCCAATGCCCAGATCTTCAACACTCTTCATTAGAAGTACTTTCATTCCTGTGTTTTCCTTTCCAAATATTTTTTCAGTCGCAGTCTGAAATCAAACCATGTGTCCATTATGCCTGCCAGAACAAGAATGCAAATCGCCGCAGGGGGAAAAATGATCGCAATCAGGACTGCAGCCATAAGCAGCATAGGGAAACTGCGCAGAGCAATCCTGAAGATTCCGAAACCAACCAGAGAATATGGCAGGATCATGAAAATAGAGATATTCACAGCTGCCTGTTGAACGTATGGTGGAAACCCTCCGCCGGTAAGATTGACTGAAAGAGCAGCTATCAGGATCCATGCGGGTAACAGGCCAAGACGGAGTTCCATTCCCTGAGTGATAATTCTAAATGATTCTTTCCTCCGCTGATTTACTGTTCGAACCGCAAACGCTGCTGTGACAGTGCCGGCAACCGCCCATATAGCCAGCAGAGAAGGGAGGATATAAAGAAAAATGCTCAGAATCGTGGTTGTCTCAGAAGAACTTAAGCCAGCCGATCTGTAGATTCGTGACAGCGCTTCCATATTCTCCTGAGATAT
The DNA here is from genome assembly GCA_030594645.1 of Candidatus Aegiribacteria sp. Taxonomy (GTDB): domain Bacteria; phylum Fermentibacterota; class Fermentibacteria; order Fermentibacterales; family JCC-6; genus Aegiribacteria. The sequence goes on from JAUVEU010000007.1 coordinate 61,120, forward strand.
GAGCGATTGATCGGGCATTAATATCGTCCCGAATATTGATGTTATGGCTGCCGCCCCCGAAGCAAATATGGTTGACAGTTCAAGGCTTCTTCCCGATCTTATTCCGGCGGAAAGCAAACCTGAACCGGTTGCAGTAATCAGTGCCCCTGTAAAATCCGATATCAGATATACACCGACAAGAGTTACAACCGCCAGCGGTAACGCTCTTCTGAAATTTGAAAGCGAGAGCATCATAGTCATAACAGCCATTCCCACGAAAGGGATGCCCATCAGAATCAAAATAATACCCAGAGCTATAATCCCGAAGAATCCTGTTCCTGTTCTCTTTAAAGTCTGTTCCATTTTTCTGAGCCTGCAGACAACCTTATCTGTAGTGTTCCCTTACGTAGGGAAGCAATGCAAAAAATCTTGCTACCTTGATGGCATTCGCGATTCTTCTCTGATGTTTAGCACAGTTACCGGTTACTCTCCTGGCAATGATTTTCCCTCTGTCGGAGATGTGTCTCTGGAGCATCTTATCGTTCTTGTATGATATTTCCAGCTGTGGATTTCCGCAAAAACGGCATTTCTTTTTACGTCCGAATTTACTGCTCTTTTTCTTCATTCGTTTTTTTGTGACCAAATCAGTTCCTCCTGCTGGTCTTTATGATCTTGCTTCCAGCGATTCAACACCGGATGCTTTTACGATCATTCTGTGATGTAGTCCCTTTGATCTGTCTTCGTACGATCTGCTGACAAGACTGCCCTCAACCAGAACTGTAGAACCGCTCTTTATCCGTCTGTCTATTTCCTCTGCCAGGTTGCCCCAGGCTTCAACTGAGAGAATAGAGGAAGTCTTTCTTGCTTCCGCGGTTCCGGTGGCAAAAGTTACGGTACTCTCAACTTCAAACCTGATTACAAAGATATTGTACCTGGTAAGAGAGAGCTTTTCAATACGTTCCACCGTGCCTGTGAAAATGATGTAATTGAGTTCAGGCAATTCGTGAGGTACAGTCATGATATCTAGAACGGAATGTCATCGTCCGGAGTCATAGGTTTAGACTCGGAGAATTCATTTCCCTCTGTAGAATCCTTACTTTTCTGTTCCTGCGGAGAATCCTGATAAGAGGAATCCTGGCCTCTGCGCTCCAGGAATTGAATTCTTCTGGCGTTTATCTCCAGTCTGCTCCTCTGGTTTCCGTCCCGGTCTTCCCATGAATTGTAGACGAGTTCGCCCTCCACCATAACGGGAGAGCCCTTACGGCAGAATTCACCTACCAGTTCAGCGGTTTTTCGCCAGGCAATTACATTTACATAGCAGGTCTTTTCCTGCCACTCACCATTCCTGTCACGGTAACGCTGATTATTGGCGATAGACATCTTCGCGAGATGTGTTCCATTTTCAAGAATTCTTGCATCAGGGTCTCTGACCAGATTTCCGGAGATGATAACCTTATTGATATTAGGCATCCTGAGATCCATTACTGATATCCACCTCCTCCTCGTTGACACGGTCAAAGTCATCAAAGGAATTGACCGAAGCCACTCCATCATCATCAGACCGGAGCGTTGCATACCTGATACAGCCTTCGTGAATTCTCAGAAGCTTGTCGATTGAATCGATGATGTCAGTTTCACCATTCCATTTAATGAAATGGTAGATTCCTTCGGTCTGCTTTTTGATAGGATAGGCAAGCATTCGGCGGCCCCATTTGTCAGAGCCTTTGTACTCTCCCTTATTCCCTTTGATGATCTCAACAACACGATCGTGCTCTTTTTCGATCTCAACTTCGGGAATACTGGCATTCCAGATTACTACAGTTTCATAGTCTCGCAAACCAGAAACTCCTTCCAGATAGTGGTTAAACGCAAAGTAAAACCGGCCGGAAGGAGAAATAGAACTCATTTGTGTTTATCGCTTCCGGTCCGGTAACCTGCGTTACTACGGGCTGCGCAGATAATGCGCAGCAAACGACAGGGCAATAATCAGACAATTACGGTCAAAGGTCAAGTCCTGAGTTGGTAATACTTACGGATTTCAGCTCATATACAGTTTCCGGCTGCCGAAAACAGGATTGGAGGTTACGTTTATTCCAAGATTTCTTAAACCGTTTCCGTCTCCCGGAGAGGGCATGTGAGTAAGATGAGCTTCACAGCCTCTTAGTTCGATAAGCTTTCTCATGGCGCTTGCTGCTGCTTCAGAAGTCGCCGAACTTACACTCAGGGCAATAAGAACTTCCTCAAGGTCGAGATTGAGCGTGGGAATCTCCATTACTTTCTTAAGCTCTCTAATGGAATCGATGGTTGCCGGAGAAAGAAGAAGAACCTCTTTGCTGATCCCTGCCAGCTTCTTGACAGCATTCAGAATAAGAGCTCCTGAAGCATGCATCAGATCGGAACTGGTGCCTGTGACGAAGCTGCCGTCCTTAAGCAGGATAGCCGCGGCTTTTCCGTTATCGATACCTTCCTCGGATTCCTTTGAGCGCATCCTTCCGAGAGCAGGTTCCACAACAGGCCTGCAGGAAGGTGACAGATCGAAATCGCGCATCAGCAGTTCTACTCTCTGTACCGTACCCTTATCCGCAAGCCCCATAACATATTCACAGCTGTAGCGGAAGTATCTTCTGATAATTTCCTGCATTGCCGCTTCTCTCACAACCTCATCATCAGTTATACCGAATCCTGCTCTGTTCACACCCATGTCCGTAGGAGAATCGTAAGGTGACCTGTCTCCCGTTATCTTTTCCAGTATGCGCTTGAGCAGAGGAAAAGCCTCAACGTCACGATTGTAGTTAATGGCGATCTCTCCGCAGGCATCAAGATGAAACGGGTCCACCAGGTTAACATCCCGCAAGTCAGCAGTTGCCGCTTCATAAGCGGCATTGACAGGGTGCTTTAAAGGAAGGTTCCAGATAGGGAACGTTTCAAATTTCGCGTAATTCGAACGGATCCCGTTTCCATGATCATGGTAAAGCTGTGAAAGACAGGTAGCAAGTTTTCCGCTGCCAGGACCGGGTCCCGTAACAACTACAAGAGGTTTGTGCGGCTCTATATAATCGTTTTTTCCATAGCCTTCAGGGCTTACGATAAGATCAACGTCAGTTGGATAACCCTTTGTGTAGTAATGCCTGAAAACATCTATATCCCGGCGTTTCAAACGATTCTCGAAAGAGACTGCCGATGGCTGATTTTCAAATCTTGTTATCACAACACCTCTGAGATTGATTCCTCTTGAGCGAAACCCGTCGATGAGCATCAGGGCATCAGCGTCGTAGGTAATGCCGAAATCCCCTCTGATTTTCCTTTTTTCGATATCCCCCGCATAGATACAGAGTATGATTTCCGCCCTGTCACGAAGTTTCTCAAGAAGCCGGATTTTGACATTCGGGTCGTAACCGGGGAGAACCCTGGAAGCATGATGGTCATACATGAGCTTGCCGCCGAATTCAAGGTAGAGACGGCTGTCAGAGCTTTGCACTCTTGAAAGAATCTCACGCGATTGTTCTTCAAGGTATTTCTCGTTGTTAAAACCGATTTTGTAAACCAAGTGAAACCCCATTCAGGTCGGATAAGCTATTTTAAGTATTCTGATAGATAAGCCTGAATCACTGAATAGAAAAGGGGTAGATACAAAAAAGGCGGGCCAATCGACCCGCCTTTTGCTTAATCGAAAAGTATCAGATTATCGGATAACCATTGCCTGCCTGGTAAGGGTTCCTTCCTCGGTGGTAAGGCGGATGAAGTAAACGCCGCTGGCAATTTGAGAACCCGGTGTCCACTGAAGGGAGTGGCTGCCTGAATCAAGAGAACCGTTGTGAATGGTCTCGACCATGCGACCGGAGACATCATATACGGCAAGTTCCACACTCCCGGCAACCGGAATACTGAAACCGATGGAAGCGCTTACTGTGATCGGATTGGGAACGGGCCGTTCAAACATGAAGACGTCGGCATCACCTGAGGTTTCAGCAACGCCGGTACCGATGACAATACTGTGAAGATCGTAACTGTAATCATGAAGGAACGCGCCAATATGAATTGTCCCGCTTGCAGGGACAGTAATGTTAATGACAGCCTGACCTGATGAGTTGGTCAGACCCTCTTCGTAGCAGGTCATGCCCGCTCCGTAATTATCAACGCCATCTGTAATGGTAACATTGACTCCCGTAACAGGGGAAGTTCCATCGGTGACAGTGATGGTTATATCCTGATTTCCGGGCATAAGCGAGGAAGGCGCGGAGATTATGAGCCCTGCAGGCTCACCCTCCGTGTCAAAAGTCCAGATATCCATGGCAGGATCACCGAACCACATGTACATTCTGGCATTGTCGACGCCAAGAGAACCATGATTATTAATTATGTAAACCGCACCGACATTGGTTGCGTCCGTTACGCGGAAAGTGCCGGTATCGTACATAGCGATATAGATCTCCTTGATGTAATCATGGTTGGCATAAGTCCACGACGGACATGTCGAGCCGAGGTTTCCGCTGGCGCCGTGTTCCGCCCACTGCCATGATTCTGAAAGGCAGACAGAAGAGTACTGATATTCTCCGCAGTTGCATGCTATGTTGAAGACAGGCGGCATGAACGTGTTTGTCAATGCATCGATGTGAGAAGAAGTCCAGTCCGGAATACCCCAGTCCCAGCAGTCTGTAAGGCCGTGTCCTCTGTATGTAACGGTTCCGATTTCGTTGTTTATGGCATTGGAAACATCGTCATTCGATCCGCCCTCAGGAGGATAAACCTTGGTGAAAGTAACATCGCAGAGGCTGTAGGGATATGCCGCTATCTCGTTGCAGCACAGGGTATATTTGCCAGGGTAATCCTGGGGATGCGCGGCCAGAACGGTTTCGCTTGGAGTTATGTCGGTTGTCCTGGAATCATCGAAGCTGTAATTCATGTAGCCGTTGATGATTTTTGTAACCTGTGTGGTGATCTGTGTTTCGTTACCTGTGATTCTGCCTACACCGATTTCGGGATAGTTATCACTTCCGGTGAGGCATGCGTACCAGTAGTCACCAAGTTTTCCACCCCAGGTGTATGAAGGCAGCTCGGCATGGGTTCCGACAATACAGGCAAAGCTCATTACGCCTGCAAGGTAGTTGTCAGTAATTGCGGCCTTTATAAGAGTCGAATTTGAAGGGCTTGCTAAAGTTTCCACCCTGACACGAAGACCGAGGTAGTGGTGAGTCTCGAAGAGGTCGGACACCCAGTGAACATTGTCTTCCGTACAGATGAAGACGTATTCAACACCGTTGTCCCGCCCGGTATCG
>JAUVEU010000077.1 GCA_030594645.1 Candidatus Aegiribacteria sp.
CTCTCCGCTCCGTATCTCTACGGGCTTTTCTCCGATGTACAGCACCCCGGGCTGCGGGAAGTAGATGAAAGTTCTCTGATTCAGATACAGGTAGACGCAAATTGCCAGGTAAACAACCGCTGCTATCAGGATGACTGTCATCAGCAATCTCCTTATGGGTTCCGGGTTATTTACCATGTAGTCCTGCTGTTATTACAAATGTAATTATACGCCATTTAGCTCTTCTCTCAATTCTTCCACGGCCCACTCATAGACCAACTCGATGGGGATGTCAGTTCTTCGTCTCTTGAAGGTTGCCTGGATCGACCGGACAAGGTATTGCCGTCAAAGGTAAAATCCCGCGCCAGCACATACAGGTCATAGAAATCCTTCATTCGACTAAACGTTTTATGGCTTGACCATGTCATACGATTGCTTCCATATACGGACGCAAGATCTTCGTCACCCGGCTGACCTGCCCCACCATGTACATCAGATGAGATATTCCTGTATAGCACAGTATCTCCGGACAAAACATACCCTTTTTCGTCCAACTTATAGACGAAACACAGGTATGTTTCATCTCTTTAGTCAACAGAAGAAGGGTCCAGCCGGGATTATTCCGTTAAAGGCTTCAGCCCAGAAGGCATCCTGCCAGCAGGAAAGCGCCGAAACATATCATAAGAATGCCCCCGACCAGGTGAAGCACAAGATCCAGAATCCGGGCGCGTTTCTGATCCTCGAAGATGCGGGATATCCCGCGACGGAAGAAGATGCTCACCAGTCCGAGCCCGGAAAGAAACAGCCCCATCCCGAGAGACATGGCCAGAACAGCAAGGATACCAAGAATCATGGCATCGGAGGTTATGGCAAAGATCATTATCGCGGATGCTCCGGGGCATGGTACAAGGCCGGACAGGATGAGCCCTCCAATACCTTTCGCGTCAGCACTTTGCTTCTCATTCCGGCGATAACCCCGCGATCCCTGATACAGCATCCATGCACCAAGAACAACGATAATACCATAGGTGATGGGGAACAGAAAAAGCTCCGCCTGATTAACGGAAACCAGAAGGGATCGGGAAGCAAACCAGTAGAATCCGCCAACCAGAACAATAGCACTGCCAGCATGTACCAATGCCAGCAGAAACCCCGCCAGAATACCCGCGGCAGGTTTGGCTTTCTCTCCCATGAAATAACCTATCACAAGCATTTTACGATGCCCCGGACCCATGACATGAAGGAGTCCGAACAGGAAGGATGCTCCCAGCAGGACAAAAAGGCTCCCGAAATCACCTCTGTCCTTAACACTCTGCATGGTTTCCGAGATCGAACGCTGAAGCGTCCGCTGCAAAGCAACACTCTGCCGAAGCAGAGGGCCAAGAATCCTGGAAGAGTACAGCCCTGTTGATTCAGTTACCTGATTCTGCTGGCTGTTATCTGAAGTTCCGGAAAGAAACGGATTGCCCTGACTCAACCCCAAAGAAGGAATAAGCAATAAAAGGCAAAGGATGTTAACGCCAACCGTAAACCGCATTAACTCAAATATCCTCTAAGGTGACAACCACCTGCTGAGGGTAGGCCATGCCGGTGTAGGTCTTTCCATCTCTGGAGACCGATACGGCGCCTCCGTACATAATCTCAATATTGTTATTCTCGACTATCTGAAAAGACGCGTTCGAGCTTCCCGGACCAGTAAGCGTGATCGGAGAGTCCGAACAATAGAGAATGTCGCAGTAATAAGTGTGATCGTAAATGGCAACAGCAAAACATCCGTCACACAAAACAATATCGATGGGCACAAAGAACCGATAGACCAGTGTCGAACCATCCATAAAGACGGTAAAATCCTCCACCACAGAAGGGGACAGTGTTGTATTGCCGGAGCTTACGTATGTGAAGTAATCGAAATCAGCAAGATTCGAGAAGGCGTTCTCAAATATCAGGCCGACTTCACGTTCGCTGAAGCTGCCGTTCCCGTTTTCATCCCAGTCGCCTGCAATGGAAGCGGTGAACATCGGGTCGAAAAACCATGTTATCTCCAGGCCTTCAAGACGATCTCCGGAAAGACGAATCTCAAGCTTCGTATCAATGAACATATGAGGGTGAGCGTAAGCGGCAGCAAACGTACCCAGCAGCAGGATAGACGTGATATGCACTAGGTTGCGTGTCACTGGATTCTCCTGTTACTCATGAGTAAATTCTTTCCCGTAAAGTTTTATCATACACTCAGGGCATATCCCGTGGGAGAATGTCGCGTCTGAATGATCGGAAACATACAACTCTATCTGCTGCCAGTAACCGTCATCTTTTCTGACTTTCTTGCACGAAGCACAGATTGGAAGCAAACCCTGAAGTTTCTTAACATGCGTAAGGGCATCACGAAGCTCATCGTTCATCGCAGAAAGCTCTACGTTCTTAAGACGATAGATTTCAGCCTCTTTTTCTTTTTTCTCTGTTTCGAACTGCACCTGAAGCCCTGCTATCTTATCCATGCTCTTCTCGTTCAGGTACTCTTCGATGCATGTTTTCAATTCCCGGGAATACTGAAGCGCTTTCGTCAGATCACCTTTTGCCTCGTACATGTCTATTATCTTCCCCAGGCAGAGGATTTCCCGGTCCTTCAGATTCAGCTTCCTTGTTATCGAAAGGCCTCTGATGATATATGATTCAGCTTCATCGAGACGTCCCAGAACGGTATATATACCGCCTATCCAACCGCATGTATGGGCGATTCCTCTGATGTTGCCAATCTCCTCATACAGTTCAAGGCCCCTGATTAAACACTTAAGAGCTGATTCGTTCTCACCATGTATTTCATGCAGTATTCCCATGTTGCCCAGTGTGCTTGCGATACCGGGTTTATCTCCCAGGTCCTGCCTGATATCAAGAGCTTTATGGAAGTACTCCTGAGCTTTGCTCAGATCTTCCTTTTCTCCATAGATAGTACCGATATTGTTGTAGAGGTATGCCAGTTTCCTTCGGTTACCGGACTCCTCCATTATCGAAAGCGCGAATTCATAGGATGATAGTGCCGGATCAAGGCGATGAAGGATGTTGTAGCATGCTCCTATATTCATATGGCGAGTTGCGATTTCTTCTTTGCTAGCGCCACACTCCTGTATTATCCGAAGAGACAAATGATAATGCTCAAGAGCCTTGTCAAAGATACCTTGAGACATGTAAATGCGAGCTATAACACTGAGAACGGATGCTATTCCATTCTTATTCTCGAGTTCCTCATAGATCTCCATGGACTTCCTGGAATAAGACATCGCTTCAGCAAAGTTCCCTGCTTCGAGATTGATTGTTCCAAGTACATTACAGCTTCTGGCCTGTTCAGAATAATTCCGCTGTTTTTCAGCAAGCTCATACGCTTCTTGAGCACATTCTTCTGATCTGCCGGAATCTGAATGAAGATATGCTGAAGCAAGTTTGTTCAGCACAGACACAAGTTCCGAACCGGGAGGCTCCCGCCTGAGCTTTTCCAGTTCCTTCTCCAGCGCCAGAATTTCTTTATTCGGCATGCCGCACGCTCCATAACCTGCTTAATAATCTCTATTATACACGAAGCATCCACGACCATGCAGGTACTGCCCTGATCACACCCTTTTCCACGGGGATGATCTCATCATCGAACATCGTAACCAGCACGGCCTCATGAAGACCAAGCTCATTCATCGCCTCCTCCAACGCACGGACTTCACGCTCCCGAGTTGCTGAGTGAGATAAATCCGAACAGACCTGGAGGAGCTGAGAAGCTTTTCCATTCACATTGTCTCCAACCACGAAATCAACCTCATGCCCGGCCTTCGTCATGTAGTATGAGATAGTACCCTCACGGCTTGCGCGTACGCGACGCCTGAGTTCAATATAAACCGCGTTTTCCAGCCTTGCTCCACGGTTTGACACTCCAGCCGGGGATATCGCAAAGAACAGACCCGGATCAATAGCATAGATCTTCCTGGGATTGGCTCGTCGAACGCGAAGTGACCTGCTGAAGATCGGCACAGTGAACAGCAGATAAGCATCAGCAAAGTGATCAAGCAGTTCATAAAGCGTGTCCCTGCCGACTGCAACACCCTGCGACCGCAGATCATTGAACAGCCTGTTCACAGACCCCGGAGAACCGGATGACTGGAGCAGAGCCCTCGAGAAGTAGTGTACTGCATGTAGATTTCGCACCTGATGGCGTTCAATGATATCGCGAAACAGTACCAATTCAATATAGTCCTGCAGCACCTGGATCCGTTCTGTCTCTTCCAATAATTGCACGTCCGGGAAACCACCCACGCGCAGGTAGTCGGAAAACGCTGCTTCAAGCCTGGACCGCTGCCGGGAGCCTGGTATCGAATCCGGAACATCGATACCTGCAAACAGCAGCGCCTCTTTATAGCTGAAGGGCAACAGCTCTATCGCGAACCCACGACCGCGGAACTCGGTTGCAACCTCTTTTGAGAGCATCTTCGCAGATGACCCTGATATATATAGTCTGGCGTCCTCTGTATCGAGTACTCGCCTGGCGAAGCGGGACCAGCCCGGAACTTCCTGGATTTCATCGAGGAACAGGTATGCGCCTTCTGACCGCGCCTCAGGAGTCATTCTGTAGAATGTCTCCAGCGTTTGGTTGAGAAAATCAGGACCAAGCGGCTGCAGGCGATCATCCTCGAAGTTTATATACAGGATACGATTACGTTCTACTCCCGAGTTCAAAAGGCGGTGCATCTCCTGAAAGAGGAGATATGTCTTACCAGATCGACGCATACCGATTACCACTGAAGCCATATTCCCAACAGGGGACATGGTTGCACTCCGCGGACTTACAATCGGAAGCGGCCTGCTCTGAAAATCAACTATTAACTTCTCAAGCATGTCCATAATTACTCCTTCTATCAAGGATACTATAGCATATATCTATCCTTATCGCAAGGTAATATGAATAATTATGTGTCCTTCCAGGAAGACAAGCTCTGCTATTGCTCCCGCGTAAACTCTTTACCGTACAATTTGATCATGCACTCAGGGCATATCCCGTGCGAGAATGTCGCGTCAGAGTGATCGGATACATACAACTCTATCTGCTGCCAGTAACCATCATCTTTCCTGACTTTCTTGCACGAAGCACAGATTGGAAGCATACCCTGAAGTTTCTTAACATGCGAAAGGGCATCACGAAGCTCATCGTTCATCGCAGAAAGCTCTACATTCTTCAGACGGTAAATCTCAGCTTCTTTTTCCTTCTTCTCGGTCTCGAACTGCACCTGCAGTCCGGCTATCTTCTCCATGCTCTTTTCATTCAGGTGCTCTTCTACACAGGTATTCAGCTCCCGGGAGTGCTGAAGCGCTTTCTGAAGATCTCCTTTTGCCTCATACAGGTCTAATATCTTTCCCAGGCAGAGGATTTCCCAGTCCTTCATAGAAAGTTCCCTTGTTATCTCAAGACCTCTCATAATAAGTTCTTCTGCTTCATCGTACCGCTCCAGTAAGGTGTATATCCCGCCAATACAAGCGCATGTATTGGCAATTCCCCTTCTGTTGCCGAGTTCCTCATACAGTGCAAGGCTCCTGATGAAGAAGTCCAGAGCTGATTCGTTGTCGCCGAGTTCTTCATGAAGGCTCCCAAGGTTACACAGAGAGCTTGCGGTACCTTTTTTGTCTCCCGCATCTTCCCTGATATCAAGGGCTTTCTGGAAGTACTCCCTGGCCTTATCCATATCTTCCTTTTCTCCGTAGGTGGAACCGAGATTGTGGTAGACATATGCCAGTTGCTGACGGTTACCGGACTCCTCACAGATCCCCATCGCATCTTCAAAAGATGACTGTGCCATATCCAGGCGATTCAGACTGCTATAGCATGCACCTATATTTATGTAGCAGGAAGCAATTTCATCTTTACCTGCGCCGCATTCCTGTTTCTGCCTGAGAGATTCGTGGATGTGCTCAAGAGCTTTGTCAATCATACCCTGAGCCCAGTATGCATTTGCAATAGTACCGTGAACGAATGCCGTACCATCCATATCTCCTATTTCTTCATAGATCTCCATTGACTTCCGGCAATAAGACAATGCCTCAGCAAAGTTCCCCGCCTCGAGGTTGATCGTTCCAAGCGTATTATTGCTTTTGGCCTGTTCAGCAGGAATTCCCAGATCCTCGGCGAGATCCAGCACTTCCATAGCATAGGCTTCCGCTTTTCGAGGATCTGAATGCATTCCGGTATAAGCAAGCTTGTTCAGCACGGATACAATTTCAGAACCGAAAGGCTCCAGTCTGAGCTTTTCCAGTTCCTTCTCCAGCTCTATGAACTCCTTATTCGGCATACCACAACTCCAGAATTAAGACTCTTACAAAACGGTCGTCTAAAAAGCATAATATTCGTTCATGTTACATGTGTCAATTAATAGATACCGTAAGAGAATTCAGGATGGGTGAGTCCTATAGATCGGCAAAGGGCAGGGCAGTCACTTCAGAACCAAGTGGAAGTGTAACATTCCCCGGGTGAACCACATACCCTTTCAGGGCTTTATCACCCATATCGGTCTGAAATGCTTTAATTCTGGAGGCCATTGCCGGTCGGGGGGTCGCAGACAGTTTAACCTCAACAGGTATAAGCTTACCCTCTGTCTCCACAACAATATCAACCTCTGTTCCCGCCCGGGTTCTCCAGAAGTAAATCTGTGGGGGAATGCCGCGACTCATATAAGTTTTAACGATTTCCATGAGAACAGCTGTTTCCATTATTGCCCCCCCCATCGGACCTGCGAGGGCGTGTTCCGGATCCTTAAGTCCTGAAAGGTAACATAGTATGCCTGTATCAGTGAAATAGATCTTCGGGGTTTTTACAAGCTGTTTGCCCACATTGGCATAATACGGGCGAAGCACAATTATCTGAAATGTGGCTTCCAGTACTGACAACCATGCCTTTGCAGTGTTCACTGATACACCAAGATCCCGTGAAACATCGGATAAATTCAGAAGTTGAGCGCTTCTTGCAGCAAGAACTCGTAGAAAATTCTGGAAAAGAGTAAGATCCCCCACCTGTCTGAGCATGCGTACATCCCTTTCAAGGTATGTACGCACAAAGCTGCCGAACCAGAGATTTGCGTTACGGTCAGGATTTGCGATAAGCTCAGGATACCCACCTCTGAGAAATGATTTCCAGAGATTTCCAAACGTGTTTTTTATTGATGATGCCGATTGAGTACGTTCAGATTCCCATGGTAAAGCTAATTGCGGTTCACCATCAGCCTCTCTTCTGGAAAGAGGTAATAGACTGAGCATAGCTGCTCTGCCCGCCAATGATTCCTTTACCTTTTCCATGAGCAGAAGGTTCTGAGAACCTGTGAGCAGGAATTGTCCAGGTCTGAGCCGGTCTTCGTCTATCACCTCCTTTATGAAGGGGAGAAGATCAGGAGTATACTGTATTTCGTCAAAAATCACTGGCGGCGGATTCATTTCAAGAAACGATCGAGGGTCTTCCGATGCCGCTGCTCTAATATCCGGTGGCTCCAGAGATATGTATCGATACCGGTCGATGAAGAGATGCTGAAGAAGAGTGGTTTTTCCCGATTGGCGCGGTCCTGTAAGAACTACAGCGGGGAATTCAGAAACCGCCTGCTTGAGAACTGGTTCCAAAGATCTCTTTATATACGCTATGCTCATGATCCGACCCTCTCTTCTGGTGTAAATCTTGCATTCCATATGCAAATTATCAAGCACACCTTACAGAAGGTATGACCGAACGCAACAGTACTGCTATCTCTCCCAATAACTCAACCGGTAATGAGAGAGGGGAGTTTAAGATCGACGTGACATGCACCACATTGCGTGTCACTGGATTCTGCTATTGCTCCTGAGCAACACGATCAACGTTACATCCACCACGTTTCGCTACAATGGCTGGTGATTTATGCAGGCTAATGGATGAACAGTATTTTTTCTGTCTCGGAGTGCTCTCCCGTTGAAAAGCTGCAGAAATATACTCCTGCAGGAAGGAGTCTCCCGCTGTCATCTGTACCATTCCAGATCACTGAATAATCGCCTGCGGACTGCTGATCACTGAACAGTTCTCTAACCCGGTGCCCGCTGATGTCAAAGACCGTCAGCTGAACGGAACAGGCTCCTGAAAGCTCATAATGGATTTCGGTTTGCTCTGCAAAGGGGTTCGGGTAGCTGTACAGAAGGAAAGTCTCAGGTGAAATTTCTGTATCCCCTATCGATGTCTCGTAAATTGTGATATCGATTGTTGTCTCGGTTCCATATGATATTTCAACATCTTCGAACAGCTGGTTTTCATACCCTTCCAGAGAAACCGATACATCGTAGGATCCCGGATCAAGATTCAAACCGTAATATCCGCTTTCATCGGGATTCACCGATGCCCCGTCAGCCTCTATCAGAACATCCTGCAGATCTCCGGAACCGCTGAACACGGATACCGAACCAAGCAGATGGCTGGGAAGCATTCCTTCTATCATCTCGAATGTGTCGATGATCGCAGTTGAAATATCAACTACATTCAGAATAAGAGTATCCTGTTCGATCTGGATTTCACAGAAGTGGTTAACCTTCTCTGTCAGGATAACATTGGGATATCCTGTATAGGGTGAATACAGAGGGGCGCCTCCACCACCGACCGTCAGATGATACACTCCATTTCTGCATGCTCTTGCATAGTAATGATTGTGTCCTCCGAACACTATCTGCACTCCGTACTGCTCGCAGAGAGGCTGCAGTAATTCCTGCACATCGCTGTTGTTATCAGGATGCAAAGCGGCTCCTCCCGCAGACCAGCCGGGCTCATGCAGAATAATCAGTTTCCACTGCTTGTCTGTAGAACTCAGGTCGCTCTCGATCCAGGCCAACTGATAAGCGTTGATCAAACCCTGATCGTACGGATCGTAATAAGATGGATACTGGTCAATAATAGTGAAGTGTGCAGGCCCGTAATCAAAGGACCAGTAGCGTCTCCCCACGAATGGATACGGAAAGTATTTGCCAAAGAGCTCCGTACTAAGATCTATTCCGGTGTAATTGTATTCGTACAGTTCATGATTGCCAAGACATGTTACAAAGGGAAGTTCCTGCATTCTCTGCCTAAGGTTTGTCTGCTCATCGTTAAAGAACTCATTCTGCCATGAAAATTCGGATGCCCCATACTCAATCAGGTCACCTGTACTTACAATGATGGTCTGGTATTCAGGATCTGAAGTATAGCTCGATATGATGCACTCCGCTATGGAATCATGGGTCATGTAGTTTGTACGGGTATCACCATACACAAAGAACTTGAGATCCGTTTCCGTTTCAAGCGGTGCGCAACGGAACGATCCCGGATTCAGCACACTGCCGCAACTCACCTGGTAGAAGAACAGCATCCCCGGAGTAAGTCCACTGATAGTGTATAAATGCTGGTGATCATCACCGTACTCGGAGGTCTGCACATTACCGAGCCCGTAGTTGGTGTCGATACCCCATTCGATCGTACAGTTCTGAGTATCCTCCAACTGCCAGATGACGGTCATCTCGGAGTTCGATCCGGTGTAAAGCAGATATGGAGCCTTCAGGAAAGGTGCTTCAAAACCCAGAGCAACCTGGAACACGGAACTAATCAAAAGCACCATGAACATGGATAATATCATCGAGCGCATTTCATGACCCTCCTTCTCTTCCAGATGCAGCTGCATTTGAATCCTCTCCGTCATGGATAATTCATATGCATACTGCAATTCTGGAATCATTTCAGCATAATACACCTCTGAATTTGAACGGATGAACCAGACTGCAGGCGGTACAGATAGATTCCAGGACAGCAGTCTTCAGCGCTGAATACCGCCGAAAAAGAACCTGCCTGAAGTTCTTCATTAAGAAGGGTCTCAACCAGTCGTCCTGACAGATCGAACACCTGAAGAACAGTACGACCCGGCTCCATCAGCTGGAAGCAAAATGTTGTAGAATTAGAAAATGGATTCGGGAATGCCGGTTCAAGCAAAACGCCTGCTGACAGCTCAGAGGCTGCCTCTATACCTGTCATAGCTTCGCCAAGGAAAAGGAACTCCTGAATAAACCGATTTATATTCATTTGATGTGTTGTGCTTTCAAGACTTTGAAAAACATGCTCTATCCCAAGTGCTGCAAGGGTATCCGAATAGCCGCAATTGCATGCGTATACACCTGCCCATTCATCATTTACGCCACAATCAAAGAAAATATCCAGATCAACAGGTGGAGACATTTCCTTAACCATATGTGCGGGATTGAACAGCTCCCACAGAGCATATACGGAATCAATTATCATCCCGTTTTCATCAAGGATGAAATCCACTGAATCGGGAGCATTGAGATTTGGAGAGTAACCTCCAGCTGATAGAAACAAAGCGTTCGTGTAGGAGCCATTTCCCCAGTCGTATGTGTAAGGCGGCTCAGATTCAGGGCATTCCTCCAGAGCTTCAGGCACAAACATGGGCAATGCAACCTGTAAATCCTGAAATCCGGCATGTGAAGCAACCGCCTTGTAGCGGTCAGTATGTTCCAGAGCGATTCGCATGGACCCTCCAGCACCCATGGAATGTCCTGCGAGACATCGGTACTCCGGATCTGAAACAACGCAGAAAGAACTTTCAATAAAGTTCACAAGATCATATACAACAAAATCCTCGTAATCTCCGTAGAATTCTGAGTTCACCCACATACAGCCATTATACGGTTGACACCATCCATCCGGCTTCACAACAATCACAGGCTGGATCTGCTGGGATGATATCAGACTGTCCAATGCAAATTTAGTGGCCCATGAATCCTGTGTATGCGTGCCACCCCAGGCATGCAGCCAGTATATCACCGGATAATCTATTGATCCTCCTGGATCGTATCCTTCCGGCAGGTAGATCCGCATCCATCTCTCAAAACCCAATGACAGAGGAACAAAGGATGTGTCACTCCAGGTTCCATCAGCGAAAGCAATAACTGGAATTATCAGAAACAGACCGAAAACACAAGCGAATATCTTCATCGCACTACCCCCCCTGCATGACCAGTATCTATCTTTCAATACCTCCTGATCCGGAAAGGAACTGTCAGTATTGAACACACAGAGGTGTTACGTAATCATGTGTCTGGTATTCTTCCAACCGGACCAATAGATATGTACTTATTGTATATGAACACTCTATACTTGTGTCAATAACACCATCATAGCGCATTCATCAACATCCCCAGGACTGTCATTTACAGGAGAATCAGAACGGAAGCTATAGCAGGATCGACGTGACAAAATAAACATCGGGGACATGCAGGCTCCAAACACAACACGGGGGACATGCAGGCTCTGCTGCGTGTCCCCCTCGCTATTGCTCCCTTGTAAAATCTTTACCGTACAGCTTAATCATGCACTCAGGACACATCCCATGGGAGAATGTCGCATCAGAGTGATCGGAGACATATAGCTCTATCTGCTGCCAGTAACCGTCATCATTCCTGACTTTCTTGCAATTCGCGCAAATGGGAAGTAAACCCTGAAGTGTCTTCACGTGAGCAAAGGCATCACGAAGCTGATCGTTCATCCTGGAAAGCTCAACATTCTTA
>JAUVEU010000057.1 GCA_030594645.1 Candidatus Aegiribacteria sp.
GTTTTGGTAAGATTATTGCATGGATATTACATACAAATATCAGACATTGGATAATGAATTACATAAATATGGTTGCCTAAGGCCATGTTCATGGAGTTGATACTTAACAAGAAAGGTAATAACTATGTTATTGATTCTCGCAATCATTGCGACGTCTCTGGTAGCGCCTGTTCATGAAGGAGATATCGATTGTGGTTTTTCGGCTTGGATGGTCGGTAAAGTAAACTGGGATACTAACGCAAGTCATGCGGTGGTCACTGTAACAGGGTCAAACGGCTTCAGCGATAGTGAAACTCTCTGGTGGCCTGGTGATTACTATATTGATCTGGGTTGTCCAGCGAATGGAACTACTTATACTGTAACTTGTGCTTTGATATACGGCAGTCCACCCCACCCAATAGATGTTCGTACAGGTATCGTATATCCAGATGATTTCGATTTTATATACCCACAAAAAATATGGAGACACATCGAAATTTTTGAATGGTAAATAGATAAAGAGCAACTTACCTTAGGCAGCCATTAGTTTCATGTTCAACAAATCGTTTCCCGCATGTCGTGACTATCTTCCTGGAAGCTTCCAGTGTTATGCAAAAGCTATAAGTATTTGCCCGATACTGCAGATATTACTCAAATCTCAGTGTAAGCATAATGTACGTACACTTATTGATGAAATAGTAATCGGTCTGCGGCTGGTAGCTTTGTGAAGTGTCATACCCCAGTGAAAAGTAGTACAGCCCGTTGGAAAGAAGATCAATCAGAGCAGACAGCGTAAGTTCGTATCCTTCAGAACTGTCCAGATTGTACGCCGCTTCACCGGATAGCTCGATAAAGGGGATCACGCTGAGGAATGAAGATCCTCTGAGCCTCAGTTTCAGTTCGGGTACAACAATCCAGTGATCATCAATCTCCGAATCCAGTCGCTCTTCAGATCTGCCTAATCCCATATAGCCTGTACACTGAAGCTTAGAAAATGGATCAAACCTGTAACCCAGGCCTGCGGTAGCTTCGAATCTGTTTCGGTCAGTTGAATAATCGCGTTTTTCCCAGGTCATCAATAACTGCTGGAAGAAGCGGCTGGTGGAATAGTTATTTGCGGACAGGGAGGTAGTTATGGATGTATACTCACTTTCTGATTCAGGCCACCGGTTCAGTGTATATCCTCCGCTTGCAGTTATGTTACTTCCGTATAGACCGTATCTGTAGGTGACGTTCGCTTTCACTGAGAAATTTCGATTATCGTACTCACCGCTATTATCGTAATAACTTAGACTGGCGCTACCAGATAGACCAGAATAACGATTATCAGTGAATGAATCATTACCTTGCGAATCCAGCAGTTCCTGCAGATCAATATTCAGTACCAGATCCCGGTTTCGATTGATCAGAATGATACTGTCCGCATTTGAACTGACAAGGGTTGTATAGGTCTCGAAAGCAAGTTTTGTATGACCGGCAAACTCCGCAGCAAGTCCCTGCAGCGCAATGCAACCGGGAGAACCGGTTCGATTCCATCCCTTCTGCATCTCCAGAAATGCTTCACTATATCTTCCTCCCCGCATCAGAATAATTCCCTGCTGCTGCAAAGCCCGGCTGTTTGTGCTGTCTTGTTCGAGTAGAACGAGAACCTCATCCATAGCCTCGTTCATCCTGTCAAGATGAATAAGAAGATCAATATGCCAGAGAACCAATTCCGGGTAGATCACTGAATCCCTGCTTGACGGAATTATCTCTTCAGCTTCCCTGTGTCGGCAGAGAATGCTCAGTATCCTGGACTTCAACAGCAAGGTTTCGAAATCCGATGATGACTCATTGATATGTGAGAGCATAGGATCAATGTATACACCACCCATGAGAGCTATATCCGTCTTAACACAATCGATGTAATCGAGATCAGGCATATCCTCATCGTGATAGAGCAGCATTTCAAGCTTGTACATGTTTCTTAGAATATCCGGTGTGCTGTCGCTTCTCAGAGCAATATCGAGAAGAGTGAATGCCTGCTGCATATTATCGGTAAGTCGAAGCTGGCGGGAATTGAGCAATGATACCAGCCCTCTCTGCAGGGAGTTCTCCGAATGAATATCAGATATCAGTCTATCTGCCTCAGTCAAATTGTTACTCTCTTGAAGGTAGGCTGCCTGAACAATACCGGTATAAATATCCGAGGGGTATTGAGTAAGATAATCCAGGGACTCCTGAGTGTTTCCCTGTAACCAGCTGCAAGTTGCAAGCGCTCTATACATTATCGGGGAGGCATTATCGCACCGATCAGCTCGTTCCAGGGCATACCTGGCTCTCTCAGGCCATCCACGGATTAGTAAAGCCAGGCTGTATGAAGACCAGTTCTGTGAGCTGGTAGAGTCGGAATACAGTTCCAGTTCAGTACGATTCAGAACAGGTATGATAGAATCATAGCTTTCATATGCTTTAACTGCAGCCATAGAGCAGGAAGTAAGAACGAAACAGTATATTATAATTCTCATAATCCATGTAATATATGAATATGGAAAACAGCGAGTAGAGCCCAGATTAACCAAAGCAACCATTATCACCGCAATGAATTATCAGCCTTACTCTTATTGATTCAATACATCTATTTATTTGCGAATGCTGTTTCATTTTAGCATAGTCTCGTGGATTATTATTACTCCCTCTGAAAGGTTGATCTCCATGATTAAATTGATGCTCATTGTACCTGCAGTATTTGTATCTGCGGCATTTGCAGTTGAACCGGATGTTACAGTGCTTGATAACGGGCTTACGGTGATAACACAGGAACTCCATTATGCGCCTGTAATCGCTTCAGTAATTTCCTACGGAGTAGGCTCACGGCACGAAACCCGTGACATCATGGGGATAAGCCACTTCGTTGAACACATGATGTTCAAGGGAACAGAGATCATGCCAAAGTCCCGTTTCTGGCAGATCGTTCAGAGAGACGGAGGACATTGCAACGCACAGGAAGGAGAGGATGTAACCTGGTATTACCTGCTGCTGCCATCAAACAGAGTAGAAGACGCATTGATGATTGAAAGCGACAGGATGGTGAACTGCACCATCGATTCAGCTGAAATTGTTTCAGAGATAAATGTGGTTCATGAAGAGCGGCGGATGCGCTTTATTGACAGCGCAGACGGAGCTTTAATGGAAGCTCTTTATGAGATAGCCTTCGCGGAGCATCCCTACGGACAGCCTGTGCTGGGATACGACGAAAACATCCTGGGATATGACCAGAACACGACCCGCAGCTTCTACGAAACATATTACTGCCCTTCAAATGCGGTGCTCACGATAGTAGGGGATTTCAATACAGATGAATTACTTGTTCAGATACATGATTACTTCGGTGATATTCCCTCTGGAACTGTGCCCGAAGAATCTGTCCCTGTTGAGCCTGAGCAGACCGAAGCTCGATATGTGGAAATCGAGCATGTATCAAATCTTCCCAGATTCACCATGTCCTTCCACTCTCCTGCCGGTACTGATCCTCTGAATCCAGCCATGACCATTATAGCAGCATACCTTGCCGGGGGAAGATCCGGCAGACTTGACCAGCTGCTTGTGGAAACCAATCTTGTTTACAGTACCTGGGTAATGAAAGACAACTGGATAGATCCAGGTTTGTTCAGCATCTATGTGACCATGAACCCTCCCGAAGACAGCGAAGTAACAATTGAGGAGATCCAGGAGATCATCTGGAGCGAGCTTGATAATCTGGCGGATAATGGAATAACCGAAGAAACCCTCAACGAACAAAGAAACAGATACCGTGCCAGGGAAATACTTGGCGATTCCCATCCCCTTGGGCTGGCTATTGATTACGCGCTTTCATATTCGAAGTTCGGCAATCCCCTTTATACACAGGTGCAGATGGAGCTGATAGAACAGCTCACTCCTGCCGATATCAGCGCAGCAGCCTCTACATACTTCCGCAGGAACAAAGTGAACATTGCCGTACTTGTTCCTTCAGAAGAAGAGGTAACCGGTTCAGGCGGCGGAAGAGAGGAACTTCCCACAAGCATGACGGAACCGGAATCAATCGATTTTGACGGCCTTGAAATACCTGATGAGTTCCTGACACCATCCGGGACATCCATAGCGGACGGTGTACAGACATACGAGCTTGAGAACGGGATCGTACTGCTTGTTCGGGAAGACCATACGTTCCCTGTGGTATCCATGAGCTTTGCAGTACCCATGGGCAGTATGATGCACTCTACAGAACTTAATGGTCTTGCCTCCGTAACAACTGAAACGATGTTAAAGGGCACTCCAGAACTGGAGTATATAGAATTCCACAAGAGGCTTGAGATCGAAGGCTCTTATCTCAGGCTCTATGCCGGTGCGGAGAATTCAATCGGTTTCGTTACCCTGCTGTCCGAGGATCTGGAGACAGCTTTTATGACAGTTGCCGATCTGCTCAGAAGACCGGCCTTCAGAGAATCCGATTATGAAAATGTGATGAACGTTAAGTACGCAAGACTTTCAGCATCAGCTGAGAATCTTTTCAATGTCGCCTTCGAAAACCTTGTAGCTATTACAGCATATTCTCCCGCCGATATCACCACGATTACCGCTGAGACTCTGGACAGAATAAGCCTTGACGATGTTATCAGTTTCTACGACATCTGCTGCAGGCCGGAAGGCACTGTTATAACCGTGGTTGGTGATATCGATCCTGAAGAAGTCCTCTCAATGACGCAGAACTACTTCGGGGATTGGATCAATCCCAATGAACCTCTACCCTCTTTAACTATTCCCGGGTACTCCACCGCTCCGGGAGATACAGTGGTAGCATTCATGCCCGGAAGAACGCAGGCAGCGATAATGATAGCCAGAAACGCTCCGGGAACTGAAATGCCCGAATATCCGGCTTTCAATACCATGAACACCATCCTCGGCAGCGGTCTCGGTTCAAGGCTGGGTTACAGTGTGCGTGATGAGCAGGGGCTTGCATACGGAGTAGGCAGCTGGGTAGGAAGCATGGACAGTACGGGGTATTTCACAGCCTACCTGACAACTCTTGCGGACTATGCGCCCCAGGCTCTAGTGTCAGTAATAAATGAACTGGACAGGATATCGACCGAGAATGTTCAGGATATCGAACTTCGCCTTGCAAAAGCAAATACTGTGGGAAAGCAGGCCCTTTCAGGTATGACATATAATGATCTGGCTTACAGACTCACAGATCTGCAGTCCAGGGGTAAACCTCTTGACTGGCATCGTACATACCTGAACGAAGTTCTGGAACTCACACCTGATGATCTCCGCGAAGCTGCAGCAGAATACCTGGTATCAGGAGAGTGGTTCATATCCATTTCAGGCACTATCCGGGAAGAGGATATCTTTTCAGAGTAGAACAGATGCTCATGTATTTAAAGTACCCGGGGGGGATAATGTTCCCACCCGGGATCATCTAACCGAATGTAAAGATTACTCTTTTCATTCCCCGCACATCTGTATATTGTAGTAATAATTACCATGGAAAAGTATCAAATAAGCAAAGGAAAAAACATGAAAAGCCAAAGATTGATTATTCCGATACTATTGCTGGTTCTGATGCCTTTAAGTGCCTTTCCTCTTTCAAGATCTGCGGATGATGTATCTGGCGGCAGTGGATTTGATGAAGCAAAAAACGGTGATTTAATCGCAACTATAGGAGGACCGCCGGGATGGGCAAAGGTCTTCGGGCTCGCTTACCACGATGGACACAATATGCTTTATGCCGCTCAAGGCTCTTCTAATCCAAGCAATGCGCTGGCATACGCAGCATACTCCGGCGGTACATCAGTTACATGGGTAGAATTCGACAATGCTGAATTTGTTTCCGGTCTGGGGTGTTATGAGGACGATCAGCTCTTCGCGATAACTCAGAGCAATCCCACGGCTCCTGTTCCATACTACCTGTATACATGGCAACTGGACGGTTCCGGAATACCGATTCTTCCTCCCGATGTCTATGAACTTGGCGCACCTTTCACTGGTGGTATGGGAGGATGTGAATGGGATGGCGATTACCTGTGGATGGTAGATCAGAATTGGGGAAAAGATGCTAACGCTGTGATATACAAATACGATGTGACTACACATTCAGTGATAAACAGCTGGAGCTATGGTGAGCTTGGCGCTTTCGGAATTGCATGCGTATGGGATGCAGGCAACCTTATGATCTGGATAAGCGACTGGTACGGTGGTGACAAACTCGCAGAATATTCGGATACAGGAACGCCTTCAGGCTTGACCTACGATATTTCCATTTCACCAAATGATATCGCATACAAGTATGAAATAGATTTTGATGGTCCCGGCTTCTTCGTCAGTAATTGGGGTTCAAATACAATCAACCTCTACGATCATTTTCTGCTGAGCCTGGAAAGCAGCACCTGGGGAGCTATAAAAGCTGATTTTACCGAGTGAAGAAAGGGGCCGGGGCTAACATCTAAACATTTATTAATATAGTGCTAAGTTTTCAGGTGCATGGTTGATAACTGCAGAGGAAAGGTGTGACAGATCAGTAAGACCTGATTTATCACTGATAATTGTCTAACTTGAAAACCAGATCCAGCCTTCCTTTTTGGCTGCGCTTAGATCTGAAGGTTCATGACACCGTTTCTCAATGAAATCAGCTCCCGCAAGCACACACAATGCTGCGTCCAGCATATGATCATCGGACTTCTCAATAATATCTATCGATTCAAGACCGAAATCAGTTTCGAGAATTGGCAGGAGAATATCGGACTTGGTCTTGAAGTTCAGTTTAGTGCTCTCACCAATTCTTCCGACTATGGTTGCAACGGGATAAACCTCAATAACACCTGAGCTTTCTATCGGACCCTGCTTCCATAACATCGGGATATCCCTGCTCAGGACCACTCGCAGAGTTGAAAGCAGTTCAAGAGCTGATTGCGCGGTTCTGGCTATAAAAGAAGCTCCCACTTCAAAAGGTCTTTTCTGAATTGTCTTCTCAATGAATTTTTCGGTGTTCCGGTTAAAAAGGTCCTTGGCCATGACTCCAAGGAATTCGCCAGCCCTGTGCTTTGGAAGGATCTCCCGCATTCTGTTCGGCCAGCCCAGAGGTGCGTCCATGCAGAACAGAACATGTTCATCGGTCCCTATCCAATCCTGACACTGCTTCACCAATGGATACCACCTGTAATCAGGTAAAGTGCTGTAATTCTCTATAGTTCCTGCATTTAAACATGATATCAGATCAATGCGTCTATTCTGATATTTTGCATATACAAGACCGGTCTTGGCGGGTTGCGTCGCGCAGTCGATACCTATTATGGAGATGCTGTCTTCATTAGTCATACATTTACCACTTTCATTTCAGTTACGTCCATGATAAGATAATTACTTTCTGACGCACTCAGCACCCCTGATTATGATCAGGAAGATCTTCAAGCTGTGTCTGCAGTTCTCAATACCACATAATACCAGATGCGAAAGGAGCTGCAATGGATGATTATCTCTCGCTTACTGACACAGCCAGGTGCCTCGGTATGAGCCTGAGGGAAGCGACGAGAGAGGTCGGAAGAGCTGATCTGAAAACAGTCATGTACCAGGGCAGAAAATGCTACTTCCGAAGGGACATCATCCAGTGGCTGACAAAGGAGTTCGGCAGCCTGGCTGCTGACAGACTCGTCGCTGCAGAGCAGTCCAATGCCGAGACTGTGGGAATTGATCCCGCAGCCCTCCTGGTAACGGACATGCTCTTCAGCAGGATATCTTTGCCATGCAGAATTGGAACGGCATCCAGCATGCTCAGAACCATCGCATCGGAAGCCTGCGGAACAGGATCGCTTTACGACGAGAAAGCCCTCCTGGAACAGCTTATCCTTCGAGAGAAGGCTACATCAACAGCTCTCAGATGCGGCGTAGCCCTAACTCACCCCATGGATGTCTCAAAACTATATGTGGAACACAGCCTGCTTATGCTCTTCAGGCCGCCCCATCCGCTCCCTTTCGGAGAGGAGAGCGGAAGGCTAACGGCACTCTTTTTCCTGCTGGTGTTCCCTGTTGCAAATGAGTATCTGCATGTTCTTGCCAGGCTTAACAGGATGCTGAGATCACAGGATTTCATAGACAATCTTCTTATAGCCCGGAATGAGGAAGAGATGCTGAAAATCATCGAAGATCGGGAAGTTGAGCTTCTTAAGAAACTCTAAAAACCAGGATTGCCGGAGAAGCAGTCATAATAACTCCTCCTCACATCCCCCTGAAAACATATCCCGGGCAAGTAATGCGAATTGGTTCAGAACTCGTAATCTATTATCAGCAGCACATCATTGTTGTCTGAATTAAGTATTACACTGACCTGATCTGTAGTGTCGGGAGACATGAACTGCAGCACAGTAACATTAAGAACCAGAGGGAAATCAGGGTAATCGTTACCCTTTACCACCATGGCGTATTCCTCCCAGTCGCTGTAAGTAGAACCCATTGAATCTCTGGCTGCGTCCAGCCATGGACCGGCAACGTCATACTCAGGCAGTGCGCCCAGAGGCACAGATGTTGAATCCTCCCAGAAGTGATTGGTGGTTCCTATATACTGAACCATCACAATCAGCACGTTGCTGGAATCCGATGTTTCGGCGTAATAGAACTGCCAGGGGATAGCGGTCTCCGGATTCCCCTCATCGTTGATGTCGATACATGAAACCATGAAAAGCACCCCTTCGGGGAACTCAGTGTCACGAACCTCATTGGCAATAACACAGCACCAGCCCAGGCTGTGCTCATCCGGTACGACTATCCCTGCGGGATCACTTCCGCATCCGAAAACCAGAAGAACGGCTGCAAGTAAAGAAAGGATTACTCTCAAATATGACATAATAACAAACCTCCTAATAGTTTCCTGCAATCAAACATCTCTACTATGAACCAGAATACTTACTGAATAGATGATACCTCCTGAATTTATCATATGTCAATGTAGCGACAGACTGCCAGAAAAACTGAACCGGACAGAATACCAGCTCCAATTCTCGAACAGCGGAAGACGCGGAAACACTGAATAACTCAGGTTATAGTATTAAGAGCATCAAAAAGCGTATTGACTGAAATCCCTTCATCCACCTGGTAGCTTTCTCTAACCGGCGCCACTATCCATAGATGCTCAAGTTCAAGATTTTCCCCGGCAATACGCATCGACCTCGATATTCCGGGTGCCTCACTCATCTTGAATTCAAAACCGTACTTTTTCCCATTTTTAAGAACCAGCAGATCCAGTTCCGCACCGTGTGCCGTTCTCCAGAAGTAGCAGTGCCTTTCACCGAATTGACATATAAGCTGCTCAAGTGCAAATCCTTCCCAGGAGAATCCTGCGGCAGCATTTCCCAGCAAACTGTAAAAGGAATCGATCTGTAGAAGATAATGAAGAATCCCGGAATCTCTGATAAAGAACTTGGGAGATTTTACCAATCTCTTTCTTGTATTGGTAAAAAATGGACGCAGTCTTCGAATGATAAATGCACCTTCGAGTATATCGGAATACTTCTGGACGGTTTTATAAGTAACTCCCATTGAACCGGCAACAGCAGAATAATTCGTAAGCTGCCCATGACAAGATGCAATCATTGATAGCAGACGTCTTACGTGAAATACCGATTCAGGGTAGCCTATACCGGGAAGATCTCTCTCAATAAAGGTTCTTATAAATGCTTCCAGCCAAGTCTGCGCAGATTCATCATCTGAACTCAGATAAGCTCTCGGGAACCCACCTCTGAACCATAGTTTGTTTATTTCACCGGCTCCCACCTCCATCAGATTTAACCCCGATAGATCGACAAAAGCGGTGCGTCCAGCCAGAGTCTCAGAGACTCCTTTTACTATCCCCGGAGAAGCACTTCCCAGAACCAGAAACCTTGCTTTTGAAGCTGGATCATCAACCACAACCCGTAGAACATTGAACAGTTCAGGCATTTCCTGAATCTCGTCAATCACAACAAGTCCCTCCAGGGAAACCAGAAATGACTCCGGATTGGAGAGGCGAAGCCTGTCGCTTCTCCTGCCTATATCAAGATAGGTACCACCTGTTTTTCTATAGATTTGAGTAGCGAGAGTTGTTTTCCCTGATTGTCTCGGACCGGTAAGTGTAGTTATCGGAAAGCTTTCAATGCATGCAATTATCTGTTTTTCATAATCATTTCTTGGAATCATGAACGCAACATACCGTGCATATTAGTATTGTCAATCCTATATTACACGGTTAATCAACAATCACCTTGCTGACTTCCACAAGATCAATAGGTTTGCAACGTGACACAATCGATTTGATTTATTCGAATGCTTCCCGTATCTCCTTGAGCCTCTTCAGCATCATCCTTATGTGACCGATTTTCACCATAGCCGTGAAGTTACCCTCGCAGAACCTCTCCTTGCGGACATGCACGGTGAAAAGCTTCCGGATAGTGTTAGGATCAGCGGAATCCAGCAACTCCGGAAATTCCAACACCGCATCATTCCTGACATTCCATGCCATATCGCTGCGGATCAGGCAAGCTGTCAAGCGTCGCCTGTATCCGATTTGTTCTCCCCGTATCGAGTTCCTTGCTCTCGCAGCAAATACACACAATAGGAATTCAGGCTTTCTCCTTCACGGAGGGCTTTCACCGCGAGAGTTTTGTGGAGTTCTTTTCCCACGCGGACTACAAACTTGCCTGAGTAATCCTTCCCAGCAGTCGCGGCGGGAAGAGGATCGCCGTCTTCCTGATACAGCCTGATCCACTCGTCCACTGCCTGGCATAGCTCTTCATAAACCCTGGTCTCATTGCTTCCGTGTATGCCTCCGAGCATCATACCTGGACAGGTACCAACGTAGCATTGATCCTCTTCCGACCACTCCACAATCTTGAGGTATTTATCGCTTGCTTTCATTTCTTCACCTTCTTAAGGGCCTTCTCCAGATCACGTTCTTGATACCGCCTGGCATCATCCCCCGGGTTGCCACTAATAGTGATCTTTGCTCCTCCGGGATGTTTAAAGTTCCTATGGCTCCCTTTGCCACCACGATCTATGAACCCGGCTTTCTTCAAGTCCCGAATGAGTTCTCTGATCTTCCTTGGCATAATAGTTATAGTACTATAGTAGTATCACTCGTGTCAAGAGAGAGGTTCAATCTTGTCTGAGGGAAAACAAACATATAGGAATACTGTATGCAGAATCATATGAAGACATCACCTTATTGGCATGGTCTATACAGGTTCTATATTACATTTGCTTCGATCTTACGGGAAAGAAGCTTTTATCTTCCCCGGTGTCTGGTTATTCACACGCCGGGGGGTTGTTTTGAAGAAACTTCTTTCTAACGCCTGGTGACCGTTTCTCTTCCAGTGCAGAATGACAGGAAGGATCTTACAGTAACTTGCGACAGCAATGTTGACTTGCACCATAAATACTGACTTACAAGTTCAATCCGGTTTAATTATGTAATGTGTATGGGATTCAGAAAAGCGAATAGAAGCAGATCACAGAGTTCCAGCCTCTCGGATTGGGAATCGAAAATTGCTATCGTGGAAGTTAAGATTCAGCCTATGACTATCCGTGCTATTCGGGACGACTCGATCATACTACTGCGGAGGAAATGGAAATAGAAGGCAAATCAGATCATAGCGCTGATAATTATGCAGAAGCTTCGATCAATGATCAGATCAACATCGAGAAAAAGAGAATCAAATCCCTGGAAAAAGAACTGGAGCGAAGCAGGGACAGATTGGATTCTCTATGCAGAGGTCTTTCTTCAATCTCTTCTGAAAGGGCTCCTGACGATTTTCCACGCTCAGGAAAGATTCTTTCAGTTGATGATAAGATATCGCTGTTCCGAAGCCTTTTTCGTGGAAGAAAGGATGTCTATCCAAAACGCTGGGTAAGTTCACGAACAGGCCGCTCCGGGTATTCCCCGGTCTGCGGGAACGAATGGGATCCTGCTGTCTGCGGGAAAACCCTCCATAGAACACAGGCAAGTGCTGTTTCCCCATGCAGATCATGCTCCCATCGCGAATTGCTTCCAGTTACCGATAAGGTCATCCATGATCACCTTTCAGGAAAAATCACAATCGGTGTCTATCCGCTTCTGTCAGATGAAACCTGCTGTTTCCTCGCCGCCGACTATGATAAAAATAACTGGAGAGCTGACATCTCCGCATTCAGAGAAACGTGCCGCTCACTTGATATTCCGGTCTACATCGAAATATCCCGCTCCGGTAACGGCGCTCATGCATGGATTTTCTTCTCTGAGCCTGTGCCTTCGGCAAGTGCCAGACGGATGGGATGTTTTCTTCTGACAAAGACCATGAACAGCAGACCTGAACTCGGCTTTGATTCATATGACAGGCTCTTCCCGAACCAGAATACTATTCCAAAAGGCGGCTTCGGTAATCTGATAGCACTACCGCTGCAGCATGAACCGAGAAAATCCGGCAATTCCGTATTCGTTGATGAACAGCTCCTGCCATATAAGGATCAATGGGATGTCCTGATGAATGTTAAGCGAATAACTCCAACCAGCCTGGAAGCCATCATTGAGAATACAACTAAAAGAAACAGAATTCTCGCGGTTGGAACGTTCGGAACCGAAGAAGATGCTCCGGCTCCCTGGCTCAGTCCGCCTTCCGGAAACAGGAGAATGCCGGAAATATCAGGCCCCCTCCCTGAAAAAGTGACCATTTTCGATGCTCAGATGCTTTTCATCGGCAGAGAAGACCTTCCTCCCTCATTAATAAATGGGATCAGACGCCTTGCGGCGTTTCAGAACCCAGAGTTCTACAGGAAACAGAGCCTTCACCTTTCAACCGTTCTCACTCCACGCATAATCTCATGTGCAAAGGAATTTCCTGATTACATTGCCATCCCCCGCGGCTGCAGGGATGATCTTGTATCTCTTCTTGATGATATCGGTGTTGTACTGGAGTTCGATGACCATCGACAGACAGGCACTGAAATCGATGTTTCATTTCGGGGAGAACTTGATCCCGGTCAGAAAGAGGCCGCTACGGAGCTTCTGAACCATGATACCGGAATCTTCATCGCTCCTCCCGGAAGCGGCAAAACGGTAGTCGCTATCTATATGACAGCAATGCGACGGAGGAATACTCTTGTTATCGTTCATCGGAAACCTCTGCTCGATCAATGGCGGGCACAGCTTGCGATGTTTCTGGGGATTCCCCTGAAAGATATTGGTACAGTAGGTGCCGGGAGAAAAAAACCAAATGGAAGAATTGATATCGCCATGATGCAGAGCCTTACTGCCAAGGGATCTGTAGAAGATATGGTTGCAGGATACGGCAATGTTATCGTGGATGAATGTCACCACCTGCCGGCAGTTTCATTTGAGCGTGTACTCTCAGCAGTCAAGGCGCGATACATCACAGGACTAACGGCAACTCCTCAGAGACGGGATGGACACCAACCCATTACTGTCATGCAGATTGGGCCGGTTCGATTCAGAACGAAACCCGCCGGATACGCAGCACACATGAGCTTCAAACATAGACTCATTGTTAGAGAAACCAGGTTCCATATCTCAGCTTCAGGAGCGGAGCAGCCCGGTATACAGGAGATATACGCAAAGATGATAAATGACGATTCCAGGAACAGAATGATCTGTGATGATGTCAGAGAAGAAATCTCCCAGGGTCGTTGTCCTCTGCTTCTTACCGAACGCAAGGCACATCTTGATGTCCTAAGCGGAATGCTGGCTGACATCCCGGATCATCTCATCGTACTGAAAGGAGGCATGAATTCAAGCTTCTACAGAAATGCCCTGGAAAAGCTTAAATCAGTCCCTTCGGGAGAAAGCAGGCTTGTCATCGCCACCGGCAGATATATCGGAGAGGGCTTTGATGACACACGTCTGGATACTCTTTTCCTGACAATGCCGATCTCCTGGAAGGGAACTCTTATTCAGTACACCGGCAGGCTGCATAGAGCACATCCAGATAAATCAGAGCTTCGGATCTACGATTACCTTGACGGGAATAATCCTGTTCTTGTACGCATGTTCAAAAAGCGGCTCAGAACGTACAAGTCCATAGGTTACGATGTTTCAATCTGACCTTCAACTTCAGTACACAGAAATGGATCTGCCTTCATTTTCGGGATAAACCCGTTCCTATTATCCTGTCAGCAGATGCTTTTTGAACGATTGTTCGGAATCGCTTCTCGGAGAAATGTGATCGGATTGGTTTTGTCAATCCAGCTCTTCTCAAGAGCATTTCAAGTGAAATACCATATTCAGACAAACCGAGCAATCCTATAGCCTCGCATGCTTTCTTATCACCGGAACAGAAATGAAGCTCTTTGGACTCGCTCGAGGTTCGAAGAATCGTGATAGCTTCAATCTCTCCGGTATGAAGACCATCGCGCATCTTCTGATCGAAAATGTCCAATGTATCGCTTATTTCAACTGCAGTTGAGCTAAAGATTTGAATCCTGCCCGCTTTTTCATCTGCCTTAAGGTTTGTATAGACCCGTTTTCCGGTACTGTCGTAATAGAACTGAACTTCCTGTCTCGCGATGATCTCTGATACTTTCACATCGTACGCTGTCAGAAGCCCCTCCCAGGCCCCAACCTTGTGAAGCTCAATGATGACATCCGCATCAAGAAGTACTAAGAGTGGTTTCGTAGACATCTGAATTCAGATCTATTCCATAATCGGCAAGCATAATATCGAGTTCGCCAATGTTTGTTTCAAGAAGGTGAGCAAGTTTTCCTATTGATATTTCACCATCGTTATAAGCTTTATATGCAAGAGCGATATATCTTGGAGGTAGAGCCTTTGATTTCAGATCACCATCTCTATCAAGATCATTATCTATACTTCTTAGTTCAACTGAAGATTTGAAATGCTCAGGTACGGTTTTATTCATCAGTCCCAGGTTTGCGAGTCTCCAGAGAAGCGCTATCGTACTGACACTGTATCGTCTCGCCAGCATCATCAGATCGTACCATCGGATCTTACTATCGTCTATAAGCCGATTGAATTCAATTCTTAGAGATTCTTCGGGCATAAGAAGACTACTTGAGAATATCTCCGCGAGTGTCTCGTTACGTTTTCTAGCTTTCTCTGGAAGGGAATCAATTATCGAGGATACACTCCAGGTTATCAGGTGAAACAACTCATGTCCAAGGCTGAAGTTCTGCCTCCAGTGTGGTTCCTTTGCATTAAGCAGTACTCCTGCTCCGAAACCGTCCTTCACACATGCTGCTGATCCACAATCAAGATTATCCCGGAAAATCTTGACTCCCCAATCTCGAGCAAGTGTTTCATGTAGAGACAGCGCGGGAGTATCACCCAGATTCAGAGCGTTCCTTATATGCAGTGCCCATTCGGATACAGTCTCATATTTCGTTGATGTTGGATTAAAGTCTGGCTTTTGTGGAACTCCGTCCGTTGATATCGAGTTAGTTAAGCTCTCAATATAGGTGTAATTACGACATCTCTCCAGAAACTGAGCCTCCTCCTGAGCCACAAGTGTGTTATCCACTGACGATCGCCATTGAACAGTTACAGCAGGTTTCTCCCTACAAATCAGCAATTCTTTAATATCAAGATGAAAATACTCAGCCAATACCGCCAGCTCATATGCTCTCAAAGCTCTGGATCCATTTTCAATTTCAGAAACTGTCTGTGCATTACGAATATGCAGAACTTCAGCAAGCTGCTTTTGAGTAAGTGACCATGTATTTCGCAGATTTCGAACTCGATCACCAATGGCTTTGTTATCAATTGGATGATTACTCACTACTCGTCCCCCTATTCAACATTTCCATGAGCATACTAGCACTATCTTCAGGGATTGTCAAGATTTTCTTGAATTGTGCAATACAACAATTATCTCCAGTCCAGCATTTTTCAGGTTTGCAGACAAGACTCAAGCAAGGGATAATAGAGTAGACAGCCACAGTAGTGGCCAGATAACTCCGGAATCACCGGCCAGTTTTCTCCGGAAAATGTACTGACTGAGGTTTCATCCCTACATGAAGGGAATACTCCTGAATAGATACTGTCGGAACGCTCTTCAGCAACCTTGTATACTCAATATACAAGGTATTCATTAGTACATTTTATAGCCATATTTACTAAACCACCTGTTTAGCTTTAACACTAACTCTGTAATATCTTTAGCCCTGATAATGTGTTCTTCCGGCGGCATTGGTGCAAAAGATGTAGGGTAAGTTGAATATTTCATTTCTATCACTATTGGCTGTTTGCCTGAGTCTTTAATTTGGAGAGTTGTATCGTATTCCAGGAATTCATCCGATTTTGGATGACAGTATTTTGCATAGATGCAGGATTTCTCCTGATATATTGTTTTTGATCTTCCCATAATTATTTCTCTGATCGGCTACAGTGACACCAATCTTCAGTAATTCACTGTAGTCGATAGGTAATGATATTTCAATTAATTCGTGTTCCCTCTTGTCACTTCAGTCTTCACAGTACTCCACCATGATCCGCAAGGCTTCGCCAATTATGTTCTGCATGGTTCATACGTACCGCTGTATAAACTCGTAATACTCTCTGGGGCCGCCGAGGCTTGAATGCAGTTCTACGGATTTACGGATTTTCTCAATTCTTGCGATATATTCTTTCAGCGTAAGGTTATTTACTTTTTCAATTCTTTCAAGACCAACAGCGACACACCAGTCTATTATTCCCTGCGTGTAATCCAGGACTATTACTTCTTCATTTTTAGCGTAACCAAACTCCTTCTTGATCGCGACTTTCGCGCTGTCCAGGGCAAATACACACTTTTTGTCTGTCAGTTCAGGATGTAACTCATATTGCACGCGCAATCCTGCTTCGATATTCTGGCAGACATCCAGGTGCTTATCATCATTGAAATCCATGGTTACCTCCGTTTCATATCCTGCAGCCTGAATTACTCTTTCTGAATGGTGGAATCCTGGAACATCATGCTTTATCATCGTAGGCGCTGAGAATCCGCAGATGGAAATGAAACCCTTCCAGCGGCTCAAGCATCATAACAAATTCCTCTATTGTAATCCTCTT
Organism: Candidatus Aegiribacteria sp.; assembly: GCA_030594645.1. GTDB lineage: Bacteria > Fermentibacterota > Fermentibacteria > Fermentibacterales > JCC-6 > Aegiribacteria. The sequence continues at coordinate 17,019 of JAUVEU010000057.1, forward strand.
GCCATCTATGAAAAACATCCTGTCGAATTCAGTATCGGAGAAGTCATCATTCCAATCAATCCTGCCTCGAAGCATATCTTTCGCGCCGATCCGCCACCTTCCACCACTCTTTTTCAGATATCTCCGGTTCAATCCTCTTTTGATCTTCTTCAGCAGCTTCTCCTCCGCGTCAAAGAAACCATCAACAGATTCCGACTCAATTCGGAACACATATCCGGGCTCAGTACCCTGTTTCACCTCCACCGATGATTTTCCCGCTCTCCATAGTATCTTGAATGATATGCTCAGTCATACCAATCCCCTTTCCTTCTCCGGAATCGCCTTTTTTTACTACTGTTCATTCAGTATTTCGACTATTTCCATAATGACGCTTTCTCTGGAATGAACTCAATGCACATACATATTCTATGCAAACACCAATTCAGGATTCCAGAACGATTCAACAATATTCCTTACAATGTCTGCGATCTGAATTCATCTCTGGGAAATACATGCTCTATCATCGACATGGGCATTTCGTTCAGATCATTGGAAACCTCGAATGGAGACATTTCCCGAATGATAAGCAGATACTTCGCACATCGTACTATTTCATTTATGGAACCGGTAACGACGCGATTGTAGCTCTTTGAAAAGCGAACACTGGTGATATCAGGTGAGATGAGTCTTTCCCATATGAAATTAAATCCATCGTCCCGGAGGAACTCGCCCAGAACACCGGTCATTCTCCCGAGAAACTTGCCATCATTCGTTATGCCCCGGCCAAATGTCATCACAGAATACAGCGATGTTGTATTCGTCAATATGATATATTGAGTTTTTTCCGCAGT
>JAUVEU010000086.1 GCA_030594645.1 Candidatus Aegiribacteria sp.
GTCCTGGCCGATGTTTGAGAACGGCACATATGAAAAATGCCGGATTGGATACGGGGACTGGTGCCTAGTAGATGAGGGTCCACATTCAGGTTTTGATTTTGACGACCCTCCAACAGTTTTTGCGAAACCGGAAGACCCTGAGAGCTGCGAAGCATCAATCTTGCAAGAGGTTGCCTAAACGGTTGCTTGGACGTATATTTAAAAGTACGGAAGGAGGTTGTATTCTATCTATGAAAATACCGTCAATCATTCCGATTACCGATCTTCGCCAGGACGCAGCATCCATTTTGCATAAGGTTCGTAAATCAGGGGAGCCTCTGGTTATTACCCAGCGAGGCAGGCCGGCAGCAGTGATGATGAGCGTTGAGGCTTATGAAAAGTCAGAACGCGATCATCAGATCCTGATGATTCTTGCCAATGGCGATAAGGAGATCGCTGCCGGTGAGGGTTACAGCCTTGACAGCGTGATGGAAGAAGCAGATCGAATAATCAAAGGCAAGCAGTGAGGATAAGGTTCACTCCGACAGCTCGGACTCAGTTTCTGTCAGGTATCTCATACATCCAGCGGGATAATCCATGCGAAGCAAAGCGTTTCCGGGCGAAGGCTGAGCAGGCGCTTCGCAGATTGATTGACTTTCCTGAGTCCGGCAGGATTATTCCTGAGTTTCCAGATCTTCCGCAACGCGAGTTGGTTGTCACACCCTACCGCTTCTTTTATCGAGTAAAGGGCAAGACAATATGGATTGTTGCTGTCTGGCATGGTGCGCAACTCCCACTCAAGCCAATAAGGAATGAGGATGGCTGACGTCCTGCAGCGGCAGTAGCGAACTCAGGAAACAGCACCCACTCCGTTACATGGGCAGGAGACAATGCAAAACGGACACTGTTATTTTATCCTTGACTCCTTGACGTATCATAGACTGCTGCACTAGATTTCAGCGTTATTACAAATTGCGTCATAGTATTGGTAATGGCTGTCAAAGCACAGTTCACCGGTGAGTGCCGGTGAGATTATCATGCCGCGATGGAAATCGTGAGGCGCAGAGACACGGAGGTTACTCAATGTCAAGATACCGCGGTCCGAAACTCCGCAAAATCAGATCCCTGGGGCCACTGCCAGGACTTACGCGTAAGGAACCCACTAATCAGAATCCCCCCGGGGAACATGGTGGAAGATGGCACAGAAGGCGTGAATCCACTTACAGGCTTCAGTTGATCGAGAAACAGAAAATTAGATTCAATTACGGTCTTTCCGAGAAACAGCTGCGCAGGTATTTCGCAAAAGCAGCGACAATGAAGGGTGAGACAGGTCATAATCTGCTTCAGCTCATCGAGCGAAGGCTGGACAATGTCGTAGCCAGATCCGGTTTTGTGAGATCAATACCCTCTGCGCGTCAGCTTGTTGCACACGGTCATGTTACTGTGAACGGTAGAAAAGTTGATATCCCTTCATTCTCAGTGAAGGTCGGAGATGTTGTTTCTCTCAAGGAGAAAAGCAAGAAACTCAAAGTAGTAGAAACTAACATAACAGAGGGAGCTGGAATCGGTATTCCCGCGTTCATGGATGTTGATCCTGCCGCCAGAAAAATCATCATGAAGATACTTCCGTCAAGGGAAGATGTGCCGCTGGAAGTTGATGAAAGAATGGTTGTGGAGTTCTACTCCAAATAGAAGAGTGTGATTAAGAAAGAACCCGTGGAGTGCTTTCGCATTCCACGGGCTACTTTTTTTTACTTATTTCTTTTTAGTCAATGTCCTCAAGGGTGACAGACCAGAAATATCCGTCGACATCGACCTCAACATCCCAGAGGGTGTATGTGTCGCCGTCTTCATCCTCAACGCGGAGGTCGTATGTTCCAGGATCAACCCATACTGTTATTTCATCATCCTGTGCAAGGATCTCGATACCGAGACAGTCATCGCCCCATGTATCACTTTCCGATGGGTCAACGTAGACGAAATAGATATCCCAGCCACCAAGATTATTGGTTATTGCAACAGGTGAGCTTCCCTCTCCTGAATTGAGAGCAAGCGGCTCAGTGTATTCCTCTTCATCCCATCCGGTGTCAATATCTTCAAGGGTTACATTCCAGACGAAACCTTCAGGTCCTATTTCTACCTGCAAGAGAGTGTAAGTGTCGAGGTCTTCATCTGTAACCATTATATCCCATGAGCCTTCGGTAATTTCAAGTGTGAATGATTCACCCGGAGTGAGTATTTCATCCTCACCGAGTCTATCTTCACCCCATGGAGAATCCGAAGGGTCGATCAGTATGGAATAGATATTCCATGCTTCAAGTCCATTAGTAATTGTAATCTCCGGTAATGTTTCCTGATCCGGAGCCTGAACTTCCGTTTCCTGTTCCTGCTGACCGCAACCCGCAATCATTACGAGCGCGAAAATTCCCAGCAGAACTGCTGCTTTCCTCATCCGGTATTTCCTCCTGTCATATTTTCCGGTTTTCCGAACCGGTACGGTATCAGTCATGAATATTCCTTAATAAACATGAATTGGGAACTACAAAATACCCACAGGTGCTGCAAATTGGATGTAAGATCCCTCAAAAGCCTTATCCAGACCATTTCTGCATAACTGTTCAAGTTCCAACTTCCAGATTCCATCCTCCAGAAGCATGGAATACTCCATTGATGAAACTGTGACGGTTGCTTTGCTTCCCTGCACGAAAACAATAGTTACATCTCCATCGAAGTCAATGTATTCATTATGCATTACGGAAAGTAGGTCAGATCCGGAAGTGTATTCAGTTAAGCCCTGCTGTGCCAGGTTCAAAGCAATCGTGTCAAGGAAATCCATTGTAGAGGAACTCACCATATCAGCCGCGCTGTCCCAGTCTTCATTCTCGAAACATTGAATTGTCGAATTGAAGGTATTCAAAACCTCTTTTTGTTTCGATGACCATCCGCAGGCAACAGCAGCACATAACAATGAAATGAGTATCAACCGGACAAAGAATTCTCTTCTCAATTTATCCTTCCGATAGATGAATACATACATTATAGTCTGTCAGGTGAAGATGCTCGCGTCAATTGTCTCTGCTGTTTCTCATATGATATCGTATTATTATTCATGAAAGCATTCAGGGAGGTTTACTCGATGGCGGAAATTACCGAAAAGGAAACGGAGTTGAAATTTCCATGGACTGGAGAACTTGACTGGACTGGAGAACTTGACTCTGTTACCGGAATTCCACCAAGAAATGCTCTTGATCACAATCTTCCTCTGATGCTTCGTTTGATGGGAAAAGAGGCCATGCCGCTGTCGGTAATAATGATTGATATTGATCATTTCAAGGATTTTAATGATCGATGGGGGCATGACACCGGAGATCGAGTTCTCAGACATGTATGCGGCATTATCAGAAAAACCGTCAAGTACCGTGGAGAAGCCTACAGATATGGTGGCGAAGAGATAACAATTCTACTCCCGAACACATCCAATGATGAAGCTATGGCGACCGCGGAGCACATTCGCGAACTCATATTCAGGAACCCGCTCGAATCAGCCGATGGAACTTCCCCGGAATCCTCAGAAGTACCACTTGCAGTGACAGTCTCTCTTGGAGTCAGCAATTATCCGGATGTTGCCGGCAGTGAACTTCTTGTTGCTGCTGACCAGGCTCTATATGTCGCGAAAAGAGAGGGGAGGAACAGGGCGGTATTCTTTGACAGTACAAAAAGGGATGACAGCCCTCCAGTTACTGTGGATGTAAGATTCCCTTCATCTTCATCCGTCAGTGAGGGAACTTATATAATTTTGACCAGATGGTTCAGGCATAGAGGTGAATTAACTGAGATCGAAGCCAGAGAGATATCAATACCAGGGCAAGGACAACACAGGGAAATCGCTGAAGGTCCCGTTCCGCCTGGGGGTCCTGTTACAGCAGAGATCCGGGGCAGAGTAACTGCTGTGGAGCGGCGGGGAAACTGTACATTCTTCAGTTTTGAAGTTGAGGCAGAAGTCCTTAATCTGATGTTTCATCATCTCAGAGATCGGGAATAATGAGTTCCATAGCCTGCGGTGCGGCCTGGACGGGACCGAATGACCAGCTTCTTCCCGCATCCCTGATCGAGTTTTCCGAAGGGAGGATAACCGGTATTTCTCCTGCTCCCGAATCAGAATCGAACCTGTTCATAGCCCCCGCATTTGTTGACGCTCACTGTCACTTCACATGGTCGGGACTTCAGAAACTTTACCTTGATCTGGAATCTGCCGGATCTTCCGGTGATTTTCTGGAAATGCTTGCTTCCGAGGTAGAGGATGAAAAGACCGGAGGAATTCTCAGAGGGTGTAATTTTGATGAAAGCCTTTGGCCGGATTCCAGACTTCCTTCACTTGCGGAACTCGACGCTGTAACTGGAGAGCGGCCGGTTTTCATCAGAAGGGTCTGCTGTCATAAGGCTCTTGTAAATACGGCAATGTTGAAGATGCTGCCTCCGGGCTGCGAGGGTGTTGACTGGAGTTCAGGTATTATCCGTGAAGGGATTATTGTTGGTTTTGAGAATCTGTACCAGCCTGAACCACACATTCTCAGAAAGGCAGCCCTCCTTGCTGAGGAGCTTTGCTATTCATCAGGCGTCACTGCTGTTTACAGTTTTGAACACTTATTCTCGATAGAGGCTCTTGCCATGAACAATCCCTCTGTGAGGATGTCAGTTTCTGTATTCGGAGATGACGTTCCACTCCTTGAGAAAGCTCTGAGAGACGAATCAATTGACCTTTCCCGTTTGCGTGGACTGAAGTTTTTTCTTGATGGATCAATCGGGGCAAAGACAGCTGCCGTGAGCGGTACATATCTTGATGGAACGCTCATGAATCCGATTATGAATGATGATCAGGTACTTAACTGTCTTCTGCTTTCAGACAGGCTCGGACTTACACCTTCCTTTCATGCAATAGGTGCGAGAGCACTGAATCAGATCGACAGAGCGGGTAAGCTTTATTTTGAGAAAACCGGACCGAACGTAATTCCGGAGATAAGGGTGGAACACGCGGAGGAACTTCTTCCAGCATGGCCGGGAAACTGGGATCCATCCATGTACTCATTCATAATGCAGCCGAATTTTGTGAAGAGGTGGCAGCAGCGGGGAGGACTGTACGAGAAAAATCTCGGTAGAGAACGAGCTGTGAAACTGAATCCGTTCGGACTTCTTGAACGATCGGGGTTCTCTCTTGGTTTCAGCAGCGACGGCATGCCGTTCGGCCCTCTCAGAGGCCTTCAGGGAGCAACGGATCATCCTTCCGATGAATTCAGACTTGACATTGACAAAGCTCTTGATGCTTATACTCTTGGAGCAGCATCAATATGCGGGTTTGATGACCTTTCCCTGCGCCTTGGCGTGGGAAGAAAAGCTGATATGACTGTACTGTCCGATAATCCTTTCAGGACCGCATGGGATAAAATTGAAATTATGGCCACCATTCACAACGGTGAGCTTGTATATGGACCGTCCGATATTCTGGAGGAGAAATGACCGAATCAGTAGACTGGTCAGATCACGTTTCAGTCGGTGAATTCATTGTACGAAATGCACTTCTGGAAGATGCTGTAAAGAATGATGTTACAACAGATGCTCTGGAATATGACAGAAATAACCTGCTGCAGACATGCATGGTTGTCCCTCGCGAAGATCTAATTGTGGCAGGCTGGTTTCTGGTTGATCAGGTTTTTGACTCAATTGCTTCCATGTTTCGATGCCGTCCGATTGAATGTGTGCAGTATCTCAAGGATGGATCATCTGCCTCCCCCGGGGAATCTCTGGGACACCTGAGGGGTCCTGCGGAGTTTCTTCTGAGAGGGGAGAGAGTTGCCCTGAACCTGCTCTCCCATCTTTCAGGGATTGCTACACTTACGTCGAAGTATGTTCATGCGGTTCAGGGAACCGGAGTAGAGATTCTTGACACAAGGAAGACTACCCCATGTCTCAGAGCACTCGAGAAATACGCTGTAAGAGTTGGAGGAGGCGTCAATCATCGATTTGACCTGTCGGAGCTGGCAATGATCAAGGATAATCATATTTCTGTTGCCGGAGGCGCAGGAAATCTTCACACCGTAATTATGAAACTGCGCGAAAAAGGTCTGCCGGTCGAGGTTGAAGTTGATTCGCTGAATCAGCTCAAGTGCGTGCTTCTCGAAAGACCGGAAAGAATCCTTCTGGACAACATGAAACCCCGGATGCTCAGCGAAGCAGTAAGAACTGCATCCGGAAGCGGTTGCTATCTTGAGGCATCAGGAGGAATTACATTGAAGAACATTCGCGAAATCGCCGAAACAGGAGTCGATGGAATATCCTCCGGAGCTCTGACTCATTCAGCGGAGTCTTCGGATATTGGATTTGATTGGGAGACTAAATGAAAAGGCTGGTACTTGATATAGGAAATACCCGGACATCGGTTGGTGTGTTTACAGATCGAACTCTTGATATCCAGTGGAGAATAACAACCACACACTGGACAGCAGATGACCTCTGGGTCATTCTGAGATCACTTCTCAGGGCGAATGACTGCGATCTGCCTGATAGAGTAGCTTTTGCCTGTGTGGTTCCACAGGTGAGACATTCCGTCCGTATTCTGTCGAAGCGGTATATTGGAGTTGAATCTATTGAAGTAACTCAGTATTCATCCGGAATAGCGATAGATTACAGATTTCCTCATGAAATTGGCGCTGACAGACTTGCCAACGCGGCTGGAGTTATAGCGCTGGGGTCGCCACCCGCAATAATTGCGGATTTCGGTACTGCCACGACATTCGATGTAATCAACGGAGACGGCACCTATCTTGGCGGAGCTATAGCACCAGGAGTTGGTACTGCAGCTGGAGAGCTTTTCAAGAAGGCTGAGAAGCTCAATCCGGTTGATCTTGAGTTTCCTGAATCACCGCTTGGTCAAAGCACATCCGAGGCTGTCTGTTCCGGGGTTCTTCTGGGAGCTGTTGGTGCTGCGGATTACATTGTTGATAACCTTAAGAGTACGGTTGAGGGTACTCCGGAATTATGGGCAACAGGAGGATGGGCACCTGGAATTGCGGGGAAATGCAGGAATAATTTCAGAATATATCCTGAGCTTACTCTTGTGGGAATTGACCGTATAGGTGAAAGGGCAGAAAATGAATAAAAGGATACTACTCGGGATCACAGCGAGTGCGGCTGCTTTCAAAGGAGTTGCTCTGGCCTCTCTGCTGCGGAAGGAGGGTTTCGAAGTTGACGGAATTCTTTCAATGAACGCATTGAGATTTGTCTCGGATACACAGCTTGCATGTGTTACGGGAAGACCTGTATTCAGCTCTCTTTTTACCGATCAGCCGGGTGATCCTGTTCCGCATATATCTCTTACCAATGAATGCTCACTTCTGATTGTGGCACCTTCTACGGCGGATTATATCGCTAAAACCGCAAATGGTATCGCTGATGATCTTCTCACCTCAGTTTTCCTGGCGAATGAGGCGCCGGTCGTAATGGCTCCCTCAATGAACAGCAGAATGTGGGCGAACCCCGCTACAGTTGAGAATGTATCGAAACTGAGAGATCGCGGCATTACTTTCGCAGGTCCCGAATCGGGGCATCTTGCGTGCGGAAGTATGGGAGTGGGCAGGATGATAGAACCGGCTTCAATACTATCGATCTGCCTGAGGATACTTTCAGGGAAAAACTGACATGGATCCATTACCTACGCTCAAGTGGAAGGGTGATTCGCTTCGGCTGCTTGATCAGCGTGAACTGCCCTGCAATGAAGTGTATATTGACTGCAGGGATGTAAATTCCCTTGCGGGAGCTATCAGAACTCTCGCGGTCAGAGGAGCCCCCGCAATAGGAATAGCCGCGGCTTACGGGGCAGTGCTTGCAGCGATAACCACGGATTCCGGTCCAGATTTCATAGAGGGATTTCAGGCGAAACTTGATAAACTGTCAGGAACCAGGCCTACCGCTGTGAATCTATTCCACTGTATTGAGATACAACGGGAGGTTTTCCGAAAAACAGGAAACAGGGAAGACGCAATCAAGGCTCTTCTTGAATCGGCTGATGATCTCCTTGCACAAGATCTGGACGCAAGCCGGAGTATGGGGCGGCTTGGAGCTGAACTCCTGAAACCTGATTCAACAGTATTAACTCATTGCAATGCGGGCGGACTGGCAACAGCCGGGCTTGGCACCGCACTTGCAGTCATTTATGAAGCGTGGGACCGCGGTCTCATCAGGAAGGTCTACGCTGACGAGACACGACCTCTTCTACAGGGATCAAGACTGACATCATGGGAACTGATTCGTGCCGGGATTCCCGTTGATGTTCTTCCGGATTCCGCTGCTGCTTCACTTATCCGGGACGGCAGGATTGACGCGGTGATAGTCGGGAGTGACCGTGTTGCCGCGAATGGAGACATCGCGAACAAGATAGGCACATACCCGCTGGCACTTGCAGCTTTGAAGCATGGTGTTCCGTTCTATGTAGTTGCTCCTCTTTCGACCTTTGATCTTTCAACGAATACAGGTTCGGAAATCATTATTGAACAGAGAAGCAGAGTTGAGCTTTCATCATATGGGGAACGGCAGCTGCTTCCGGAAGGTGCGGGATACTGGAATCCTGCATTTGATGTCACTCCTGCAGCCGCGATAACCGCAATTATCTGCGAGAAAGGTGTCATTTCACCTCCATGTGAAAAGACTGTGAGAAATATGCTTGATGGAGTTGACATGTTTCTTTGAGTAGGGTACACTAACCATGTCAATTAAAAAAGAGAGAACTTGTCTCATCAAGTACGATAACGAATATTACCGGATGTGAATTCTGATCAAAATTATCAGAAAAACAGGCATCGTGAGCGGGAGTTCTGTGTAAGGAGGCATTTTTGGGAAGCACAATTGGTATTGACCTGGGAACGACAAATTCCTGTATGGCAATATACGAAGGTGGAAACGCGGTTGTAATACAAACCGGTGAAGGACCAAGGGTTATGCCTTCAGTTGTCGCATTCACGCCGGCGGGAGACAGGCTTGTTGGAATTGTCGCCAAAAGGCAGGCAATCACCAATCCCAAGGATACAATAACAAGTGTTAAAAGGCTTATGGGAAGGAAGTATGACGAACTGTCTACGGAAACCTTCAATGTATCCTATGATATAGTCCCTAATGAACAAGGTGATGCGGCCATAAAAATCAGTGACGGTAAAATGTACACTCCACAGGAAATATCATCCATGATTCTTCAGAAAATGAAATATCGAGCTGAGGAATATCTTGGAGATGAAGTCACGGATGTCGTTGTCACAGTCCCGGCTCATTTCAATGAAATTCAAAGAAAAGCGACAAAAGCTGCCTGTACAATTGCCGGTTTAAATGTAAAGCGGGTATTGAACGAGCCCACAGCCGCTGCCCTCGCGTTCACTGACGCAGTAGAACGCAAGAAAATAGCTGTTTTCGATTTCGGCGGAGGAACTTTCGATATCAGTATCCTTCAGGTAGTTAACGGCATATTTGAAGTTAAGGCAACCACAGGTAATACTCAACTTGGCGGTGACGATTTCGATGCTCGACTTGTTGAATGGATCATGAGCGAATTCAAACGCGAGAAAGGTATTGATCTTCATAATGATCCTGTCGCTCCTCAGCGAGTTCGAGAAGCCGCGGAGCGGGCAAAATGCGAACTGTCAGCTGCACTTGAAACGTCAGTGAACCTGCCTTTCATAGCTTCGAGTGAATCCGGTCCGGTTCATCTGGAAATGTCGATAACCAGGGGTTTGTTCGAGGGTCTTATAAAAGATCTCGTAGAAACCACCAGACCTTTATGCAAACAGGTTTTGAAGGATGCCGGCCTTTCTCCTGATGATCTGGAAGTTGTAGTTCTTGTCGGGGGTTCGACAAGAATTCCTCTTGTAAGACAGATTGTACGGGAATCGTTTGAGCAGGAACCTGTTCACAGCGTGAATCCTGATGAAGTTGTTGCTATGGGTGCAGCCATAGCCGGTTCTGTCGTAACGGGTCAAAGGAAGGATCTTGTCCTGCTTGATGTC
>JAUVEU010000119.1 GCA_030594645.1 Candidatus Aegiribacteria sp.
CTGGGAAATACTGAGTATAGAGACTGTCATAATGTGCTTTAACATCATCTTCAAAAAGCCATCTGTGATAAAGTACAAGATCTACGCTGCCGGACATTTCAGGAAATTCCGGCACTCTTTCAAGCGTTTCAGGATATCGCACAAGAAAAGCGTATTGACGCAAATATGCCGAAGCCGTCTGGAAATAGGCATATCTTCTAACGTTATCATCGCATGGAATCTCGAGAACTGTACGATCAGGGGATATGTCGTAGCATATTCCGGGAATATCAGCTGAGACGGATGGAAATGCCTGAACAGCCATTTCAGACAGAAAAAGAAAAAATACGAGGTTTTTAAATCGTTTATTCATCATCGTTACAGCCATTCCTCCCCCTGCTGCAACGAGAATACCTCCAAGAATGGCAAACCGGGAAGGTGATCTCAACCCGTTGAGAACAGGAACACTCTGAAGAAGTCGAAACGGTAAAGGAATTCCAAGAGGTCTGCCAAGAATACGGAGTTCAGGACCCAGACTTAAAATGAATAGAGATAGCACTATTAATGCTAATCTCCACTCTTTTTTCTTCCAGACAATGAAAATGAAGCATATCAATAAGATAAGACCAGGAGTAACAACACCTTCAAAAGTGTTAGCCATCCATGATAACCTGTGCGGCATGCCTGTAAGCTCGCCCACCATACCGAATGGAGATGGAAGGATAAAGGACTGAGGCTCAGCTGACCAGTAAATAGCCTCTCTCCAGTCCATTTCCGGGGATCCGGCATCTCCTGGTGCTTTGATAATAAACGTTGCGCTTACTATCATCACTATTATCACCACCAGAGTAAGCATCACTGTTCTTTTCCAGCTCGCACGAATGATGAATGCTGTCGCGAACACTCCTATTGCCGCAAACATCGCAAGAAAAGGGCTTTCAAATGCCGCTGCAAGCATAGCAAGGGCGAATCCGGCGTAGTATCTCCGGTATCTTTTCGAAAGATACTCCCTGCAAAGCCACAGTGCTGCAATCAGAGCCCAGCAGTTCGCAAGCTGGTAATGCTGCAGCAGATGAGCTGTCCGTGAAGGGAGCCATGCCAGTGCAAGCGCGGTAAACAGCGCTCCGTATTTGTCAGCACCCCAAGATCTTGCAAGATACCAGCCGAAAATAGCCGTAAGGAGAGTACCGAACATCAATGACAGGTTGTATGAAAGAGCGGGATTACCGCTGCTTATCCCTGCAAGAGCAAATACATAGGTATCGAACCATCCAATATGATGGAATACAAGTGATACTCCATCGGGAGGATAGATCATATTGCAGTAGCGGGGATCTTCGCCGTTATCGAGCGCATATGAAACCCACCAGAAATGCCATGCCTGATCGTAGACATCGGAATCGCTTCGAACAGTATGATCAGGCATTACTTCACTGATAATCCTCTGCTCATGTGACAGGAATATCTTCCCGTAAGGCAGGAGAAGGAGAAACAGTGAAAATACAAGCATGGCCGGAAACACGTACCTCTTTATTGAATGCCCATCTGTAACACTATTTCCAGAGAACACTGTATACCCTTCCCTCACCTGTTAAGCTCAATTTCTTCCCTTTTACGGACATAACACCTGGTTCGATTGGCAATTGTTTCCCGTTAATACTCCCTGTTCCGCAAACCGTAATCTCTGCTTCACGTGAATTCTGCGGGCCTTCAAGCAGAACATCTCCCGAATACTTCCACGATACTGCTTCTGTGGATATATCCATAGTGAACCCCGGTGGAGTTTGATGCCATGCCGGTGAAAAGGAATAACTGTTTGATGCCGTTATTATGTTCTCTGATACTGATTCAGATGCCATACTGATAATTCTTTTCCAGTCGCTTCGCAGTCTTTCGATCGAACCGGTATCTTCCGCATATGATATTGAATTAGCGGACATTGCTTTTCTTAATTCAGGTCTTGCATGCAGGTAGCTCAGTGACTGCGAAAGACCCTGAACCATATTATCGCATGGTACTCGTAATACCGCATCGGAAGGTATGTTAATGAATGTTCCGGTTGCGGTTACAATTGATGGCACTCCCGCTCTCATAGCTTCAAGCAAACTACCGGATGTTTCTCCGCAGGTTGGATATCTCATGTCAACCGCGTAGTCCAGTGTCCTTATCCATCCCTGGTATTCACTCTCCGGCAATCTTCCGCAATTGACTGCCCATTCAGGAATATTTTCAGGGTACCCTCCCCCAATAAGAAGGAGCCCCGCTTCAGGAATTTCTCTTCGGAACAGTTCCACAGCTTCCAGAACTTCAGGAAGATTTCTTCCAGGATGGTTAGAGCCAAGAAGTCCAATGCAGGTATCAAATGGCTTCTCAAACACTTCAATTTCAGCAAGTGGACTTAAAGGATGCCCTATAGAACATGTTCTTCCCTGGCGGAAAGCGTTTTCTATAACCGATTCAGCATATGTAGAAAGGCATGCGGCAGAACTGGACGCATGGAGAACCCTTCCGATTAGAGGATACTTCTTCAGAAGGATATCATATTCCTTTATCGATATTGACTCTATTGACAGCTCTTTTTCGATTTTTTCTGCATTCGGGCCGTAACAGAACCTGAGTTCCCTTCTGTACTCCTCCAGCTGATCATTCTTATAATAGCAGAATCTAAGCATATGATGCAGTACTATTTCATGAAATAGCGCCGTTCCCCCATATCTGTAGAGAGTCTGAACTACTGGAAAACAGTGTATGGAGTTACCCAGCTGGAATATTCTTATCCTGGGAATTACATTCATATCGGAAATACGATCGATCCTAATACTTAGAATGCCTGATGGAAGCGTATCAGGGTCTCCCCCTTCGGGGTAAGCCACCGTCCAGTTTACGAAATCCATGGTATTCTGAAGCACTCTCATCGCGTATGTGGCCAGCCCTGACTCTACAGGTGGAATCGGAGTGACAAGAAGGGCGTCTTCTCTCTCGTCAGACATCCCCACTCCATATCCGCATTCTCAGTTTCAGAAGCTGCGCGAACATCTCGGTAATCGCTGATACCTTTACCCAGGTGAATAGTCCGTTTCTGACTGTCTCAAACGATACCTGACCTGCTCGTCTCGGATAATGAGATACAGGAATCTGCACCACAGAAAACCCCTTTTTCTCAGCAAGAAGAAGTATCTCAAAATCCACCACCCCGGATGTCGACTCGGGTTTAATTACATCAAATATGCTTCTTCTGAAAAGTTTGAAAGACGCGTCAGTGTCCTTGAATCCACCTGCAAATAGTACAGATGTCACAGCTCCGTAGGCAATTGAATATAGAAGACGCATCCATGGGTCTTTTCTCCTGTGTCTGTAAGCGGAGACGATATCCGCCTTATCCCGAAGATCAAGTACTTTATCGAGTTCATTAAGATCGAACTGACCGTCGCAGTCAGTATAGAATATCCATGGCATTCGTGAATGAGCGATGCCTGTGCGGATGGCGCTTCCAAATCCAAGATTGCGGCCATGCCTGACAATTCTGACCCTTGAATCTGCCAGCATGATACTCTCTGCGATTTCAGCGGTTCGGTCAGTCGATCCGTCATCAACAAGTATAATTTCCCATCGCTCGCAAAGCCTCTCAAGCACACCCTTCGCCGATTCAATCATGAACTGAACATTTTCTTCTTCATTATAGGCTGGAAAGAATACGGTCAATCCTTCAGAATCCATCATGCGGTCTTTGATTTGGATATCCCCCGTCTGGTTTCACTGAACAACATATAAGATGAAAAATATGCCAATACGGCAATGAAGTCTACCGAGTTCAATATTCAGAGCATGTACATAGAAATAAAGCATTACTATAGCTTGACAGGTTTAATATGGGATGGGGCGCACGGTACAGTTCGGTCTTGGGATCGAGTGGTGAGTATTCTCTGAATCAGGCAGTTGAGCTGAACTGCTGTTGAGCTTCCCTCCCGCATAAGATCACGCATCCGCTGCCGGTTGCATCAGCAACCCACTCAAGAGTGAACCGGATGGCTGAGTTTTCAGTGTTGGAATGATTGATTATCCAGTTTCCGTCTTTTCCAGCGTAATCAACCGGAACTGTATCTTTTGGAAATACGAGTATTGAAAACCTGTTTCCCTTTGTGCCGAATACGCTTACAGCATGAGCATCCTTCGAGTTATCGGATGATAGCTCCCATATTTCATTTTCGTAATCAAATGGTTTCATAAATAACCTCCGTTTCACCACGAAGGTATTATAGTAAAGTTTCTACGTGATGTAAACACCTGTTCACTATTCAAAATATTGACTGACAGGCAGTATTCAATTTCTCGGTTCTTTACCATATCAGAGTGTACTCTGAAAAGGTTGTCTCCAGTTTCTTGTATTCGAATAATTTGACATCCAATTGACTAACGATGATTATTGAATGTAAGATACAGGAGGTATCTTTTGTACAAAATAATTCTGCCTTTTCTAATCATCAGTTCCATCACCGTCGCAAATGCCGATTCCGCCACTCAGACCGACTGGTCTGGAGGTGCAGGTATCTGGGGACCGGTTACCGAGTTCGGTATCGAGTTCTACTATGATTCCGGGATAGCATGCTACAGCGGTTCCGGAGACATCGCACTTGGAATGATCGATGATGTAGTTGGTCACAACGTGGATGATGACTTCAAAGCAGCCAGTTCCGTCTACTCGCAAGACATAGATGGTGATGGTGATATGGATATCCTGGGTAGTGCCTACGATGGTCATGAGATTGTCTGGTGGGAGAACCTGGACGGCTCAGGTACATCCTGGACCGAGCATACCGTAGATGGTACCTTCATTTATGCTGAGTCTGTCTACTCGGAGGACATAGATGGAGACGGCGATATGGATGTGCTTGGTGGTAACAAAGAAGAAGTAGTTTGGTGGGAGAACGTCGACGGCACGGGGACATCCTGGATAGAGCATACCGTCGATGGGAACTTCAGTTTTGCTGAGTCGGTCTACTCTGAGGATATCGATGGTGACGGCGATATGGATGTGCTTGGTGCTTCATTGAGTCTCGATGAAATTACTTGGTGGGAGAACGTGAATGGATCAGGCACTTCATGGACCAAGCATACCATTGCTGCTGGCTTCTTAGGCGCATCCTCCGTTTACTCGGAGGATATCGACGGTGATGGTGATATGGATGTCCTCGGTGCTGGCGGATCTAATTACAAGATCGCCTGGTGGGAGAATGTGACAGGATCGGGGACTTTATGGATTACGCACACAGTTGAGGATTACTTCAAGGATCCCCGGTGCGTCTACTCGGAGGATATCGACGGTGACGGAGACATGGATGTTCTCGGTGCTGCCAACGGCGACGGAATTAACGACGACATAAGCTGGTGGGAGAATGCCAACGGCAGCGGCACATCATGGGTAAAGCACATTGTCGATGGGAACTTCTGGGGCGCATACTCCGTTTACTCGGAAGACCTGGATAACGATGGTGATATGGACATCCTCGGAGCTTGTTACTATCAGGCCGATAGAGACATAACCTGGTGGGAAAATCTGAACGGCTCGGGAACTTCATGGGCAGCGCACCTCGTTGACCCAAACCTCGGCGGCGCAAATTCAGTTTATTCTGAGGACATAAACGATGATGGCATCATGGATGTTCTGGGTGCTGGGAGGAGTTGGGACGATATAACCTGGTGGGAAATCTTGAGTTATCCTTCTGAAGGCTCTCTGGTATCGAGCGTTCTTGATGTAGAATGCAGCCCCGCCTGGGGTACTATTGACTGGTCAGCCCTTGAACCTCTGGAAACATCCATCAGCTTCCAGCTCAGGTCATCCGACGATCCAGATATCAGTGCAATGGGTCCCTGGTCTGATACCTTCTATGTGCCCCGCAGCCTGGAGGGTATTCTTACTGACGGGGAGCAGTACGTTCAGTACAAGGTAATTCTTGAGACCTCTGATCCTGATAATACGCCTTCACTGGACGAAGTGATGCTTACCTGGGATCCTCTGGGTATTTTCGGAGATACCGGATCTGACTTCTTCGAACTGCTTCCCTTCTATCCCAATCCTGCCTGCAACGCTCCATCGGTGAGGTTCGGTCTGCCTGAAGTTTCAGCAGTAGAACTATCAATCTTCGATGTATCCGGCAGGCTTCTCGAACAGATTTCCACGGAAGAGTATTCTGCAGGATATCACAGCGTATTCCTTGACGAACTCTCACCCGGGATCTACTTCTGCCGAATGATCTCTGGTGAGTTCATGGCGACTCAGAGATTCGTGGTGATTGAGTAGCCAGTATCCCCGGCATCCTGCTCTACCTGTT
>JAUVEU010000111.1 GCA_030594645.1 Candidatus Aegiribacteria sp.
GGGTGTTGTCAAGGGAATAGGTTACCATGGAAGGTATCTCAACAGTCCAGCCTTCAGTAAGGTTGTATGAGACGGCAGGATTTGCAAATCCGGCTGTAGTATCGCCGATTACCGTAACATGCTCCTGAGACCTGAGAAGCAGCACCAGCTGCTCGGCCGCACCCCGGGTAAACCTGCCGGTAAGGAGAATTGTCGGTTCGTTAAACTGCCATGCGCCGTTTTTGTACGAATATACTTCAAGTTTTTCGGCCATATCGTATCTTCCGGGACCTTCCCTGAAAACCCTGTAGTAACACAGTTCACGACTGGCAACAAATTTTCCGGAAGCGTAATGAGCATTGATTTCATACCCGCTTCCGCCGCACATGCGCAGATCAAAAATAAGACCGCTGCAATCCTGAATCGCCGTTGATGCCCCATACAAACCGTCCATGCTGAACTCAGTACCCAGATCGGAGATGTATACGTATCCAATAGAATCAGTGTTGATTGTATGTATCACTGTTGCTCCGTAGCTTTCAAGCTCCATGTGGAAAACCTGGAACCATTCCTGCATGTAATCCATCCAGACAGTTATGTCCCAGTTAATGAAATCACCCTCGCTCCAGCTGTCAAACCTGGTCCCGAACCGAAGGATCAGGTTCTGATCCGTCATCGCGCTCATCAGTTCAAGGCAGATATCATTGAGCTGATCCCTGTTTTGGAGGTTTTCGGCTTCGGGTTTCAGCATCTGGTACAGCTGATCCCAGTCCACATCATCATTCGCAAAAAAGCAGGCGTAGTGCCTGTCCACAAGATCCCAGACAAGAACATATTCGGAGAAAAGTGAATCCGGTTCGCCTACACTGTAGGGATCAGGAAGGCAGCCGGAAATACTGGAAGCCAATAAAGCAATGCTTCCGGATACAACGAGTATTGCGTATTTCAATGTTCTGTTTCTCATTTCCTTTTACCTGTTTCATGGAGCGGGATCCTTTTTAACAGGTTTAGCATACTAACAAGACACCGGAATAGGAAGAACGGTCATTTCCAGCCTGTACATGATAGTCAGCAATATTCCACAAAGGAATCAGTTGTTTCCCGCATTGGGGGAAACCGGTATATAAGCAGAAGACTTCAGGAGGTTGGCAGATGAACTCCTCCTGAAGATGTCTCCACAAAATAATTTTTCTCTTAAAGCGAGGTGTGTTAATGTTGAGTTTGATCGGTATCATATTCTGCCTTTTTCTTCTGTGCGGTTCTTCCGAGTATGGTAATCCTGCTGACGGGTTTGAACAGCTGGATGCCGGCAGCGGTGTTACAGCCGATCAGATACTTCCGGTGTCAGCAACCTGTTTCGCAGAAACTGTTACCCATCTCAATCCCGGGGATGTTCCCGAGGGAGACTTTCTCATGGACCTCACCTTCAGCAATGACGGACAGAAAATCCTTATCTGTAACTACCTGACCGCGAATATCTCCGTTATTGACTGGTCTTCAATGTCTGTTGACACAACTTTTTCTGTTGACGGTTTTCCCGGAGCTATCGCCTGTTCAGATGATTACGCTGTTGTTGCGTTTCCTTTTTCCGACAGGGCTGATGTTTACTCTCTGTCTGACTGGTCTGTTGCGGGATCGTTCGGTACCGGTGGGCAGCCCTGGGTTATACGCATCAGCGAGGATGGCACTCACGCTTTTGTTGCCTGCGATGTGGATGATTTCTGCGAAGTCATTGATCTGACCGGCATGACTCATGAACTGACAATAATAAATTTCCCGATATGGCTCAGCAGTTACGGCTTCGGGAGTGAATCCAATCGTTTCAGCGTTAAGTTCTCGGGTTTTGAACCTGTTTCCGGAGGGACACATCTGGCTGTCGGAGATGGAGAAACCTATTTTTACCTCTTCAATACTTCAACGGGTAACGCGGATCATACCTTTGCTCTTCCTGAAATTGATAACGTTGCCGTTTCCGGAGACGGGGAACTTCTTATCGCGCTTTCTACTGTCAATCCGGTTGAATTGTATCAAATTGAATTACCTTCAGGTATGCCTCAGAATTCAATTGCCGTTACCGGATACACTTCCGGCATGACAAAACAGATAGCTGTTAACCAGGATGGTTCCAAGGCTTACATTTCAACCAGCGGCAATACAAGTACACTTCTAAATTTCCAGACCGGTGGATTTAAAACCTTTTCGAGTACTTACTCCGCGTTCTGGATCGGAGTTTCAAATGACCACACTCTCGCGGTAAGCGGGCAGTACAGGTATTCCATAATCGATTTCGCTACGGAGACAATGGTTGCGCAGTCCCAGGGCAACACCCAGTATTTCGGGTGTGTTTCACCGGTAGCCAATGAAACCGCCAGTTACGATCCCTACAGTTATGAAGGAGCTCATCTTTACAGCTTCAGCGGCTCTTCGATTACGTACAGAGGCGGTGTTCAAAGCGGTTCTGAAATAGAGGGAGACGGAACCAGAAGGGCTGCAATAGCACCCGATGGTTCTGTTGCCGTTCTGTCGAATACTATGTCCGACAACATCAGCATTGTGGATCTTCCCAACCTTGAGGTTATCGCTATTCTGGAAATCGGCGACAGGGTACAGGACGCTGCCATCACACCGGATTCGAAGTGGGCTGTTATCTGCGGTTTCAACTCAAATTCAGTAAAAATCGTCGATCTTGAGACGTTTACTATAGTGGCCGATGTTCCCACCGGAACAAGGGCTTCGGTTGTATCGCTGACTCCTGACGGCAATTATGCCTACGTCGGCAATATCTCTTCAAACACTGTTTCCGTTGTGGAACTCGACGGAGCTTCAAGCCAGGAGATAGCTGAGATGTCATGCGGTATTATCGGTGTGGTCTGGGCCGCATGCGGAGTTTCAAGCGATGTCAGAGTAAGCCCTGACGGTGCTTACTGTCTTGTAGCGGCATCTTTTGATGACAGGGTAAAAGTAATCGATACAGCTTCAAATACGGTTGTGGCTGATCTTGCTGTCGGGGATTTCCCGATTCAGATAGCTTTTAACGCCGATGGGTCCCGAGCTGTCGTATCGAACTATTTTCATGATACTATTTCAATCATAGATGTTGACGGCGCTTCTTCATATGTGGTGGGCACCTGGAATACAGGAGACGGCCCCCTCCGCGTAGCATACGACAGTGTTACCGATCAGTTCGCCATAGGAGTGTATGGTGATAAGGCGGTACAAACCTTTGATCCGGAAACAGGTCAGAATACCGGCACCTACAGCTATGCCAGCTCTGGAAACGTTCTTGATCTTGATTACGCGGATGATGGCTCCAGGCTTGTTCTAACATCTTCAGGCAGCACTACTCCATGCAGACTGCATCGGGACTCGGAACAGATCGATCTTGCGGGAAGCGCTGTGTATTTTGATTACTGTAACGCTGCTGACGTTGCCATTGCCGCTGTACCGGGGGCTGACTACGGAATAATCGTCAACTGGAGCCCTCAGGGTGTTTCTGAGAATGAACTCGGGGTTGAGGATCTTCCAGGGCTTGCTGTCTCACCTAATCCGGGGCCTGGCCGCTTTGCTTTTCGTGTGGCTCTTCCTTCCGCCTCTTCCGTTAAAATCGGTGTTTATGACCTTTGCGGAAGGCTTGTTTCCGGGGTTGCTGAGAGTTCCTTTGCTTCAGGAATTACTGCGGTGGAGTGGGATGCGGTAAATGAAAATGGCGCTGCTCTTCCTCCGGGTGTATATGCGGTGCGTCTGGATGCCTGTGGTAAAACTGTCTCCAGGCTTATGACCGTGTGTGAATGAAAGTCGATTCCAGACAGGACGGGAAAATACAGAAATGGTAATTCTTCGCTTTGTAATAGAGAGAATAATCAGATACTCATACTATGCATTTATCCTGTTTGGTATCGTTACAGCGCTGCTGAGCGGATTTGCTGACACTGTTCAATATGGAAGATACGTTAAAGCCCAGGATGAGTGGATTGTGGAAGCTGAATCCTCGGGAGAGGACTATATCCCTGTTGATTACACGCCCAATCTCATAACCGGCATTGCTGCATTCCTTATGTTCATCGGCGCTTCAGCGCTGGCGGTGATGTTCCTGATGAAACAGGTTAACGGTATTACACATATCGTTCTTATTGCTACTGCCTCACTTTCCGCACTTATCCTTCTTCTGCCGAGGCCGCCTGTTGGCACTGGAACTGAATCCATGAAAGAAGTTTACGCATTTCTCACCCTGCTCGGAATAATCGATATAATTTTCTTCCGGAGCCATGCTCCTTTGATCAGCGGGAAACAGGCTGATCAGGTTTCTTGAGAAGAACCATCATTCTTCTTTTCCGTTTCAGTTCAGTAACCAGTGTAAAGCCTGCATTCGACGCTGTTTCAATGGTATTTGAAAAATCCTCCGGAGATACATGATGTGAGGGCTCAACCACGAGGAGTTCACCGCCTTCTTTAAGCGTACTGAACAGCTGCGCGAAGAAAGAGCTTCTGTCCGGTACTTCATGCACAACCGCCGAAGCCAGAACAAAGTCAGCCACTCCCTTGAGGTCATCAGTTCTGAGAGAATCCTGCCTGCATACTCTCACTTCGATTCTATCGTTCAGGTTCTTCTTTTTAGCTTGCCTGTAAAGCTTTGAAACCATTTTCTCCTGCATATCAATGCAGATGACTTTACCGTTCGGTCCAACCATCAAAGCCATTGGAAGGCTGAAGAAACCCATTGCGCAGCCTGCATCGATGACTGTCATGCCTTCTTTTATGTATGGCGAGAGTATCCTGAACGGATTCTCAAACAGCTTCCTTAAAGGGCTTGAGAGTAAATATCCCACCCAGACAGGACAAACGTGTTCTTCCGACATTACCCCTCCATTACAATTGTTTCGTTTATCGTTTCAGATCTATTGAATATAGTTACAGGTGTCCGCAATCAGAGAAGCATTATGTCCTCAGGGTTCTCCGGGCTTACCTTTATCCTGATTGTTGCCCCCTGCTGATATTGAGAAAGGGCTGTAAGCGGTATGACCTGCTTGTGAATAATGTCGCATGGGGGATGAACGGGTGAATTGACATGAAGTTTGAAAGCGATTCTGGGCTGATTATTGATGTAGGTTCCGGTCTCGCTGAGTTCAAGTATGGTTGCTTCAGCGTCGAGCCAGGTCATTTCGATTCTTTCCCTTTTTCTATTGGAAAGAATGACCCAGAGGAGGACTCCTCCGTTTGTCAGCAGGAACATTCCCGCCATACCCCAGAAGAAGAAATTCAGCGGATGTCCGTCATCGGTCTGGGCCTTCGGTGAAACAAGGAATCCGGCTATTATAAAACCTGCGATAATAACACCGAAGATCGCAAACACACTCCAGTTAATACTTCTTCTCATAACCATTTGTGGATTATAGCCTGAATTGGAAACACGCACCAGAGCGATGCTTCCAGTATTTCCTTTTTTTGCCGTTCGCCTCATCATAAATGGAATCTCTGTAGCCCCATTCAAGGGATATCAGCACATCGTGAATGTTTCCGCTTGTATCTTTTACCGCTGACCCCGGGCAGTGAATGATGCTCCCTCCTTCTTTAACCACTCTTTCGAATTCCTTCAGCTCATCCTCCAGTTTCCACCCCAGAGCGTGAGATGTTATCAGAACATCCGCGAAGGAATCAGGGAAGGGAAGCTGATCCAGAAAACCGTCCACAACGTGAAGATTGGATATTCCTGATGACGCTGCCTTCTGCCTGATGAACTGCCTGAGTCTCGGAACAGGTTCTACCGCGTATACGGTTTCTGCCTGTTCCGCTGCCTCAAGGGCAACCCTGCCCGTACCGGAGCCGGCGTCAATAACAATCCTGTCTGCCAGAGAAGTGATTGAAGTTATTTCGGAGAAATCCCATTTATGAAATTCCAGGGAATCGTAGACTTCAGGACATTTGCTGTAGACAAGCAGATCCGCGATCGTCCATACGACCTTATCAGCGGATTCGGAAAAAGCGGGTTTATCCGGTTCTGCAGCGTACTCTTTTTTGATTTTTTCAAGAAATGGTTTGATCTCAGGGCATTTTTTCATCAGGAAGGTTGCGATCTCCGGCCGGTTTTCAAGCACACTCGCGAATTCCCGCCCGGGTATCCATCCAGGCAGGTAAGTTATCTGGAACGGTTCGAGAAGGTAAAGATCTTCTATTTCAAGTACGACTCCTCTGAAAATTTCTTTGAAAAGTTCAACGGATGCCATAATCTCCCCTTACTCCTGCGGCAAAAACAGATCTACTTCAAATACTATACGCTCAATCCATGTGTCATCGCTGTTTTCATCATGTCCCAGTTCAATCTCTTTAATAAGCAGCGTTCCTGATTCACGGCTGATTCCGTTATGGATTTCAACAGCATTCTCATACGCCGCATCGCTTTCAGGCCAGAGCATTGCCGATAATGCCTCGAAACCTGTTTCGAAGCTTTCCGCGTCTGTCACGAACCAGAACTTTCTTGTTGCTCCGGGAGCGTTTACAGAACCATCGTTCGGCCATGTCCCATCCTCGTTCTGGAAATGCCACTCGTATATATAGAGAGCGTTTGTGCCTCTGTATGGGGGTGTTACAACTTTAGTGTAATCGTGATTCGGCTGATCAGGGTTGATTATCCTTATAATCCACCCCTCAACATCCGACTCGTAATCAAGCTGAAATTCAAGATCAGGTGTGATTTCCTGCGAAAAATCCTCGAAACGACTGACGCTTCCGCTGAAACTGAAGGCTCCTTCAGAGTACTGTCCCGATGCCGTGCTGACGCAAAGCAGCAGAACCACTGTGATCGTCATCCATTGTAATGTGTATTTTTTCAAA
>JAUVEU010000016.1 GCA_030594645.1 Candidatus Aegiribacteria sp.
TACTTCAGAGTAAGACCGATAGGGAAAACGAGATTAAAAATACCCGGTAGATAAGGACCGTCAAGCCATTTTCTTATCGTAAGGTCTACCTGGGCAGTATCATCCTTGAATGAATACGTATACTCGATGATTTCCTCGTAAAAGAGGATTTGATGGCAATATATCAGGAGCATTCCGTCTTCCGGGAACAGGGTATCTATCCCAGGGTAGTTAACAGCAGAAAAGACCGAATCCAGCATCTCCGGGGACTCGACCAGGTAGAAGCCGTCCTCCGAGTACTCGAATGGATCGAGTATGGTGTTGGCACTTCTCATATAGCCATTATCGAATAGCTGCTCGATCTCGCCGGTGATAACCTTGTACTTTTGTTCAGTTCGGTCTTCGTACTGATCGTCATCATCGCTGTTGAAGAGACACGCTGATACAGTCAGCAGGAAAATCACTATTAACAAGCCGGCAATCTTTTGCAATGTCATTCTCCTGTCTCTGGTTGATTAATTCATGTTATTCAATATACGAGGTATATTGTTCTGCACAAGAGCAGAATTGCTTCATTCTTCTACGAATTCCAGTACAAGATCAGCCAGAGCATATCCGAAAATTCCCGGTATTGTTATCAGGCTTGGAATACGGTTCCTGATTCTGCCTCTTTCCAGTGTCTGATCATCCGTGTCCGGTGGCAGAGTATGTTTCCCGGCTGGTTCTACAGAGTAAACACATTGAATACCTTCAGAGATTCCCCTCTTGCGAAGATATTTGCGAAGCTGTTTTGCGAGAGGACAATTACTTGTCTGCGATATATCACCCCTTCTTACGAGTGAAGGATCTCTCCTACCTGATGCGCCCATACTGCTTACGACAGGGATATGATTCCTCACGCAATATTCAAGAAGAGCAACTTTAGGATTAAGGCTGTCGATAGCATCAACGACAATATCCGGCGGAGGGTCAAGGATTTTCGCAGCAGTATCCTCATGAAAGAATTCTATACGTGTTTCTATTTCTGTATCGGGACAGGTTCTTCTCAGCTGTGAAGCAAGTATTTCAACTTTCGGTTTACCGACATCACTCAGCCCGGCAACCGGATTTCTGTTAAGTGAAGTTTCTGTCAACAGGTCAAAATCAACAAGTACGAGAGTTCCAGCTCCGCATCTTGCAAGCGCGATTGCGGCATGGCAGCCGACACCACCGAGACCAATCACGGCAATTCTTGCTTTCATCAGTCTGTTGTGAGTTTTCTCTCCAAGAAGATCCAGAACCCTATCAAATCGCCTTTCAGTCATCAGGATCAATCCCGAACAGATTGCAGGCGTTTGCCCAGGTTATCCCCGCAATATCGAAGGCACTTGTTTTACGTAATTCAGCAATCACATGAGCTACTTTTGTCACATGAGCAGGCTCCACCTCACCTTGAGCAAGCCCTTCCATCCCGATTGAAGGGGCATCGGTTTCAAGCAGGATTCGGTCTGAAGGAGCGAAAACAGCGGATTTTCTAGCTCGTCTGGCCCGCAGCCTTGTTACAGCTCCTCCGAAGGCAAGAAATAATCCAAGATCAAGGAATCGGCGAGCGAGTTGTGTTCCTCTTGAAAACGCATGTACGACTCCACTGATGTTGCCTCTGTAACTGTCTTCAGACAGAATCGAAAGCATTTCTTCGAAGGCTCCGCGGCAGTGCATAATTACTGGCAGGTCAAGCTCCAGAGCAACGTCCAGCTGCTGCCGGAAAATCTCTTTCTGGGTATCTCTGTCAGGACGTTCGATCTTGTAATCCAGTCCGATCTCACCGACAGCTACTGAAGATGAAGCAGTCAGTACATTCTTAAGATGTTGAGTGTCAAGTTCTTCGCCAGCACTCCAGGGGTGAATGCCAAGCGCAGGATATATTCCAGGTTTCTTTGCCAGATATATAACCTTGTCCCAGGATTCAGCATCAACAGAAGGAACGATAAGGCGGGTTACTCCCGCTGCCCTAGCACGGTGGAGAACCCCCTCCGTGTCTCCACAAAGGGGATTCATGAAAAGATGACAGTGTGTATCGAAAAACTGTATGGTTTCCACTGGGTTTTCGCTAGTTTACTGTAAAGGATTCCAGATCATCGGTTATGGTTGTTGTCGAATTCTGATAAGTCTGAATATATATAGTCCTCAATTTTCCAACGTTTTCAGCAAAGTCAATTGTACTGGTAAGTATGTTTCCGCTATCTGACAATATCAGTTGTATTTCCAGGCAGTTTTCAAAGGATCCCGCAGTTACAGTTACGTTGGCGTTCATGCTGAGAATGGAAGCGGTAATGGGGGGGTCATCGGAGAAATCCCAGGTCGCGCTTTCCTGCAAAGGAAATGGAATTACCCATGACGAATCAGTATCCGTCAGATGAGCATATCCATAAAGTCCATCATCCGTTACGCGAATATAGGTTGTTAAAGTGCTGTCAGTAATAATAGTATCGCCATACATCTCGATAGTGTCGGTAACGGCATATTCTTGAATAAATACCTCAAATTTGTCTGAATGTGTCGCAGTTCCAGTTATTTCAGTTGTACAGTATCCTGTTATCGTCGCAATTTGAGTTCCTGAAAGAGACATGGTTCCATCTCGGCTAAAAACCCACTCATTACCTACAGCAAGTGGAAAGTATTTCGCGTCTTCACCGGCAGATGATCCTGCGGGGTTATTATCTCCACACGAAAGTGCAATGAGAATTCCGATAATCAGTGAGAAAAACAGCTTCTTCATAAAACAACCCCTTCTTGAGAGAAAACACACTTTATTGTAATTTGTCCAAATCTGTTAGTGATGTCCAGCATGTTATCGTCAGTATGTTAGTGTCCGCTGCTTGAATCCATACCCAAGTACATCATAGGCATCATGAAGAACCATGAAAGCATCCGGATCAATACGTTTCAGAAGTCTTCTCAGCATCATTACCTGTCTTCGATGAATACAGACATAGATAACATCTTTTTTTGTCCGGTCGTACCCACCCTCGGCCTTCAGGAAAGTAACACCCCTGTTAAGCTTATCGAAAATAGCGTCCCGGACCTTATCCGGTTCATTTGTCACAATCATTACAGATTTTATGTATGGCATTCCTTCCGATGCAAAATCAGTCATTCTGCTTGTAAGGAAGAGATTCAGGTATGCCCATATAACTATAGTGGGGTTCTTGAATACAACCCCCACTGCTAGAATTATGAGAGATTCCGCGATCCAGTATCCGGTACTGATCGATACTCCAAAATACTTCTTCAGAATAGCAACAGGGATATCTGTCCCTCCTGTAGAACCTCGGAATTTGAAAATCAAACCGAGCCCTACGCCCAGGATAGCAGAGCCGGCCAGAGAAGCCAGAAGGATGTCTGTTTCTGATTTGCCTGAGAGAAACATTGCAAGCCTGGGGAGTTCCCCATCTCCGGCAACATTATGGACTATCTCGCTGTAACTGGAAAGGAAGGAGAGATGCGAAGGCTTAAATACCCAGCACATAGTGTTTGCCATCAGCATTCCAACAAAACTCCTGATACCGAACTGCTTTCCTATTACGAAATATCCCAGAAAAAAGAGTGGAATGTTAAAACCGAACATCCAGATGCTCTCTGTAACGCCTGTCCAGTGATAGAGGACCTGAGCCAGTCCTGCAACTCCGCCCGGAGAAATCCGGAATGGGAACAAAAACCAGGAATAGGCTACTCCAAAAAAAACAGAACCTGCAAGAATACCAGCGTAATCCTGCATTTCATGCTTGATACTCATAATATTCAACTCCTGTAATAACGCCAGGATTATCCTGTCTATACTGTAGTAAAAATTAATAGACAAAGCCTGAATACAGCTTCGCCCAGTCAGAAGTAATATACATTATCAGATATGTATCTGTCAGATTTTCAGGCTGGAGCTTTAATTCTTCCTGCTTCCAGATCCTGCCTGAGAGCAAATTTAATCTTTCGTCTTGCCAGAATTATAACCCATATCAATACCGGTACTATTCCCAGCGCCATGAATGGATTCCATATTGGAACAGCAAAGATGCACAGGTCATAGAGTCCGTGAAAAAATACAGCAAGGAGAAAACCCTTACAGATTAGCAGACGTTCTGTTCCCTTATCCTTTGAGAATTTCGCCATACCTATGTAGTACCCCATTATTACTGAAACAGCAGCGTGAAGCGGTATAGCGGTAAAAGCTCTGAGAATGGCTACACTCAGCCCTTTTCCCAGAACGTAAAGAATATTTTCAAGGCAGGCAAATCCCATTCCGGCAACTACTGCGTAAACGATACCATCCATTATTTCGTCAAAGCACTTCTTCCTGAAAGCTACCCGCCGCACGATGAAAAGTTTTAGGCTCTCCTCCACAAGAGCAGCTACAACAAATGCCTTGAAGACCGGATAAAGTATATGATATGGTATAAGTATTTCCCTGAATTCACTGATTAGCATTTCAAGTATGAGAGCAGGCAGAGTGGAGAACAGCCCCAGAAGGAAAATCCTGATGATTAACCCTTTGGGTTCCGGTTTTGCTTTGTCTTTCCTGTAGAAGTAGATAACGATGATAACAGCGGGAATTATCGCAAGTGTCAGAGCAAGAGCAACGTTCATGTGTCCGGCTCTCCGTTCATTAAACTAATTTACCGGCATCAAGATCAGTCGTGTAATCTCCCCTGCCACTTGCTGCTTTCTTCCCAGCCGGCCTGGTATTCATATTCAACCAGGTAAACACATAGATCTGACTGATACTCGTACTCAACGTAGAAAATATCAATATCGGACTGATATTCGTAATCAACTAAATACCAGAGAGCGTCTTCATCATCAGCCTGGTATTCGTAATCAACAACATATACGCAAAGATCAGCCTGATACTCGTACTCAACCAGATACACGCATAGGTCAGCCTGGTACTCATACTCACAGACATATATATTTCCGGCAAATACAAAGGTCATGAGTGATAATGTAAGCATGGGTATTAATTTCATGACTGCTCCTTTTCATGATACGGTTTGCGGAAAGGCCTTTTCAATTTGATTGGCGAAATCAACAGTACGTTCAAGAAGCTCCAGTAATGTCCCGGCTCTTATCGAGTGATAATCAAGTTCTCTTCGTACTGATACTATTTCAGGTTCCGCACTCACAAGGTAAAACGGTATCAAGTACATAAGAGTTTCCATCACGTCCGACCTCTGAAGAAATCCGCAAATATCCTGTTTACTCTGTGTGCGGGTTACATATTTTCTGTCAAAGCTGTCATTTCCAGTTTTAATTTTTCTTCCTATAAGGATATTGAACCGCGTTAACAGTGTGCCGAAGGATATTTTCAATCTGCATTCGGACCTGCAGGCTACAGTTACACTCATTTCACCACTCGAATACAGAGTCAGGCTGAATGTTCTTTTGCGATGCACACCGACAAGTACAAAATCGTTCGTCCCGTATGGGCTTGATACTGTATCCACTGTCCTGACTGAACACCCGCTATCTTTTACGTATCCATCCCTTATTTTGCGGTAGCTTTCATCGACCATGGCTGCCAGTTCATCAAGGATATTGTTAAGCTGGTCTTTCATCTTCATGCATACTCCTTCACCTGATTTACTTATATTGAATCCATTGCCAAGGAATAAAGAATTGTCAATGAATGTATTATCTGTAAACGAGAGGAGTATTTTTATGAGTGCTGGAATCAGTGCTGTGTTGATCACTACATTTGTTCTTGTATCGAGCTGCAGCAGCAGAGAGGGTTCTTCACTTATCGAACATCATAGAATCGACTCAGAGGATCTCGATTTCCCGGAAGAAGTTGAAGTGGCTGCTTCGTTTGCTGATAGATTCTACGAACCGGTCGGCAGTTTAGTGGAGCCTGACATGTCAACCTTCGATCTTCCTGCACAAGCTTCTGAAGTATTCAATCTCTCACATGTTCTAAGAAGAGCAGGAATTGATAATACACCGGAAAGCCTGCTGGAAAACGGATTTATTGTTTTCAATGCATTCTACAGCACGGATAATCCGATAACTGCGTATGAAACTATCTCTGATTGGGATCAACCGGTTTATATCTCTTCAGGCATACCTCTGCATATGCTGCATATCTTCTTCGACCAGATTCTGCAGAATCTCGAAGAAAAATACCTTTACGAAGATTTACTGATTGTATGTAACAGTCTTTATAAAATAAATCTGGATCGTGGTTGTGCCCTGAATACAGCATTTTTCGCTGTACCGCTCTCTTTACTCGATCCTTCCTTTATATCAGATCCATCAATTGCCGATGCGGTTTTCAGTGAATTAGAGCTTATCGAACAACATCTCGGTTTTGAAGACAGCCCGATTTTCGGATATAGAGAAGACTACTCGCAGTATATCCCCAGAGGTCACTACACAGCCAGCGAGCGGCTGGAGAGGTATTTCAAGACAATGATGTGGCTTGGAAGGCTGACTCTTCTGCTCAACGGAGGAGAACCTCATGGCCAAACAGCTACCTACATTGTATCCGAGGATGATGCAAGGGAAATGACCGCCAGCGCGCTTCTCATTGTTTCCGATCTAAATACTGTTGAATCGGATGGTGAGCTGCTTCTGAACAAATGGAAAAGGATCTACGAGATAACGGCTTTCTTTGCCGGTTTCGCTGATGATCTATCAGTTCCTGAATACTCGAATGCGGCAAGAGAGATAGCAGGAGAATCAGCTGATACCGATTTGATCTGGAGCCCTGATTTTTACCACCAGTTCAGAAATTATGTGAATGCCAACTATGCCAATCCTTCCATTTACAGTGGCACCGGGGAACTTATTTCAATGCCGGACGAGAACGGAGAGTTCAATCCCGATGATCTTCAGGAAGCATTCGTAAAAACTACAGGTTTCAGATTCCTTGGTCAGAGATATACACCTGACAGTGAAATTCTTGGTAAGCTTGTGTTCCCTGCAGTGGGATTAAATCCTTCAGGACGAAACCGTTTCATGCCGACCGGACTGGATGTCGCGGCAGCTTTCGGAAGCGATGCTGCCCTCTCAATTCTTGAAGAACGGGGAGCGTTCGAATACGATTTCTACGGTGACTCCCTCGCATCTCTAACATCCATGATCGAGGATTATACCCCATCTGACTGGCATTCAACCCTCTACATGTCATGGCTTCATTGCCTCTATCTCCTGCAGAAGGAAAAGGGAGAAGGTTACCCTGACTTCATGTGCAATGATGCATGGGATAGACACACCCTCTCCAATTTCCTCGCCTCATGGGCAATGCTCAGGCATGACACGATTCTATACGCCAAGCAAAGTTATACTATGCAATGTGGATGCGCTATAGGACCTGATGAAGAACCCGTTCCTTCCGCGGGTTTTGTAGAACCTGTACCCGAAGTCTATGCTGAACTGAGAGCGACTCTGAAAATGGCTGAAAGAGGACTTATGGAATTCGGTGTTCTGGACGATGAAATTGAAATGAGATTCAATAATGCGACCACCATTCTGAAGAATCTTCAGAATATCGCAGAAAGAGAGCTTGCAGGAGAACAGATCTCTTCAGAGGACGCGGATTTTCTTAAGGATTTCGCAAGGCGTCTTGAAATCGCAATTTCATGGGGTGGCATAACTTCAGAAGGCCTGGAAACATCCCTGATTGCGGATGTTCATACCGACCAGAACAGCATGTCTGTCCTTGAGGTCGCATCAGGTAACCTTGATTACTGTATAGTCATTTACAGAAGACCTGACGGCAATATAGAAGCCGCGATCGGACCTGTTCTGAGTTATTATGAATTCACCTGGCCAATGTCCGACAGGCTTACTGACGAAGCATGGCGTGAAATGATCGCGAATGACGAACCTGAAAGACCATTCTGGACGGAGATGTTCCTGGAGGAATAAGAAACTCGAATCAGAATCCCAGACCTGCTCCGGTTGAAAAGACCCAGCTGTGATCCTCATCGCCTCCGGCAACATGTCTGAAAAGGCCAGCGGAAACTAACAGGAGATGCGCTCCAAACTGCAGTTCGCCGCCAACATAGGTCTGGTCATTCTCCAGACCTGTCCATGGATTATTCCATGTATACATGACAGAACCACAGATATCCATGGAAAGGACGGGAATCAGCACCATATTGAAAGTATGACGGGTTCCAAGGTGCAATTTGCCGCCTGATAGACCGGGTTCGAGTCGAATGAGAATGCCGCTGTCGGAACCGAACAGCCCTCCCCATGATGTTCCGCTGATTCCAAGCGAAAGGCTCATTTTCTGGGGAGTAGTGAGTTTTATGCCTATTGTAGGAGACCAGTTAGCAAAATCTGCCATGACTGGAAGAACAAGGCATACTATTACCAGAAGTTTCAACGTTTTCATTCTGTATGATTCCCTTTTAAACAATCAGGCAATTCTTCAATAAATGCTTTTATCTCATCTCTCACGCGCCTGTAGCAGTCCAGTTCACCCTCGAAGGAACCTGCATTCCTCGCAAGCACAGGTGGATCATCAAATCCTCTATGAATAATCCTTATTCCAGCAGGAAAGTAAGGACAGTTCTCACTGGCGTTATCACATACAGTGATTACATAATCGAATTCTCTATTGTTCAGTTCTTCTACAGTTTTACTCCACTGTCCTGCTATATCCACACCGGCTTCCCGCATAACCTGTACAGCCATGGGATTCAACTCCTGAGCTTCGATTCCAGCAGAGAATACTTCAAGGACATCGCTTTTCAAATTCCTTGCAAACCCTTCCGCCATCTGGCTTCGGCAGGAGTTCCCTGTACACAGGAAAAGAATTCTCAGTTTATTTTTCATTCGGTATGAGGTATCTCCACTTCTCGAAATATCCCCCAGGCAGTATTTATGATACAATCTCCGGAGCAGCTGCAACAAGGCAGGATGCCAAAATAGTCTTCAATTCTCAACGAACTAATTCTGAAAGCTAATCCGCATATCTCACCAGAGTTACTGCTACAACGTTGCATAAGACACTCGCATACTGCGTTATGCTCAATCGGCCTTCCTTGAAGTATATACAATACATCTTCGTCGACCTCTTTCGTATGCCTTGTCTGCAAGCGCTTCTACACCGTTTCGTTAAGCAATCTGGTGAAATATGTGGACTGAAGCTTGCTGATGACAAAGTCCATTCCATTTTCAAGGTTCTATCTGCAGAAACTATCGCTGTTGCGAAAAATATGTTCAGATGATAGTTTAATGGAGATAATCATATGTGAAAGAAAGATTGGGGCGAACATGAAAATAACAGGAATCCCTGGAATACTGGTACTGATCATCAGCTTATATGGTTCAGCGGATGGAGCAATTATTATCGATCATACATGTGCTGATCTTGATCAAATCCCGGCAACCTGGATCGAGGCTGTTCAGGACAACATACCTTCTCACTATGCTCATACATCCCATGGAGGTCAGCTGACATACGGAATCCAGTTCATAGAAACCGCGGACCCTTTCTACGATTACGCGATTGCAAACTGCAACCTTCCAACAATACCGGATGCCTGGTGTATCTTCAACGGCCAGGAATCAGGCACTTACATAGGCCCGGAACTTTACTGGCAAAACGATAACGGCATGAATCTCACGCGGGATGTACTTGATAACAATCCAACCATCCTCACCTCGATGTGGTCCTGGTGCTGTCAGTGCAACTCATACACTGAAGCCGGAGTTCAGGCTTATCTCGATTCCATGACTGTGCTGGAATCGGAATATTCCGATGTAACGTTCATCTACTTCACCGGCAATGCACAGACCGAAGGATCAGGCGGCTACAACCGATGGCAAAGGAATGAGCAGATCCGGGATTACTGCATCAGCAATGATAGAATTCTCTTCGATTTTGCAGATCTTGACTGCTGGTGGTTCAATCCCGGAACATCGTCCTGGGAACAGCATACTTATTCATATGGGAGTGATGAAATTCCAGCGGAACATCCACAGTTCTATGGCAGCTCATACGGGCACACCACAGCTGAAAGCTGCATTCAGAAAGGCGAAGCTCTCTGGTGGATGATGGCTGTTATAGCCGGATGGGAGGGAACCGGCATCGAGGAGACGGAAACATACACGGGATACGAGCTACAAGTTACCAGTGGTAATCCGGCTTCAGGGAATATCATGCTTTCGTATTCGATTCCTGAAGTGTGTACTGTAAAAGTGAGAGTCTACGCCTGTGATGGAAGACTGGTAAGTTCTCCGGTTGATGGTGAGGTTGCTTCAGGCGACCATGAAATCATTCTGGAAGATCTGCATAGCGGGATTTATCACTGCGTGATCGTTGCGGGAGAATTCAGGGATACGGTC
Source organism: Candidatus Aegiribacteria sp. (assembly GCA_030594645.1). Taxonomy (GTDB): domain Bacteria; phylum Fermentibacterota; class Fermentibacteria; order Fermentibacterales; family JCC-6; genus Aegiribacteria. The sequence goes on from JAUVEU010000016.1 coordinate 10,309, forward strand.
AGTGTGGTTCTGCTGAACTAAGTGGTATAATTAAGTGGAATATCCTGTAATTAATATGATGATAATGTCAAAATACAAGGTTTGACCCTATTCCCATTCGATGGTGCCGGGGGGTTTTGAAGATATATCGTAGACTATTCTGCTCACACCTCTGACTCTGTTCACAATCGCTGATGAGATCCTGGCCAGATGTTCCGGATCCATTCTGTACCAGTCCGCCGTCATACCGTCTGTTGATGTGACCGCGCGAAGGGCAATCACTCTGTCATATGTTCTCTGATCGCCCATTACGCCAACGGTTCTTACGGGAAGCAGTACGGCGAATGCCTGCCATATCTCGTTGTACAGATCGTTATCCAGCAGATAATCTATGAAAACCCTGTCGGCTTCCTTGAGAATACTCAAATCCTCACTGTTGACATCTCCGAGTATCCTGACAGCTAATCCGGGGCCAGGGAAAGGGTGCCGCGCAACCATCAGTTCAGAAAGTCCGAGCTCCCGTCCAAGTACTCTGACCTCATCTTTGAACAGCTCTCTAAGAGGTTCGAGAAGCTTCAGGTTCATTCTTTCGGGAAGTCCGCCGACATTGTGGTGACTCTTTATTGTAGCGGATGGACCTCGGAACGATATGCTTTCAATTACGTCCGGATAAAGGGTGCCCTGCGCAAGATGTGTTACCCCCTCTATTTCCGAGGAGGCTTCTTCAAACAGTTCAATGAACACCCTGCCGATTATTTTTCTTTTTGTCTCAGGATCTGTCACACCCTCAAGTGCTCTCAGGAAATCGTCTCTTCCATCAATAACCATTAATGGCATTCCAAAGTGATCTCTGAACGTTTTAACTACCGATTCTCTCTCCCCTTTTCTAAGAAGGCCATTGTCCACAAAAATCGGAATGAAGCGGTCCGGGATGGCTTCGTGCAGCAAAGCGGCAACAACAGATGAATCAACACCGCCGGACAATCCAAGAATGACTTTTCCTCCGTCCGGCAGTTCCTGGCGTATCATTTCTACAGCCCTTTTCCGGAATGTTTTCATATCCCAGTTTCTGCTAAGTTTCGCAATATGAAATACGAAATTTTCGAGAAGCTGTTCTCCAAACTCTGTATGATTCACCTCGGGATGGAACTGCACACCAAATCTTTGTCTTTCTGTATCCTCCATCGCAGCAATGGGAAGAGTATCTGTGTGAGCAGCATTTCTGTATCTCTCCGGGACTTTAACAACCCTGTCGCCATGACTCATCCATGCCTGAAAACCAGTTTCGATACCCTTGAAAAGGGATGTTCCCTTCTCAGGGTAAAGTTTCGCGGGACCGTACTCTCTGTCATGGCCCCCTTCTACACTGCCGTTTTCATGCAGAGCAAGCAGCTGCATGCCGTAGCAGATGCCCAGAACAGGGAGGTCTGTTTTGAACAGTTCCGGATCAGGATGTGGAGAATCTTCATCGTATACACTCGAAGGTCCTCCTGACAGGATCAGGGCTCCCGGATGCATCTTCATTACCCTCGAAAAAGGAGCGTTACCTGGAATGAGTTCACAATAAACACCCATTTCCCTTATCCGTCGCGCAATGAGCTGATTGTACTGCGAACCGAAATCAAGTATTGCTACTCCGCCGGGAACCATGATATCTCCTTACAGTATATTATCTTCACCTTTATCAGTAACGTTCAGCTGTGGTGGTTCTACCGGATACTCGCCATCAAAGCAAGCGGTACAGTAATCACAGGGGTCATGAGCGGTAACACATCCGAGCATGCCGTCCTTTGAGAGATATTCAAGACTGTCCAGTTCCAGTTGACAGGCAATCTCATCGATCGAATAATTCCGTGCAATCAAGGCTGACGGTTCAGGAAAATCTATTCCGAAATAGCATGCGTACCTGTGAGGCGGGCAGCAGACTCTCATGTGGATTTCCTTTGCTCCAGCTTCGCGGAGTGCTCTTATTCTTGCGCGGCTGGTTGTTCCTCTTACTATACTGTCTTCGACAACACACAATCTTTTCCCTCTGACAGCTTCCGGAATGGGCTGGAGCTTCCTCATAACCATAGTTGCCCTCTTTGCTGAACTCGGATTGATGAATGTCCTGCCAATGTAGTGATTCCTTGTGAAACACATGTCGAAGGGAAGATTAAGTTCTCTGGCAAAACCAAGCGCAGCGAACATTCCGCTGTCAGGCACCGGTGCTACAAGATCACATTCAACGGGAAACTCCTTCGCCAGCTGTCTTCCCATCGCGATTCTTACAGAGTACACGCTGTCTCCAAAAACGTAGCTGCCCGGTCGCGCAAAATAAACATGTTCGAAAATGCACTGGGCAAGTCCTTCCCTTGCGCTGAACAGTTTCTCATCTGCCCCAAATCGCTCGGATTCCGGTTCATCTCCGCCATGAGCTATGAACAGGATTTCTCCCGCTTCAACCTCTCTTACATACGAAGCGCCACAGACCGAAAAAGCGATCGTCTCGCTTGCTATTATCCATCCGCCATCCTGGAACCTGCCAAGGCTCAGTGGTCTGAAACCCAGCGGATCCCTTACCGCGAACATTCCCTCGGGTGTCATAATGAGGAGACAGTAGGCTCCGCGAAGCCTGCTGAGTGCAATCTCAAGCGCTTTTCTTACATTGAATCCGGTATTCTTTAACTCTCGTGACATCAGGTGAAGCACTACTTCAGTATCAGTATTTGTCATAAAGATAGCACCTTGATGCTGAAGCTCCTGCCTGAGAAAATAAGCATTACTGATAGTCCCATTGTGAGCAATGCCGATCTGAATGCCAGCCATCCGGACAAGAATAGGCTGGGCATTGATAACATCTGATCCACCGAAAGTACCATACCTGACATGTCCCATTACCGCGCGGATTCCGGGATTGCTCCAGTCTTGCGGCAAATCGGACATAGCCTCGGCAACATTACCATTTCTTTTGTGAAGTTTCATTCCCTCTTCATAATCACACAGAATCCCGGCAGCTTCCTGACCTCGGTGCTGCATCGCAAGCAGCCCTTCAGCAACAAGCGCAACTGATTCCTCGCCAAGACCGGTAATACCACACAAGCCGCAGTACTCATGAATTTCAGACACGGGTTCTTCTTTTTGCAGCGCTTATGAAAGCATTGAACAAAGGGTTGGGTTCAAGAGGAGTGGAAGTGAATTCAGGATGGAACTGGCAGGCTACAAACCATGGATGGTCAGACCTCTCGATTATCTCAACAAGAGTCCCATCAGGAGAAACACCCGAGTAGATAAGACCGTTTTCTTCAAGCATTTCTCTATACTCATTGTTGAATTCGAAGCGATGCCTGTGTCTTTCAGAGATGTTTTTCTGTCCATAAGTCTCAATTGCTTTTGACCCATCAAGAAGTACACAAGGATACAAACCAAGACGCATTGTTCCGCCTTTTTGTGTGACGGTTTTCTGTTCCTCCATGAGATGAATCACAGGATTGGAGCAGTCAGGTGAGAATTCAGAACTGTTTGCCTCCGGCATTCCGGCAAGATTGCGGGCAGTCTCTATTACGGCGCACTGCATTCCAAGACAAATACCGAGAAAAGGAATATCGTTTTCCCTCGCGAATTCGACAGCTTCCACTTTTCCTTCGATTCCCCTGTATCCGAACCCGCCTGGAACAAGTATGCCGTCCAGACCCTGGAGAAGCTCTGTGTTTCCACCTTCAAGTTCTTCTGCTTCAATACCTGTAACATCAAGGGGAACGTCGTTGGAAATCCCTCCATGCCTTAAAGCTTCAAATATACTTTTGTACGAGTCCTGCAATCCCATATACTTGCCGACAACACCTATTCTGACAGTTTCTCCTGAAGGATGAATTGCCCTTTGCAGCATGGCATTCCATTGTTCAAGGTCAAGTTCATTCAGGGGAAGTCCCAGTTTATCAAGTATCAGCTCATCCAGCTTCTGGGCGGCTAGTTCAACTGGCACTTCATAGATGGAATTCTCGACATCCTTCTCCTCGATAACTGCCCTCCGTGGCACGTTGCAGAACATTGACAGCTTCCTGAAATGCTCTTCTTCCAGAGATCTTTCCGTTCTACAGATGAGAATATCCGGAATGATACCTATATTCCTGAGGATACTGGCCGACTGCTGTGAAGGTTTTGTTTTGAGTTCTCCTGAAGCGGACAGATAAGGGATAAGTGTGAGATGAATGCACAGCACATTTTCCGGGCCAAGGTCCTGACCCAGTTCCCTCAGAGCTTCAAGAAATGGAAGTCCCTCTATGTCTCCGGCAGTACCGCCTACTTCGGTAATTGCTATGTCATAATCACCCTCAGCCTGAGAAAGTACTGCTTTCTTTATCTCGTCCGTTATATGAGGGATTACCTGAACTGTCTTACCAAGATACCCTCCCTCACGCTCGCGAGCGATAACGGATGAATAGATCATGCCGGCTGTGTAATTACTGTTCCTGTTGCACTTCAATCCGGCGAATCGCTCGTAGTGACCAAGATCAAGATCCGTCTCGGTACCATCATCCGTAACGTAAACTTCTCCGTGCTGGAACGGAGACATGGTTCCGGGATCAACATTCAGGTATGGGTCCAGCTTCTGCATGGTAACCCTGTATCCCCTCTGCCTGAGGAGAAGTGCTATTGAGGCAGCAGTAATACCTTTTCCGAGAGAGGAGACGACGCCACCGGTAACAAAGATGAATTTACAGTTTTTTGCGGGCATAAGAACACTGCCTTTCGATTCAGGAAAACACTTCCCAGTATTATCAAATATTGCAGCATTCGAAATGTTTTTCAAGACCGGGAAAGCAGTTTAGAAATAGAATTCGGGCCTTCTGTCGGCAATTACATCGTTACGTTCCGTAATACATTTATTTCGCGATTGAAGGATATCCACTTCGACTACATGTACTTCCTCTATTTCTCTTCCGCTTCTATGGATTATCCTGCCTCCGGGCGCTACAATCTGGCTCATCCCTGTGAAATCAAGTGTGCCGAATGAATGATTTTCTGAACCTGTCCGGTTGGCTGTTACCGCATAAACAAGATTCTCCGTACACCTGGACAGCATTGTCTGCTGGCAGTAGCTGAGAACAAGATTTGCCGGATGGCAGAGAATATCAGCGCCTCTCAGAGCAAGTGTCCTGGCAACCTCAGGAAATATCCAGTCAAAACAGACCATCAGGCCGATTGAAATCCCATCCATATCAAAAACGTCAAGAGGTAAATCGCCCGGATCGAAGTATGTCTTCTCTCTGTCAAACAAATGCAGCTTCCTGTATCGTCCTTCGATCCCGGCAGGGCCAAGGAGCAATGAGCTGTTGAAGCATTTCTCTCCAGCCTTTTCGGCAAAGCCTGTAACCAGGTGAAAACCACGTGCGCTGCACAGTTTCACAAGCTCAAAAACAGTTCCGGATTCTTCCGGATTCTCAGCAAATGCAAGAAGCTCATTCCTGTCGCTGAAACCATATCCGGTGAACGGAAGCTCGGGCAGAACAATCAAATCGGCGTCAATATCCTTCAATCGCGAAAGAATCGTATTCAGGTTTTCTTCTATTTCACCAAATACTGGAGCGAACTGGAAGTAGCCGATCTTAACCATAATTTCCTTTCAGTTGAATATGATGTTAGCCCAGCCTGGGTCCGGGCAAGGGGACATGCGCCAGAGGGTGCGTGTCGCAGAAAAATTTGATCAATGTATATAATACTACTATTGTAAATCCAGCTTCTATTAAACATACTTTTATTGTATAAGGAAATAATCCTCATCAGGAAAGGCCGGTTCGCAATGATCAGATCGATTTATGTATGCTTTCTGTTCGTGCTTTCAATCTCAATCGCTGGTGCTGATGAACCTGTTGTAACAGTCCTTGATAACGGCCTCACCGTGATTACTCAGGAATTTCATTACGCTCCGGTGATTGCTTCGGTCATTTCCTACAGAGTCGGCTCAAGGAATGAGACAGGCGACATCCTCGGAATGAGCCATTTCTGTGAGCATCTGATGTTCAAGGGTACACCTGATATGCCCAAGTCCAGATTCTGGCAGATCGTTCAGAGAGATGGTGGAAGCGCAAACGCTTTCACAATGCAGGACGCCACTTGCTATTATCTTGTACTCCCCTCAAGCAGGATCGAAGATGCTTTCGCCATTGAAAGCGACAGAATGATCAACTGTACTATCGATTCAGCGGAAGTGGTTTCCGAACGTAACGTAGTACACGAAGAGAGAAGATCAAGAACTACGGACAGTCCTGACGGCGCACTCTGGGAAGCCCTGAGGGAAACAGCCTTTCTGGAGCATCCTTACGGCAATCCTGTTATCGGCTATGATGAGAACATACTCGCATACGATCACGAAAAGGCTCGAGAATACTACGAATTGTGGTACTGTCCGTCCAATGCTGTACTGGCAGTAGTTGGTGATTTCAATACTGAGGAACTGCTTGCTCAGATAGACTCCTATTTTGGTGATATACCGAGTGGAAACACCCCTCCGGAACCGGATATTCCAGAACCTGAGCAGACTGAAGCGAGATATGTTGAAATAGAGCATGCGTCCAATCTTCCCCGCTTTATCATGGTATTTCATATACCTGAGGCTCTTGATCCTGATACTCCTGCACTCGAGATAATATCCACGTACCTGACCGGCGGCAGATCCGGCAGACTTGATCAGATCCTTGTCGAAACAAATCTTGTGCAAGGTATCCGGGCAGGGAATGGATTTAATATAGATCCGGGTCTGTTTAACGTTTCAGTTACGATGTTCCCTCCGGATGACAGTGACATCTCGCTCCAGGAAGTCCAGAACATGATCTGGGCTGAACTGGACATCATAGCTTCAGACGGTATCTCCCCTGAAAACCTTGAGGATCTGAAGAACAGGTACCGAGCAAGAGAGATCCTCTCCAATGCGAACCCTGTAGGACAGGCAATGCAGTACAGCCTGGGGATGACAATGTTCAATGACCCCTTTCTTGCGAAGAAGCAGCTTGAGGAAGTAGAACTGCTTACTCCCGGGGATATCAGCGACGTCGCACAGCGATACTTCAGACGAAACGGTGTTACAATCGCCGTTCTGAATCCCTCCGGCGGCATGGGAATGGAAGGGCAGGCCGGCCATGATGAACTTCCCACTGATATTACGGAACCATCTTCAATCGATTACGAGGGTCTTGAAATCCCCGAGGATTTTCTGATCCCTCCTGAAACATCAATCGCGGACGGTGTCGTACAGTTCAACCTTCAGAACGGTCTTATTCTTCTGGTGAAGGAAGACCATACATTCCCAGTTGCTGCCGTCAGTTTCACTGTACCGATGGGTACCCTCATGAACACATCCGAGCTTAACGGCCTTGTTTCTATCACAACCGGAACAATGCTCAAGGGTACGGATGAACTGAACTCCACTGAATTCCACAAAAGACTTGAAATGGAGGGGTCATATCTGAGATTCTATTCGGGGGAGGAATTCTCAACAGGGTCTGTTACTCTGCTCTCCGAGGATATCGAGGTGGCGTTCGAAAGCATCTCGGACCTCCTTCTCAGACCTGCTTTGAGAACATCGGATTACGAAACCGTACTTAACGAAGCATACGCTGATCTTGAGATGTCAGCTGAACGGTCTTTTTCCGTCGCATGGGACAGTCTGCAGGCTATAACTGCCAGATCACCCTCTGACTACAGAAGCCCATCCGAAGAAACACTTGATCGAATTACCCTCGAGGCCGTTGAATCGTTTCATGAGATATGCTGCAGACCCGGCGGATCGGTTATTGCGGTTGTAGGCGATGTAGACGCACATAATGTGTATGAACTGACGCAGAACTACTTCGGAGACTGGAGCAATCCCTCTGAGCCTCTCCCTTTGATCAGCATACCTCTGTTCTCTGACTCTCCGGGAGATACCGTTCTTACGCCCATGCCAGGCAGAGTCCAGGTTGCTGTAATGATCGGGCGGAACGCTCCCGGTATGGATATGCCTGACTTTCCCGCTTTCAATGTGATGAACGTCATTCTGGGCAGGGGTATCGGTTCCAGACTTGGGCACAGTGTTCGTGATGAACAGGGACTCGCGTACTCGGTTGGAAGCTGGACATCTTCATACGACAGTACAGGTACCTTCATAGCATATCTTTCGACTCTGGCGGATTATGCTCATCAGGCTGCTTCCTCAGTGATCTTCGAGATGGAAAGGATAGGTTCGGAGAATGTCCGAGATATCGAGTTGCGCCTGGCCAAGGCCAGCGCTGCGGGAAGACAGGCTCTTTCCGGAATGAGTTATTCCCAACAGGCATCCAGACTTGCCCTGCTTACCGCTGACGGAAGACCTCTGAACTGGGATCTTATCTATCTGGAAGAAGTTCTCGAGCTTACTCCAGACGATCTCAGAGAGGCCGCGGCAAGATATCTTGTCCCCGGTGAATGGTTTGTTTCCATAGCTGGTGGGATACAGGATAACAATATTGAGGAATGAGACAGTCTTCTCGGAGCACATCCTATCAACATGCGTGCTCCGGAGGCATGACAGGAACCATACAGCAGTGTAGACAGTTTATGTACATCTCCCGAAATCGATTCCCCACATCTCAGCAGGCTGTTCCCGTGCTGCATTTACAGTGAATATCTGACAAAAGCTCTTTTGTCGATTAGGTTCCCTCATCATGAAAAACGGTGAATTTCGCTCAGAGGATATCAGAATCACTCAGCTCGAGAACGGTCTTACCGTTATTCTTCAGGAGATGGAGTACTCTCCTGTTGCTGCTGTAACAGTAGCATATCGAGTTGGTCCATTATGGGAAACTCAGAAAACAAGAGGTCTCAGTCACTTCTGTGAGCATATGATGTTCAAGGATTCAGAGAAATACGGTCCCGGGAAATTCTGGCAGATCGTTCAGCGGAATGGTGGGCTGGCAAATGCCTATACATCCAGGGATATAACGGTGTATTTCTCCGTAGTTCCCATAGCAGGTCTGGAAGATATTCTGAATCTGGAATCCGACAGAATGTTCAACTGTCTCATGGACGCAAAGGAAGTAACCTCGGAGAAAAAGGTAATACTCGAAGAAGAACTCCTCACGAGCCGGGAAAGCCCGGAAGGCGCTCTTGATATCTCCCTGTACAGTACAGCATTCAACACGCATCCATATGGAAATTCGATTACAGGTGATACAGCTGACATTCAATCATTCACGCAGAAGAGCCTGAAGAAGTTCTACAGAAATTTCTATAACCCATCAAACGCTGTAATTGCAGTTGTGGGAAGAATAGATACTGATTCGGTATTCCGCCGCATCAAAAACCTCTTCGGATTTGAATCGAACGTAACCGCAGTTCGACCTGCAATTACTCCCGAACCTCCGCAAACAGGTACCAGAAGAGTTGTTATTCAGCATCCATCACAACTTCCAAGAATATCGATCGGCTTCAGAGTACCCGCTGCGGATCAGCAGGTATCCTCAGCATTGTCACTCTTTTCAATCTATCTGGCTTCAGGAAGATCAAGCAGGTTTGAGAAGCTGCTTGTTAAGCCCGGCCTTGTTCTCGACATTGCGGCTTCTACCAATACGCTGATACAAACAGGTCTTTACACAATTCATGCGGTTCTCCCGCCTGAAGGTTCTCCTGATGAAGTGGAAAATATAATATTCAGCGAACTTGAGCGCGTATCCGCTGAGGGAATCAGTTCATCTGAAATTAAGAGACTGAAAAAGAGAAGAATGGCGTGGAGTACTATTTCAGACGCAGATCCTCAAAGCAGATCAAGAAGACTGTCTACAGGACAGGCAAGATTTGATGATCCCCTCCATTTCTGGCACTCAATAGTCAATACAGACAAAGTCACCACTGATGAAATTAAAGCTGCCGTTTCAAGATATCTAGTGAAGGATAACGCAACTATAGCCGGACTGAAACCAATGGGATCAATATCAGATTATAACACTCCGAAGGTTCCAGCTGAATCCGTACAACCCGATCTGATTCCCCCATCCAGCCTGAAGCCCTCAGATATCGATATTCCGGACAAGTTTATCAACGCGCCATCTGTTTCGGTTGGTGACAATACCAGAGAGATCATCCTTGAGAACAATCTGAGAATAATTTTGAAAAAAGACAGTTCCTTTCCCGTCCTGTCACTGGGTTTTTCCTGTACGATGGGTTCCGATAGAGAACCGGAAGGATTGACCGGATTATCAGAAGTCACCGCTGAAGCAATGCTCTACGGAACACCATCCGAGGACAGCATCAGGTTCAATTCCAGATTGGAGAACCTTGGCAGCAGCATCGATCTATCTTCTGGTAATAAGTATGCAGGGGGAATTGTCACAGTTCTTAAGAAAGACGCGGAAGAGGCTCTTTCAGTAGTATCAGATCTTTTCAGAAAGCCGGCCTTCAGAGAAGAAGACATTAACTCTATCATAAGAGACACAATTGCAAGTCTCAGTGAGTGGACCAGCACTCCTATCGGCGCAGCGATGGATTCCTTTTCAAAGCAATCAACTGACCCTCCTGAAAAATCCCCTGTTCCATCGAAGGAATCTCTAAGAGCAATAACCAGGAATGACATCGTTGATTTCCACAGGGAATTCTGCCGCCCATCAGGTGCGGTGATTACGGCTGTCGGTGACTTCAATGAAAATGATCTAACAGGTTTAATACGAAAACATTTTTCGGATTGGAGAAATCCTGAATTCCCTCTAAAAGAAACGGAGGAGGTTAAAAACGCTGAAAATTCATATGAATCAGTAATTCAACTTGACGGAAGGGAACAAATCGCAGTAATCCTGGGTTCACCGGCACCTCCAAGACTTGATCGGGACCACTACGCTTTCCATATTCTAAACGGTATTCTTGGCGAGGGAATTGGATCAAGACTCGGCAGAAGTATCAGAGAAACCGGATTGACCTACCATGTCAGCAGCATTTACCTCCCTTTCTACTCCAGGGGGAGGCTGGCGATTATTCTTCTGACAAGTCCATCCGCCTTCAAAGAAGCATTGGAAAAACTTTCGAGCGAGCTTTCAAGACTTGCCGAAAGTCCGGTAAGCAGAAATGAACTCAGGCTGGAAAAGGCAAGTTATATCGGCCGTCAGGAACTCGGAATGATGAAATACAGTGCAATTTCCAGAATACTCCTTAATTACGCTTCTTTGAACCTCCCGCTTGATCACGACAGAAATTCACTGAGGATCATTGCAAAACTCACTGAAATCGATCTTCAAAAAGCTGCCGAGCGATGGTTCGGCAAAGGAATTTCATACCTTTCAGTTGCAGGTGCGGTGAATGAGGATCTTATCTGACCTGTTCCCGCTTTTTCCATCTCTCCTGCAGAATGATACCGCTTATTACCAGAAGCAATCCCCCCACGGTACAAATACCGATTTGCTCACCCACAGCAGTGCCTATGAAAACAAGGGCCAGAAATGGGGTCAGGTAGATGAGATTCCCGATTTCCGCTGTAGTATCAGCAAGCTCAAGAGCTTTCTGCCAGATTACAAATGTTATACCCATCTCGAAAATCCCCACATAAACAGCACCGGCTATTCCCACGAGATCAGTCTGGGCAACATCCGCCAATTTCCCGGTTATCAACCCGAACAGTACAAGATAGACTGCGCCGAAGGAAAACGCTTCCGCAAGAGTAACAATAGCATCACTGGAAGTACGAAGATTCATAATCCAGAAAGCTGCCCATATTACCGTACTCAACAGAGCAAGACCCATGGCAGTTATGGATAGGTTGCCTCCAGCCGGGTTTCCGCCAAGCACAAGTACTGCGACTCCGCAGAAACTAATGAACGAAGATATCAGAATTCTCGAGGTAATTCTCTGCCTGAGAAAGGGAATTGAAAGAAGCAGAAGCGTTATCGGCCAGAGGTAGTTAATCACCATGGCGATCTGAGCGGGCAATCTGTCGTACGCCTTAAAGAGTACAAGATAGTAAAGAAATGGGTTCAGCAGCCCCCTGACAGAGGCTCCCGCAAGCCTTTTCCCGGAAAAGACAAAAGACCTGCCTGCTCTTTTCTTTATAAGAACCAGTATCCAGAGAATTACTAAAGAGACACAGGAAGCAAAAAATACCAGCTTGAAAGGAGTAAGGCTTCGAAGAGACAATTTGAAAGCGGTTGAAGCTGTGGACCAGAACAGCACGGCAACAATCGCAAAGACTCTGGGTTTCTTCCAGGAATAGCTCTTCATATCTCTCCATTCTCACGTTCCACTTAACCTACAATATGTTAGCCGTCTTCAACAGCAAACCAGTCCCGAGTCCGGGCGTGATACTCAATACATGGGTATACCGCAGATTGGTGATTGTCTTTAAGATAGCGCAATATATGGGTTATTGTGGCTCTGTCAGATACAAGATATGGTGTTTTCTCACTTGACGCGGAGAAGCCAAAGAATATTATCGGCAGGGGGGAAAGTAGATCCTGGTAGTCTTATCACGGTTCTATTCTTCCTTCATTGACAGAAAATATTACAGGTTTCAATTCGGAATTGTGTGCTTTACTGACCGGGGTTAACAATGGACTGGCTGATTCGCAAGCGTGACGGCAAAATAATCAATTTCAGCAAACTGAAGATTGAGAAAGCAGTTGAACGCACATTAAAAGCATCATCAACAGAATCTGATTCTTCCGAGATCACGGATCAGGTTGAGGCTGCTTTGTATATGAATTTCTTCAAAACCGGTTCAATCCCTACGGTTGAGCAGATACAGGATTTCATTGAAGAAACGTTTGTGCTTCGCAAACTTACTTCCGCTGCACGTGCGTTCATTCTTTACAGAGAAAAGAAGAGTGAAGCCAGAGATGTTGATCATCTTCTGAGCGGAATGGCAGGAGCTGTTTCAGACTATATCGGCAGAGATGACTGGAGAGTCAAAGAAAATTCTAATATGAATTACTCCCTCCAGGGTTTAAATTTCTATCTCTCATCTTCAATCACAAGGAGATACTGGCTCAGCAGAATCTATACGCCCAGAATTCGCGAATTCCAGGAGAACGGTGATTTTCATATACATGATCTGGGAATACTGGGACCGTATTGTGTCGGCTGGGATCTCCTGACACTGTTAAAAGAAGGATTCAGGGGAGCAAGGGGAAAAACTGAATCAAAACCGCCTGCTCATCTCAGAACAGCACTCGGGCAGATCGTCAATTACTTTTATACACTCCAGGGAGAAGCCGCCGGGGCGCAGGCCTTCTCAAATTTCGATACGCTTCTTGCACCATTCATAAGGTTTGATAATCTGGATTACACCCAGGTCAAACAGTCCTTTCAGGAATTCCTTTTCAATGTAAATATTCCAACAAGAGTTGGGTTCCAGGCTCCATTCACGAACATCACTATGGATCTGAAACCATCGGAGACTCTCCGCGAACAGAATGTAATCATTGGCGGTGAAGAAAAAGACGCGGTGTATGGTGACTTCCAGGCGGAAATGAACACGATAAACCACGCTTTCGCTGAACTTATGATGGAAGGTGACTCGAAGGGAAGAATCTTTACTTTCCCGATACCCACTTACAATCTGACAAAGGATTTCAACTGGGATGATGAAAACCTCAAACCTATGTGGGAAATGACCGGAAAATATGGTGTTCCATACTTCAGCAATTTTGTAAATTCGGATATGAACCCTGATGATGCCAGGAGCATGTGCTGCAGGCTACGCCTTGACAATAGAGAGCTTCGAAGCAGAGGGGGCGGATTGTTCGGTTCAAATCCTCTGACAGGCTCAATTGGTGTTGTTACGATAAACCTCCCGAAGATCGGGTATACATCAGCAGATGAAGAAGAATTCTTTGACCGTCTTTCATCCGTAATGGAAGCTGCCAGAGAATCACTTGAACTCAAGCGTGATCTGATTGAAAAACTCACGGATAGAGGTCTTTATCCATATACAAGCCACTATCTGCGCAGCATCAGACATGCGCAGGGAAAATACTGGAGCAATCACTTCTCAACCATCGGACTTATCGGAATGAACGAAAGCTGCATGAATTTCCTCGGAATGAGTATAGCTACAGAAGAAGGACGATTGTGGGCACTTTCAATTCTTGAATTCATGAGAGATAAACTATCGGAGTTTCAGGAGGAAACAGGCAATCTGTACAATCTTGAGGCATCTCCCGCTGAAGGTGCCTCCTACAGCCTGGCCAGAAAAGATATGAAGGAATTTCCTGACGCGTATTTCATGGGCAGTTCAGACCCTTATTACACTAACTCCGTTCACCTGCCCGTAACAGAGCAGATGGATGTCTACTCTCTGCTTGAACATCAGGATCCTCTCCAGACGATGTTTACAGGAGGAACCGTTGTTCATATCTTCATAGGTGAAGCTATTACAGACTGGAAAATGGTCAGGAAACTGGCAAAATCAATTGTAACGAAATTTCATCTGCCGTATTTCAGCTTCACTCCTACATTTTCCATCTGTCCGGTTCATGGCTATATTGCTGGAGAGCATTTCCTCTGTCCGTATCCACATACCAAGGAGGAACTTGCTGAATTCGGAGAAATCGTAGATACAGAAGAGCATCTGCCTGAAGGCAGCTATAATGAAGTTGATGAGAATACATCTGAGGAACAGGGAAGTCTGTTTCTCAACATCGGAAAGGTTAAAATAAATGCCTGAAACCAACGGGAAAATCCGGATAAATGCAATCAGAACAGAAGTATATTCAAGAATTGTGGGTTATTACAGACCTGTCCAGAACTGGAATCGAGGAAAAAGGGAAGAATTTTCTCAGCGTAAGTATGTTACTCTTACAAAATCAGAACAAAAGGCTACTAATTGATTAGATCCCTCACTGGGACCAGCCTGATAGAGTATCCAGGAAAGATAGCATCCATCATTTTTATAAGCGGATGTAATCTTCATTGCCCATTCTGCCATAATCCTGAGCTGGTCAGACCAGATATGCTCGAAAATGAATTCGACCTTTCACATGAAACAGTGTTGAAAGAACTCACTAAGCGAGAAGGTTTCATTGAAGCCGTTTGCATAACAGGCGGTGAACCATTGATATACAGTCGTCTTTCCGAGCTGATCGAAAGTATCAGAAAATATACATCTCTGTTTATCAAACTTGACACAAACGGAACCAGACCAAATGAACTTGAAAACATTCTTGAGTATATCGATTACATAGCCATGGACCTTAAAAGCTCTCCGTCTAAATATCCGAAGGCAACCGGTGAAAAAGCAGTATTTGCCGATGTAAGCAAGTCAATTGATATTATAAAATCTGTGCCGGAGTATGAGTTCAGGACAACTATGGTTCCAGGCATTGTCGATGGAGACGATGTGATAGAACTACTGAGAGAAATCGGTCCAGTGAAAAAATACGTACTTCAGGGCTTCCATTCTTTCAAAACACTATCTGCGGATTTCACAGGTCTTCCCTCTTACCCGAAAGGTTATCTGGAAAAAGTCGCAGAGGATATCAAGAGTCTGGCACTCGCGGAAAGTGTCACCATCAGGACATAGGGGTCAAATCTTTCCTCTTGATATTTGAATCAACTGATCACTTAATTTATCGAATCTTCTCTTCAATTGTAGATCATTCCCCAACATGACTTGTAATCTTTTCCTTGAGTTGCTAACTGTACTATAATCTATTCCTGCCAGCAGTTTACCTATTTCAGGTTGGGTTATTCGACAGAAACGGTACAGAAATTCCATCAGCATTGATCTTTCCACAGATCTTATACCACGCTGACAAATATCGCACCTGCGCTTACTGATCAGACATGCAAAATTATCGATCAGTTCATCTGGCTCGAATATTTTTCTTAATTCCCTCAGGGCAGGTTTCTCTCTTTCAAATACTTCCTTACTCAGAAATCTTTCTTTAACCTGTTGAATAAAGTCTGCTTCTCCCACGATCCCAATCCCTTTACCTGATTCAAGAGGATTTTCTGTATCCTGATCAATACCCAGTTCTATGAATTTTCGATACCCCTGCCTGCCACTGCGATTATCTCCACCCATAAAATCCAGCACAGTACTGTAATTAACGAAGTCTCTTCTTTTCCCCACTGAGAAATACCCCAATAAACTGCTGGCTTTGTACTTGAGGAGTATACTAATTCTATCATCAATTGATTTCTCGGCATAAGATTTAATCCGAATAGGATTCAGATGAATATAACGGGATACCTTTAGAAGATAATTATCAGAATCTATCAGAAATGCCTTGTACCTTCCCTGGTAAAGATGTCCCACCCGGCTATGTCTGTGATTGAAAACAGAAGTGTAAGAAATATTAAAATGACGCATGAATTCAGACAGGTTTCCATCCGGAGTGGTTGCCAGTAAATGGAAATGGTTTGGCATACATACATATGCTAGAAGAGATACATTATAGATTTCCAGGGAGAGTAAAAGTTTTTCCAGAAAAGCTCTTTGATCCTGTGCATCTGTGAATATCACCTTTTTTTCGTTCCCACGGCAGGTGACATGATAATAAGCACCAGGATACTGGATTCTTAAAGGTCTAGTCATGCTTAAATAGTATTAAATTGATGCTATTTGTCAAGAGGAAAGATTTGACCCTCCTGATCTGATCAGGATGTCTGAATCTTCCCGATAACCCTTCATTGGTGAAAGAAGTCCACGTAAAGATCCCTCTATCATTTCTGCAGGAAACTTACCAACCTTCAATGATCTACCATCAACAGTGATCTCAATTCTCCCAGGAGCATAAAAACACTCCTCTTCCCTCCTGTCACCTTTCAGAATCGCTTCCGCCATGCGCAGGCAGTCCATTCCACATCTGCCGCATTCCTCTTCAGTTTTCTGTGGCAAAAGATGAAAAGTGTTTCTGTATATGGCGGCATAATCCGTATCTGCATTTTCACCGTCAAATACTGCCAGTACTAGTGGATTTGCGGAAGTTACTTCCCCCCCGCAATCTACAATCGGCGCGATCAGCTTACAGTCGGTTGGAATGATAGCAAGGTCGGGGGGCATTGATTCAAGCAAACCTTCAATGGATGACTCACCAGGAAATATTGCTTCGCTTTCACCGGACAGATTCGTGGATATCACGCAGATTGCCCTGTCAGACAAAGCTGAGCAGAATCTGGAAATAAATTCTCTCCTTGCTGCCGGCTCTCCCTTTACTTTCAGACACTTCATAGAATCTCCTTCTCAGAAAACATGAACGGCACTTGCCTTGAAGGATATATACACATCCTGGCCTTTTGTCAGATTCAGTTCCGATAAAGCGCTTCTGGTAACAGATGAAATTAATAAAAGATTACCGCAAGCTACAGAGATACTGAAAATTGAACCTGTGCGTTCAACAGATGATATTTTTCCAGTAAAGTGATTTCGTTCACTTGTAACTGTAGCTTCCCTTGAAACAACTATCGACTCCGGTGGTATCGCCAGAAACCCATGTCCACTTTTATTCTTTGTGTGTCTGACAAGATGTCCTTTTACGCTAGCTCCATCTTCACTGAACTCTGCAGGGAAAACATTCTTCATTCCCATAAATGATGCCATGAACGGAGTTTTCGGGCTGTAAAATATTTCGTCTATCGTTCCTGCCTGTTCGATTTTTCCATCCCTTATCACGGCACCGTGAGTACCCATTGAAAGGGCATCGGTGAAATCGTGGGTTGTCATCAGGAAAGTCGTTTCTGTTTCACTGTGAAGCCGTCTGAGTTCACTTCTGATTTCCCCTTTGAACATCTGATCAAGGGAACTGAGCGGTTCATCCAGGAGAATAACTCCGGGGTCTGTTATAAGTACACGGGCAAGTGCAGTCCGCTGTTTTTCTCCTCCGCTGAGTTTCTCTGGCAATCTGTCCAGAAGCCGCTCCAGGTTGAGGATTTCCACAAGCTTATCGAAATCGTACTCGATAATGTTCTGCGAATAGCGAACCCCGAACATGATGTTCTGCTTCACAGACAGGTGTGGAAAAAGGGCGGTATCCTGATAAACGATGCCAACGCTCCGTCTGCCTGGCGGGTTTTCTGTAACATCTTCGCCATTAATCTCAATGGTACCTGAATCCTGTCTGACAAGTCCGGCAATCGTCTCAAGGAGGAGGGTTTTTCCCGAGCCGGTGGGCCCCATGAGTATGAAGAATACGCTTTCTGGTATTTCAAGGTACAGTGAACCCAGCTGAAAGCCTTTGAAAGTGACTCTGATGTCCTTCAGGCTTATCAAACCGTTCTCCGCTTCCTGGAAGTGAGAATTCTCAGGGCAATGAATATCATTAAGCTCATTGCGATAAGTATGAATGCTACCGGCTGGGAATACTCAAGACCGTAAGCCTGGTAACGCTCGAACATCAGAACAGGAGCGATCATCGGATGATAGGCAATAACAATAACCGCACCAAATTCGCTGAGTGCCCTTGCTGCACTCATTATTGTTCCAGCGACCATACTTCTTCCCGCAAGGGGAAGTGTAACTCGCCTGAATGTGGACAGTTTTGATGCGCCAAGTGTCATCGAAACTTTCTCAAGCCTTACCGGAACGGATGCGAAACCTTCCTTTGCGGCGTTTATGAAAAATGGTATCGATACGAATACAAGAACTGTAATGATCCCGGCAGGACTTCCCATTATCCTTATTCCCAGGTCCGCTAAAATTTTGCCGAACCAGTGGTTTCTGCCGGTTACGGCAAGAATTGCTATACCCACAACCGGATGCGGTATAACTATGGGTATATCAACAATGCTCTCAACAAGATTCTTCCCTGGAAAATCCTTCCTTGCAAGCAGGTACGCGAAAGGGGTTCCCAGTATCAGACAGATGACTGCGGCCATTCCAGATGTGTAAAGACTCAGGAGAACGGCGTTCATTATCTCCCCGTCGTGCAGGGACTCCCAGATAATTCCCGGAGACGGCGCCGTAGCGATATTTACCAGCGGAAGAACCAGGAAGGCCAGCACCACAACCGCGAATGCGATGCAGATCCATATGAAGGGACCTGATTTCACTGTTTACTCGATCAGGTCAGCAAGACATTCCGGAATAGATGCTGTATCAGTCTCAGAGGAGATTCTGCATGGAATGAACGGAGGCTGTCCCATTTCCGCCAGTACAGCAAGGCCACCCTCGGGTGACAGTATGTATTCAAGGAATGCTATGGCCGCATCTTTATTAGGTGACCAGTTTATCAATGTTATTCCATATGCGATCGGTGCGCCTGTAACAGTTCTTGTCTCACCCGGGGAGTTTCCTGCTATCTCGGTTGATGCCGTTGAGTACAGGTTCGCGAAATCAGGGTCTCCCAGATTGATTTCAGCCGGGAAATCAACGTATTCAAGATCGTGCTGAACCGCCACCGAAAGGTATTCAAACGCATAATCCAGATGCCCGCTTTCAAGAAGCGAAATCAGATCTACCGATCTGGGTCTGACATTCCTTTCATCACGGTTTTCCAGAAGAGAAACTGCAACCCCCGGAATACCGTAATACTTTTCAGCAAGCTGCAGCACCAGCAAGGTTCTGTAACCGCAGGGGTCAGCGTCCGGATCGGAATGGCCCCATTCAACAACGTCATTTTGAAGTATCTCGATCCAGTTATCCGCGGTTATCTCATCCGCAAAACGACTTCCAGGAGTATAAGCAAGCACCATTCTGTTGGTTGCGAATATGGCGTTCCATGACGCAAATTCGGGAATCAGCATATTGTCTATTACCCTGTAATCTGCTGAAGCCATTATATCACAGTCTTCCCTGCTCAATTCGGTTATCTTCCTGGCGCACGCAACGCTTCCTGCGGATTCTCTTCTTATATCAACATCCGGATACATCGATTCGAACTGATCTTCAATAATCTCAAGAGGAACCGCCAGACTTCCAGCATGGAATATTGTAACAATTCCTGAAATATCCCCTGCAAGCAGAATTGCCGACAGTAAAAAAATAGCAACAGTGCTTTTTCTCAACTACTACCTCCATGTAAAAAAGTAATTATTCAGATTGGTTATATACCCGTTATGTCGATTTGACACAATGGGGTCGGGCGTCTGACCCCGCTATGACGGCCTTGCCAGAAATTCGATGATTTCGTTTGCCATCATATTTGCGACGATACCTACCCTGGCGGATAAAGTCCCCTGTGAAAGGTCGCTCTCCTGATCGCCCACAAGGGTAAAATCCTGTCTCCTGTCCACTCTGATTAAATCAGTTCTACCGTATCCCGCGAGCCCTGAACAAGCAACAATCGGTCTTCCAGGAAGCCCTGTCAGCCAGGATTCAAGGAGCATCACTTTTGCTTCGGCACTGTCAAACGCTTCAACAAGAAAATCACACTCAGAAAAGATAGAGCAGGCATTCTGTTCGTCTATTATCCTGTTATGAATTTCTATTTTTGCATCTGGATTTATCAATTCCAGATTATGCCTCAGTGCTTCAACCTTGGGATATCCTATCTGATCCGTGAAATAGAACTGTCTGTTGAGATTGGGCAGTTCAACGGAATCAAAATCAGCAATCACAAGCCTGCCCACACCCGCGCGGATGAGTATTGCCGCAACATTTGATCCTATTCCACCAGCTCCGGCAATACCCACTGATGATCTGTTAAGAAAAAAAGTGATACCGGACGGATTATCTCGAAAAGCATTGGTTTCTTCATTAATCATATTGAAATTCTAAACAATCATTTCGGTATGTGCCAGCACACATTAAGGAGGGTTGTTTCCTGCTCCTGCAATTTGTAACTTTCATGCGTATATTTCTGTGGTATTTTTCATTATCACTATTAGAAGAATTTTTGCAACTACTGGCGCAAACACAGGGAGTTATTTATGGCAAGTACACATAACGCCGGTAAGATTCTTGAGAAGCAGAAGGTTCTCGGTACTTTCGAGTACAACCCTGAACCATCCATACGAGGATATACGGGGAATATACTCAGAGTTGATATCTCAGAACCTTCCTTCAGAATCATACCTGTAACCGAAAAAATGAAAGAGGTTTTCACCGGAGGAAAAGGTTTTGACCTCTGGCTGATGTGGCAGGAAGTAACCTCTAAAACAAAATGGGACAGCCCCGAGAACCCTATCTGCATTGCTGCAGGACCGCTTGGTGGGACTCCTTCTTTTTCCGGTTCAGGCAAATCCATTGTAACTACTATATCCCCCACAACCGGATCCGCGGTGGATTCCAATGTTGGAGGACACTTCGGCCCATTACTGAAATTCTCAGGATTCGACAGTCTTGTTATCACCGGAAAATCTGAGAATGAGGTGATAGTCTTCATTGACGGAATGAACGGGAAAGTACAGGTAATTGAATCACCCCTTCTTTCAGTGAACTCCCACCTGGCCGCAGAAGAACTGGCTGAAATGTATTCCGATAATGATGACGACAAGCGGCATATTTCAACGGTTTCATCCGGCATCGGAGCGGATCATGCATGGATTGGATGCCTTAATTTCTCCTGGTGGGACTGGAGAAGAAAAACCATGAGGCTGAAACAGGCCGGAAGGGGTGGAACAGGCACCGTATTCCGCAATAAGGGGCTAAAAGCACTCGTGGTCAAAGCTCCCCAGACAAGACCTGTATGGACAATTTCACAGCAGGATACTGCTCCTCGGGAGGTATCCAATGATTGATATAAAAATAGTAGACGTAATTATTGAAAAATGGAATTCCGATCCCGACTTCGTTATCGAAATGATGCAGGATGTTCAGGATGAATTTCGATACATCCCTAAGGAAGCCCTGGAAAGAATATCCGATAGAACCGATAAACCAAGGGGCAAGCTGTTCCATATAGCAACCTTCTACAGGGCTTTCAGCCTTGAGCAAAGAGGTGAAAAGGAAATCCAGGTCTGCATGGGAACAGCGTGCTACGTTAAAGGGGCTCCGGATGTTCTCGCGGCCCTGGAAAGAGAACTTGGCATATCAAGCGGAGAAACGACTCCGGATGGCAAATTCACACTTACTGAAGTCAGGTGTCTTGGCTGCTGTGGAATTGCTCCGGTGATAACGATTGGGAATGATGTTATCGCAGATGTCAAACCTTCACAGGTAAGCAACCTTATCTCCAATTACTGCAAGAGCTGAGGGAGTTATCATGAATACCAATGCAATAGATCGATTGAAAACTCTTCTTGAATCATCTTCAGATGATACAAATGATGCGCCAGTAATCCTCACGGTCCATCTCGGCACTTGTGGAATAGCCGCTGGAGCTGGCAAAACGCTGGAAACTGTGAAAACAACTCTTGCATCCGGAAGCGTTCAGCCCATTGAATTGAGATCCAGCAGTTGCGCAGGCCTTTGTAGTTATGAGCCCATGGTATCCGTCAGCAGGAATGGTGAGCGACCGATGATGTACCTTGATGTTACCGAGGACAAGGTCAATGACCTGTTCGATTGTATCAGAGGAGTAAAAACAGCTGAAGAATGCCATTTACAGATTATTACCCATGATGATCCCTTTTACCTCAAGCAGCAAACGGTAGTATTTATCAATCGAGGACTCATTGATCCGGAAAGCCTTGATGATGCTCTTGCAAGTGGTGCTTACAAAGGTCTGGCCAGTATACTGGATAATATGGATCCAGCAGAAGTAATCACAGAAATAACGAAATCGGGACTTCGAGGAAGGGGTGGTGGTGGTTTTCCTGCCGGAGTGAAATGGTCTTCCTGCGTAAGTGCGGCTGAACGTACTGAAGGCATTCCTGTAATTGTATGCAATGCAGATGAGGGAGACCCTGGTGCATATATGGACAGGTCTATTCTGGAGTCCGATCCTCATTCGATCATAGAGGGTATGGCCATCGGAGCATACGCGATCGGGGCTGAGGAAGGTTATATTTACATCCGAAAAGAGTACCCCCTTGCTATGGAAATTCTTGAGAATGCAATCCGGCAAGCTCGCGATAGAAATCTGCTTGGAAAGGGTTTACTCGGAACCGATTTCTCTTTTGATCTCGTCATTCACCGAGGAGCAGGAGCATTTGTCTGCGGTGAATCATCCGCACTCATGGTCTCAATGAGCGGTATGCCTGGTGAACCCCGGTCAAAGTACATTCATACTGTTGAATACGGTTACAAGGGACGTCCAACAGTCCTCAACAACGTCGAGACCCTTGCTAATGTTCCGAGAATCATTACACGGGGATCCAAATGGTTTGCATCCATGGGAACCGGAGATGTTTCCGAGAATCCGTGGAACGGCTCATCCGGTACGAAGGTCTTCTCGCTGGTCGGGGATGTTAAGAATGCTGGTTTAGTTGAGATTCCCATGGGGATAACTCTCCGTGAGATCATCTACGATATCGGCGGAGGCATTCCAGGCGGGAAGGAATTCAAGGCTGTTCAGACCGGAGGCCCCTCCGGAGGAGTTCTCCCCGCTGACAAGCTTGACCTTCCTGTTGATTTCGACACTCTCACCGATGCAGGCTCCATGATGGGGTCAGGCGGTATGGTTGTCATGGACAACGAAACATGCATGATCCAGATAGCAAAGTACTTCGTTGACTTTCTCAAGGATGAGTCCTGCGGCAAGTGTACACCCTGCAGAGAAGGGCTTGTCGCCCTTGGAACCATTCTGGATAGAATAATCAGCGGAGATGGCCGCCAGGGTGACATCGAGCTTCTCGAGGAATATGGACAGAACATGTGTGAAACCAGCCTCTGCGCACTGGGCCAGACCGCGGCCAATCCAGTTCTCAGCACCATCGAGTACTTTCGGGATGAATATGAAGAACATATCAGAGACGGAAAATGCGGAGCGCTCAAGTGCAAAGCGCTTATTGAGTACCACATTAACGCGGAGAACTGTACCGGCTGCACTATCTGCGCCAGAAACTGCCCTGCAGATGCAATCAGGGGCAACCTGAAAGAGCCACATGTGATAGATCAGGAGAAATGTATACGCTGCGGGGTCTGCAGGGAAGTATGCAACTTCAACGCGGTGGAGGTGCTATAATGGCTGACAGAGAAATGATAACAATCGAAATTGACGGAAAATCGGTCTCGGTTGAAAAAGATACAACTATTCTTGAAGCAGCTCAAAGTATTGATATATACATTCCTGCCCTCTGTAGCAGTGAACTAGTAGAACCATATGCGGCGTGCAGGCTCTGCATTGTGGAAGTTGATGACGGAAGAAAAACAAAGCTTGTTACTTCGTGTAATTATCCTGTTAGAAGACCAATCAAAGTTTACACCTCTTCGAAAAAGGTACTCAGGAACAGGAAAATCACTCTGGAGATGATGCTTTCCAGGTGGCCCAACGTACAGGTAATCAAAGATCTCGCAAAGAACGCCGGAATTGAAAAAGCCCGCTATCAGCACCCCGCTGTCGACCTGAATCCAAATGCCTGCATTCTGTGCGGTCTCTGCATGAGAATTTGCGAACAGGGCATCTGGGAAAATATCATTAACTTCACTAACAGGGGCGCGGAAAGGGCGGTTCGCATGCCTTACGATTCCGAGCAGCCTCACTGCGTTGGATGCGGCGCCTGCGCTGAAATATGTCCCACCGGGGCAATAACAATGGTGGACGACCCAAATCAGCCCTACGATGCCGAAATGATAAGAAAAGCCGGCATGAGGATAACTAAGGAAATGATAAAGTATGACGAGGAGCAGTGCGACATGCGCGGAGTTGGAACCGCTCATCTCGTTGAGATAATGGATGCATACGACCTCCTTCCCGTTATGAACTACCGCTATGGCAAGCACGAAGAGACTCCAAAGATCAGCTCCGATATCTTCAGAAAATACTTTACAAAAGGTAAACCTGACGGATGCTGGCTCGGATGCACAATGGCCTGCGCCAAGGCTATCGAGGACTTTGAACTGAAAACCGGCCCTTACAAGGGTGAGAAAGTCCTTGTTGATGGCCCGGAGTATGAAACACTTGGCGGTTCATCCAATATGGGAATCTTTGATCCTTATTTCGTTGCCGAGTACAACTTCTACTGCGATACGTATGGGCTTGATACGATATCCTTCTCAACAGGAACATCCTTTGTCATGGAATGTTACGAAGCAGGTGTTCTTGATAAGGAAAAAACCGGAGGGCTTGAAATCCCCTTCGGCGCTAAAGACGCAGCGCTTGAGCTTCTTCACCAGATAGGTCGTGGAGAAGGCTTCGGCCTTATAGTCGGCAAGGGCATCCGTTACATGAAAAAGTACTTCGTAGAGAATTTCGGTGCCGATCCGGACTTTGTGTTTGATATCGGCATGGAAGCCAAGGGCATGGAATACTCGGAATACGTGACCAAGGAATCCCTTGCCCAGCAGGGCGGTTACGGCATAGCCCTTAAAGGCGCCCAGCATGACGAAGCATGGCTAATCTTCATGGACATGGTTAACAAACAGATACCAACCTTTGAAGATAAGGCGGAAGCTCTTCATTACTTTCCCATGTGGAGAACCTGGTTCAGCCTATGCGGGCTATGCAAACTTCCGTGGAACGATGTTGAACCTGCGGACAATGCTGAAACAGATGAACCTGCAAAAGTCCCCGCACACGTCCAGGGGTACTGCGAGTTCTTTGAAGGTGTAACAGGAAAACCTCAGACCATGGACAGCCTGATAAGGATGTCCGAGAAAGTCTATAACTTCCAGCGAGTGTTCAACCTGAAAATGGGTTTTGGAAGACGCGAACATGATGTAATTCCTTACAGATCCGCAGGCCCTGTCACAGTCGAGGAATACGAATCTCGTCAGGAAAGATACGATACTCAGCTTCGCGAAGATGTGGGCATCGATCCCACCGGAATGTCCTCTGAAGAAAAGGTTGCAGCTACTCGTAAATTCAGGGAAGCACAGTACGAACATCTGCTGGACGCTGTATACAAGCGCAGGGGATGGACGAACGATGGTGTTCCTACTGTCGCCAAGCTAATTGAGCTGGGAGTGGATTTCCCCGATGTAATTGAGCTTGTAAAGAAGCACGGAGGATAATCAGATAACAGGCGGGAACTCTTTACGTTCCCGCCTGTTCAACAATCATGATAACCGTCAATGGAATAACACTCGACTGGTATGAAGGTAAAACCGTCCACGATGTTATACAGGAAATGAATTACCTCTTTCCCCTTCTTATCGCACGAATTAACGGAAAACTCATACCCAGAAACAAGTACGATTCAACAGAAATACCCGATGAAGCAACTGTAGACATAATCCACCTGATGTCAGGCGGATAAATGCCTGGAGGACTACACTTCCTGATAGGATGACGTCGACATTATCCATCCTCTTCTTTTTATTGAGGTTGTCGTTAGTCTGTCGAGTGAATTATTATTGTATGTTCTATATAGCAGACTGAGAAGTAATCTGGAAATGCCGGGATGATCTTCATCATTATGCTATTAAATTCAAATTGATACTTAATTAAGTGTAATTTGAGAAAGGAAGTGTTCTTATGAAAATGTGCGTTTTTGCTCTTGTCATAATCGTAGCTTTTGCTTTCACTTCTGATGATATAGTACTCAACGGCTCTAACTACACCGTGGGTGGTAGCCCTGTAAGCATCGATGGCTTAGCCTATTCACAGACATGGGTCCTCGATCTTGCCACACACGGTGTCAGTATATACGGCGCCGGTGACCGCTGGGCCTGTGATGATTTTGTGCTTGTCGGTGACTGGGAACTGAATCAGATTGTCATATGGATGATCTGGACTGGCGAAATCGGCACAGCCATGAACGTAGTTTTCTCAGAAGATGATGGTAGTCAAGATCCCAACAACGCAACCACAGTATGGAGCGAATCTTTGCCCGCTGATAACGTCTTCGCTGATGAATGGGAATCATCCAGTGGCACTCCTTATGACATCTTCGAATTCACCGGCACAATCAGCGCGGATGCATATCCTGCTCTTTCAGATGGAGTAACTTACTGGATCGAAGTCCAGGCTGATGTTGTCGATAACTGCTTCGTAATGCTCCTTGATAATATTACCGGCAGCACCGTCTGGTACAACGATGGCTCAGGTATTTGGGTGAGTACTATCGATCACCCTGAGATGGGATGGTCAACCGATCTGTTCGTTGATCTCTATGGTGATTGTACGGCATTTGAATCAAGTACATGGGGTGACATCAAGTCACTTTTCTAATTCTGGTTGATTCAATCTGTTAAACAACAGGGGAAGGGCGTTTGCCCTTCCCCTGTTGCGTTCTTCAGATTCAGGATAGCATGTGATACTGGTACTACGACACCTGTAGACTATGAAAAACCCAGCAAATTTGGGAGTGGATTTCCCCGATGTAATTGAGCTTGTCAAGAAGCACGGAGGATAATCAGATAACTTCCCTGCCCCTTTCTTCAGTCCATGTTGTCATTAGTATATCAAGTGAGTTATTATTATATGTTCTGTACAACAGTTTGGGAGTTATTCCGTAAAATGCGGTATAATTATCAGAAGTTACTATAAATGGTACAACAGTACTTAAATCAGTATACTTAAAGTAAGAGAGGAAGTGTTCTTATGAAGATGTACGTTTTTGCTCTTGTCATAATCGTAGCTACTGCTTTTACAGCGGATGATATGGAACTTATCGGCGCTAACAGCACCGAGGGCGGTAGCCCAGTAAGTATTGATGGTTTAGCCTATTCACAGACGTGGAATGTCGATATTGCTACACACGGTTTCAGTATATACGCCGCCGGTGATCGCTGGGTCTGTGATGATTTTGTACTTACCGGTGACTGGGAACTGAATCAGGTTGTCGTATGGATGATCTGGCTTGGGGAAATGGGCTCAATCATGAACATCGCTTTCGCGGAGGACGATGGCAGTGCAGACCCCAACAACGCAACCACAGTATGGAGTGAAGCTGTTCCCGCTGCTAACGTCTTCGCTGATGAATGGGAAACATCAGGTGGAGATTGGTATGACATCTACGAATACACCTGCACAATCAGCGCAGATGCATATCCGGTTCTTTCAGATGGAGTAGCTTACTGGGTATATGTCCAGGCTGATGTTGTCGATAACTGCTTCGTAATGGTCAGTGATAATTACGTTGGCAGCAGCTGCTGGTACAACGACGGATCAGGCTTATGGGTAATATCTGATGAATCCTTCGGATATGATTCTGATATGTTCTTTGATATCTATGGTGACTGTACAGCACTTGAATCAGGCACATGGGGTGATATCAAGTCACTTTTCTAGTCTGACTGGATAAATTTGTTAAGCAGCAGGGGAAGGGCATTTGCCCTTCCCCTGCCGCTTTAGCCCTGTTGCATCACAAGCACTCTACTGCAAGCAGAAAAGAACTACTGGATAGAACCACGCAGAAACGTACTTAGATTCAGGATAGCATGTGATATCGGTACTACGACAGATGTAGGCTATGAAAAACCCAGTGAATTTGCTATATCTCAATATTAAGGGGTATCTTGAATGCAGGGAGGAAAAACATGCTTAATCTTGTTCCCCGCCTGATTTCACTGAATTTTTCTGATGGTAATCTTTCAGGATCTGTTTACGGAAGTGTATTGATATTCGATATATCAGGTTTCGCTTCAATGGCTGAGATCCTTTCCAGGCAAGGAAAAAGTGGAGCAGAAGTACTTTCAAATGCGCTGAACATCATCTATTCCAGAGGAATCCTGTCAATGATCAGGGGAAGCGGAGGTTTTGTATCCGGATTCAGCGGAGACTCATTTGCTGTAATCCTTCCGGGAACTGCGATAGAAAAGGCAGAAGCTTTTGGAAAGGAAATGCTTAATAAACTGACCCTGGCATCAGCATCTTCATCTGCAAGAATCGTATTCAAAGCTGGAGGTTCTGATGGAACAATAGACTGGGGAATATTCGGAAGAGAGAGGAAGGGATGGTTCTTCTCTGGAGACGCATTCAAAAGAGCCTTTCAAGCTCTTGAAAAACCTGAACAGGGAGGCTTTGCCTTATGCAGGGATAAAACTCCTGAAGAAAAAGCTTTTACTGCTGATAGAATGGGAGGGCGAGCTCCAGAAAAAATTCTCGAAACAAGCTTTTTTCCCGAAAAATTGCTCAATTCGGAACCATATGGTGAGTTTAGAAGAGTTTTTCCTGTATTTCTGACTCCAGTGAATGCTGAAGAAGATGACAAGAAGCTGATCAGCTCAATAGCCCAGGAAGTGATTCAGTCTTCAGTAGAAACAGGAGGGTTTTTCAATGGAGTTCACTACGACTCGAACGGATTCTATTTTCTGATCCTGTTTGGAGCTCCGGAAGCTCATGAGAATGATCTTGAACGTGCTTTAATTTTCTCCCGTCAGATACACAACTCTATTCCCTTTCCCATCAGAATAGCTATTTCTTCGGGAACCGTGTATGCGGGTTTTCTTGGTTTCAGGCAGATGGGAACCTATACGGTTCTTGGAAGCCAGGTAAATATAGCTGCCCGGATAATGAGGTTTGAGAAAAATTCCGGCATTTATGTAAGTGACAAGGTTGCGAATAACACTGAGGGATCAAGCACAGCAATCTCAGTCAGAGTTAAGGGTATGACCGACGAAGTCAATATTTTCAAGCTTGATAACAATACTGTTGAACCAGGTGGATATCCTTATGAGGGTAAACTTCTTGGAAGGGATAAAGAACTGCGGACAATTACCGGGTTGGCCCGAAAATCGGCTGATGATTCTAGTGGTAGTGTTTTTCTGGTTTCAGCCTCAGCGGGAACCGGCAAATCACATCTTCTATGGGAGGCTGGTAATATTCTGGAAACTCAGGGATTCCGAAGAATCCATCTGAGATGCGATGATATCATCAGACGAAGTTTTGGTCCATTTGTCACATTTCTGAGAGGTTATTTCCAGCAGAAGAGGGATTCTTCTTCCAGGGAGAATCTTGCTTCATTCAACCGGATATTCCATGCCTTCTGTGCGAGTATAAAAAACCAGTACCCCGACAGGGTTCAGGAACTTGAAAGAACCGTATCATTTCTCTCAGCGCTTCTTGGTATTGATATGCCCGGATCCCTCTACCATCAGGTCGGACCGGAAGGAAAGCAGGAAAATACAATTACAGCTCTGAAGGAGTTCTTTCTCGGTATGGTTCTGCCTGAACCACTCTTTATGGTTATAGACGATATTCAATGGCTTGATGACAGTTCCGAATCCCTTGTAAGAAGTATGACCAGAAATCTGGACAATCTTCCCATTGTTTTCGCTCTTGCGGCCAGGACACATGATGACGGCTCAATAATAGAAATCCCTTCTGATAAGAAATCTTTTGTTATTAGCCTTGAACCCCTTCAACAGCAGACACTTCCCGAACTTGTAAAGGATGTTCTGGGAGGAATACCCGGACCCGACCTGGAAAAATTCCTTGCGACACACTCCCGTATGAACCCATTCTATCTTCGGCAGTACGCGGTATATCTTGCCGAATCAGGTTCCATAAAAAATAAGAATAACATCATCACCCTCTCCGCGTCTCCCGATATGATTCCAAGAGGAATCGTCGACCTCCTGATGGCACGAATTGACCGTCTGTCAGGTGATCTAAAAAGAGTTGTAAAAACAGCTTCGGTTCTGGGTTTTGAGTTCAATACCAGGATTCTTTCCGCCATGCTCACAGGCAGAGAACTTGCGCCGCTGCTCAGCAATGGTGCAGAAGAAAGACTCTGGTCATCTATTTCAGAAATCGTGTACATTTTTCAACACTCTCTTCTCAGGGAAACAGCATACAGCATTCAGCTTGAAAGTGAGCTTGTTAAACTCCACAGTATAGCAGCCAGTGCGATTGAAAATATTTATCCGGGTGATGAGACATTTTTTCCTGATCTTGCATATCACTGGGACAAAGCTAAAGATAGCGAGACAGCCTATTTTTATCTTGATAAAGTCCTTCAGGCCGCGGAAAAAACCGGTGATGTTAAACTTAGTTACAAGTGCGTTGTCAGGTTGCGGGAACTCCTTGAGACTCTGCCGGACATGAAGGATCAGTTAATAGGCGTAATGATAAAAGAAATCCAGATCCTTGGGATATTCGCAAGATGCAGGGAAGCTGTCGAACTGGCCAGGAAAACTGAAGAACTTGCTTTGTCCACAGGAGACAGAAAACGCTACGCAGAAGCAATGGGCATGCGCGCATGGCTTACCTCCCGCCTTGGAGACTTGAAGACAGCCCTGGAGGTAAATGAGAAAGCACTCGAGATTCATAATGAACTTGGATATCTGAGGGGTATATACGAATCTACCGGGTATCTTGCAGCTATCATGTTCATGAAAGGCCATGTAAGTGAAGCCAGAATACTGTTTGAGAAACAACTTAGAGTGTTTGAAGAGATGAAGAATGATGATGAAAGCAACGCCAAGGTGTACAATAATATGGCATCTACAGCAGTCGATCTTACCGAGAAACAGCAGATTCTCGAAAAAGCAATTGATGTTGCAAAACAACACAAGGATAAACGGCTGCATTCAGTAAGTCTTGGAAATCTTGCGGATGTATTTCACAATAAGAATCAATTTGAAGAAGCAGCAATGACTTACCAGAAAGCACTGGATATCGCAAGAGAAATTGGTGACAGGTACTACATATCCTATCACTCATGCGGATTAGCAATACTGAAGACCGATAAGGGAGACTACTCTCAGGCGGTGAAGATGCTTCAGGAATATTATGAAACCTCCCGTGAAACAGGTATTCGTTACGGCGAGGGGGAAGCACTTGGTTACATGGCGGTTGCTCTAATGAAACAGGGTGAGCTCGAGCGGGCCCTGAGCACTTTCGATCAGGCGATACTGATTTTCCAGGAACTGGATTATGTCCACTATATCTACTACTTTCAGGCGGATAGAGCGCGTACTCTTTTCCTGCTCGGAAGGCTTCAGGAAGCGGAAGCTGCCGTCAGAGAGTCCAATTCTCTGATAAAAGAGCAGGAAAAACCTGAAGCTATGCCTGAAAACGATTCTCTCCTGCAGAGAATTCGTTTTGAGAACGCTGAAACTCTCGAGGAAAAGCTGAATTGCATCAGGAGTATTCAGAAAATAATCTCTGAAGCATCCGATCCTGTCAGCATTGTTGTTCCTGCACATGATCTCTGGCAACTGATTCAGATCCCAGGGGATGATATACCTGAAGAATTCTCACCGGCAATATTGAGGGAGGAACTCGTTGACATTCTCGACAGGGCTGCCAGGGAAAAGCCTACCTATGATATCATCTCGATGCGGGATGAAATTAGAAACTTTACTTAGCCCACATTAAATCAGTCATTATAGAACAGACTCACTCTTTGAGGACTTCTCATAGTAGGAAGGATTTAGCTTCCGCTTATTTTAATATGACAATTTTTCCAGCTGCTTTGTTCCCATCATCAGTCGATATAATAGTAAAGAAATAAATTCCGCTCGCAAAATTACCTACATCCCACTGATAGGTTGCTTCCGAGAGATTACCTGAATCATGTAATAACCTGCCATTACTATCATATACCTTAATATTATCCCCCGAGTTGAAATCACCAATAAAGGTAATAATATTCTCTCCCTGATAAACCCTGCAGGGATTAGGATAAACATTAAAATAAAGTTCAGGCGCAATGCCGCCGGTTATTAATGGATGGGGATAAGTGTATGGAGAATAACCCGGTTTCTGGACATTGTCGAAATAATCTCTGCCTGGTTGTATGTGAACATGGCAGTTATTGTGTATGCTGAAGTTCACATCATCCCCCTCATGTTCATTATTCCATGAATAGGCAGGCTCATGATCCTGTGGCGGATACGGTGTCTCATCGGTCCACAGGTATTCATCCGTAGAACGACCTATCTGGTCCCGGGATGGATACCCGTTTGTAATCTTAAAGTGATCTCCTGCATCCCAATCATTTTCCGTGCCGCCAGAAAGGATAGCCGTTACGGTGTTTGCGGTGTTCGCCGTGATCTGACCTTTACTGCTATCCGCAAGATTGTAAACATAAATATCAACCAGCGAGTTAACTTCCCAGTTTTGTGAAGAGTCGGTCAGAGTTAAAGATCCACTGCTTCCAGTGTGATTACCGGTACCTCCCGTTTCAAGCGGCTCGTTTCCGTCCCAGGGAGAACCCCCGTTGCATAGACCGCCTCCAGATACATCACTGAAGGTCCTGACATTATCTAAGGTAATGTTTGGGCTTGACCATGTGCCGGTCAGAGTATTGTTAAAAACAACCCCTGTTCCGCCGCGAATAAAGAAAGGTGTCCACATACTGCGGTCAATCTGATTGATTGTATTATTGTAAATCTCCCACTTTATAGTAGCACGATTCTCACCCTGGACCGAGTGTGCCTCCAAATAAACATCATTGACAGTGTTGTATCTAAACACATACTTTCCACCGTAGTTCGCATCCATACAATTCCCGAATACCGTATAAGTAAAGGTGCAATCTTCTACATATACTGCCCCTTCTGTTCCCAGATCAAGTTCCTGTGCCCATAAGTAATGCTGCTGAGGACCTTCGTGAAGCATAGCTGCAGAACCAATTACCACAACACGAGCGTTTTGAAATATGCAATGATCCACCAGACCATCCGGATGTACATCCTGAATCGTTCCACGAACGCGAACTCCTGACATACCTTCATCGCTGATAATCCTGCAATGATCGACACGCCATCCAGACCCACCATTGGCAGCAATTCTTCCCGCATAGAAAGTAAACCCGGTAACTCTTGAACTGCTTTGCTCCAGATCCACTGCTGTACCGGTTGAACTTCTTGTGATGATCGTCAAATCTATGCCTGCACCCTGCAGGAGAATATTCTTGTCATCAGATATGTCAACTCCTGAATCCCAGGTACCCTCCCCTGCAGGAACAACCACTGTATCCCCATCGCACGCAATATCTATCGCTGCCTGCACATCTGTTTGCGAACAACTCGCAGCATTAATAGTTGCTGCATTTACTTCACAAATCCCGGTGAAATTAAGTAAAAGAATACCAGCAATAAGAACCAATAGAGGTATCCTCCGTTTCTCTGAATTGATGATACATTCTCCCATTCCTTATTCCTCCTATTCTATCACCGATCTTAATATTTGTTTTTCCGCCACCACTTGATCTTATAATAAGGAAATTAGTTCCGCTTGTAATACCATCTGCATTCCATAGGCTCCTCCTGTCATGAAGAATATATTTCAGTAAACCACCCTCAGTCAGCCGGCAATTTATACGGTTTAATCTTGATACCGTCTTGACCTGATATCATATCTACAATATCATTAATTTAGTAATGCTAAATTTGACAAATGTTTCAGAATAATTCTTCTATTTCAGAAATGAGGAAACACTATATGGGAATCGCAGTATGCTTTGTACTTTTTGTTATTTCCGCTACCGGCGTGAATATCACGGAACCTGTTGATGGAGAGACCTACGACGGCGACTGGCTTACTGTCAGAGCTATTATTGAAAACGAGAACGAAATTCCCGAACACGTCCAGTACTCACTTAACGGACAGCCAGTTGTACTGATTCCCCGGTTAAACACCGACTGGTACACATATATGCAGAATGATCTGCATCATGGATACTCGGAGTCGCCCGCCCCCATGGACAACACAATACTCTGGACAGCCCCTGTCACCGGAGATTACCATGAGTTCCCCACTCCGGTGATAGTGGATGGAATTGTGTACTACCCTTCCAACTATGGTACTGATTCTCTTTACGCCCTCGATGCAGCTACCGGCGAACTGATCTGGAAATACCGGACCGGTTATACAGATGACGCAGTTACTGTAAAAAACGGTTACCTTTATACTGCCAGTGATTCTCTGTGGTGTCTGGACGCCTTAACCGGCGATAGGATCTGGGCAACAGCTGCCGCCGACGCAGATGGAAGCACACCTGCTGTGGTTGACGGCAGGGTGTACTGCGGACGAGCTAACTACTATACATCCTACATCTATTGCTTCGATGCGGTAACAGGCACAGAAATATGGTCGGAGACACTCTCCGGTTATACAGCCAGTTGTCTGACGGTATGGAACGATATGGTATTTGTCCCGACTTACAATGGTGCTTTGTATGCCATGGATGCCAATACTGGCTCAGCCATCTGGGAGAATACCGACAGCTATGGAGGTTACTGGGATTCATCTCCGGTCGTTGTTGATAATTTGATCTATATAAACGGAAGTGATAGCAAAGCACGCGCTATTGATGCGATAACAGGGATTACAATCTGGGACACTGACATAACTCCAGGCACTTACATCTCAGCAACTTCTGCCTATCATGATGGCAGGCTTTACTTTGGAGATCAGGTGAATAAGTATCACTGCCTTGATGCCTCCACAGGAAGCATCATCTGGTCGGTACCAGGCGTGCAGCACGGCTCCTCCGGCATTGCTGACGGGATAGTCTTCTATGGGGAAAGCAGCAATTACTATGATGAAAGCGCACGGGTTTTTGCATTGAACTGTGAAACCGGTCAGGAGGTCTGGAATTACACAACCAGCTCAGGACCTTATGGCATAGTGTCCTGCCCTGCTATCACGGATGGTGTTATGTACATTGCCGCCACTGACTGGAACCTCTACGCCTTCGGAACCGGCTTGAAATACACCTATCGAGATGACCTGTTTGCGGAAGTGGGGTCGAACGAGCTGATAGTGACATCCTTCGATGAAGGAGTTCCTGTTGCCGCAGATACCATTAGCTTCACTGTCACCGGAACAGGGATCAACCTGGAGCCTACTCACAGACTCGGTCTATGCGCCAGCCCGAATCCTTTCCATTCAACTGCACTCATTTCATTCGAGCTTTCAGAACCGGGATACACTTCAATTGAAGTGTATGACCTTTCAGGAAGGATTGTTTCTACACTCGAGAACTCCGAACTTACAGCTGGAGAACACTCGGTGCAGTGGGATGGAAGAAGCCGGAACGGAGAGCCTGCTTCAGCCGGTCTTTACTTCTGCAGGATCCAATCAGGAAGTATTGCGGAAACCACCGGCCTGTGTCTGCTGAGATGATGTATTCATAAGTGTAATTACTGTATAGAAGAATGGGGAGCGTATTATGGGAATCACAGCCTGCTTTGTACTTTTCGTTATTTCCGCTACCGGCGTGAATATCACAGAACCTGTTGATGGAGAAACCTACGACGGCGACTGGCTTACTGTCAGAGCTATTATTGAAAACGAGAACGAGATTCCCGAACATGTCCAGTACTCACTTAACGGACAGCCAGTTGTACTGATTCCCCGGTTAAACACAGACTGGTATACATATATGCAGAATGACCTTCACCACGGCTTTTCCGAGTCGCCTGCCCCCACGGATAACACGATACTCTGGACAGCACCTGTCACCGGAGATTACCACGAGTTCCCCACTCCGGTAATAGTGGATGGAATTGTGTACTACCCTTCCAACTACGGTACTGATTCTCTTTACGCCCTTGATTCAGCTACCGGCGAACTGATCTGGAAATACCGGACCGGTTATACAGATGACGCAGTT
This sequence comes from Candidatus Aegiribacteria sp., assembly GCA_030594645.1. Taxonomy (GTDB): domain Bacteria; phylum Fermentibacterota; class Fermentibacteria; order Fermentibacterales; family JCC-6; genus Aegiribacteria. The sequence continues at coordinate 46,693 of JAUVEU010000016.1, forward strand.
ACTGTAAAGAACGGTTACCTTTATACTGCCAGTGATTCTCTGTGGTGTCTGGACGCCTTAACCGGTGAGAGGATCTGGGCAACAGATGCCGCCGATGCGGATGGAAGCACACCTGCTGTAGTTAATGGCAGGGTGTATTGTGGACGAGCCAATTGGCCTCAGTTCATATCCAATATCTATTGCTTTGATGCGGTAACAGGCACAGAGATATGGTCGGAGACAATACCCGGATATACAGCAAGCTGTATAACTGTATGGAACAGCATGGTGTTTATCCCAACATTTTATTGGGAAGGCGAAACTCCTTTGTATGCCCTGGATGCCAATACAGGCTCGACCATATGGGAAAATTCTGACAGCTTTGAAGGTTACTGGGACTCGTCTCCAGTTATTGTAAACAATGTTATCTACATTTGTGGATTTGACGGCTGTATAAGGGCAATCGAAACATCAACCGGCACTATAATCTGGAAGGTTAAGTTAACCTCCGGTGGACTCTATGAGCATATAACAGCAACTCCTGCATATCACGAAGGTACGCTCTACTTCGCGGATCAGATGGATACTTATTATTGTCTTGATACCTCCACTGGCAGCACCATCTGGACAGTCCCCGGATATCATCACGGCTCCTCCGGTATTGCCGATGGTATGGCTTTCTATGGAGAATACAACAACCCGGATAATGCCAGAGTTGTTGCGCTGAGTTGTAGCACCGGGGAAGAAATATGGTCCTATCGAACCTCAGCAGAATTCATTCGTTCCAGCCCCGCAATTACCGACGGAGTTGTTTATATAGCAGGCGAAGACTGGAACCTCTACGCCTTCGGAACCGGCTTGAAGTACACCTATCGAGATGATTTGTTCGCGGAGGTGGGATCGAACGAGCTGATAGTAACATCCTTCGACGAAGGAGTTCCTGTTGCCGCAGACACCATTAACTTCACCGTCACGCAAACTGGTATCAACCTGGAGCCTTCCCGTCAGCTTTGTCTGTGT
>JAUVEU010000042.1 GCA_030594645.1 Candidatus Aegiribacteria sp.
TTCCATCTGTGAGGCACCGGGAAAGAGGAAGGATGGATAAAGCCTGTTGAATGAAACGGGTGTGAATGTATGTTCCGGATAGTGTTCGGTAAGCGTTTCGTAAAGCCTGGCTGTGAACTGGGCTATGCCACCTCTGAAGGGGGGGAAGGGTCCGACGAAGGCTATCTTCATTTTTTCTCGCCGATGGAGTTGACTCTCTCTGATATTAAGAATGCTTTTCTGCTGGAAAGTTTCAAAACCATCTCTCCAAGAAGTCCAAGTGAAATGAACTGGAATCCGACTACCAGAAGGAGCACACCGAGCAGAAGCAGAGGCCTTTGACCTATAGATTCGCCGCCGAACCAGAGGACAGTCATATATGCGGAGATGCCAAATCCGATGAGTGCGAGAAAGGTTCCTATTCCACCGAAAAAATGAAGAGGGCGATATGAGTACCTGTGCAGGAATAGAACTGTCAGAAGATCGGAGTAGCCCCTGAAGAAACGAGCCATTCCATACTTCGTTTTTCCGTATTTCCTGGGCCGGTGATGTACCACTTTCTCTCCCACCGAAAAACCCTGCTGAGCAGCAAGTACAGGAGTATACCGATGCATTTCTCCATACAGTTCCAGGTTTTTTACTACATTCCTGCTGTACACTTTCAGACCGCAGTTGAAGTCGTGCAATTTAACACCTGTTGTAAGTCTTACGGTGAGATTGAAAAGTTTTGAGGGGAGAGTTTTACCTGCCGGGTCCTTTCGATCTCTTTTCCATCCGCTGACCAGATCGTAGCCATCCATTTCCATCAACTGAATCATTGCGGTGATTTCAGATGGATCATCCTGCAGGTCTGCATCGAGTGTTGCCACGTACTTTCCCCTGGATTCGTGAAATCCAGCAGCGAGAGCTGCAGCTTTTCCCTGATTGCTGCTGAACCTCAGACCTGAGACAGGGTACTTCAGCGAGAGCTGCTTGATATTCTCCCATGTAAGGTCAGTGCTTCCATCATCCACAATGATGATTTCATAGGGAATATCTGCAAAATGAGCCGCTATTTCTCCAACAAGCTCTATTATGCTTTCTTCTTCGTTGAATGCCGGTATTACGATAGAAACTTCAGGTACTATCTTCTCTTTCCTGCTATCCATCGTCGGATACTCCTTCTTTCAGCTGGTCATGATCTGTGGATATTTCATCAGAATATGATAAAAGCTCAGGTTCCCGGCTATTATTCCTGATCATGCAGTAAGTATATCTCGTGAGCCAGTCTCCAAGAGAAACATATATGCCGTTCTTCATATGGAGAATACTGTCCAGATGTGTGTGACCGGTTATTACGATATCGATATTCTCCTCGAACCTGTCCTGCACCCACTTTTCGATTCCAGGAGGTATTGAATCAAGATCCCGGCGGAGTATCCTCTTGCTGGTATCTGAGAAAATACGGGCAAGATATGTTGCGATATCCGGGTGGATAAGACTGAAGAGAAATCTGCTCAAGCCGGATCGGAGTACAGATTTCAATATCTTGTATCCGGTATCTCCGGGACCAAGACCATCTCCATGAGCAAGCAATATACTTATGCCGTTGATATTTCTTACCAGATAATTCCCGTGATGGATTAAAGCACCAGTTACCCGTGAGAAATGTTCAGCCACCCAGAAATCATGATTGCCCGGTATGAAATTGACATTCCATCCTGAATCGGAAAGCTTTCTGATAGCTGATAATGTTCTATCATACCCAGATGGCATAACACTGCGGTATTCGAACCAGAAATCGAAAAGATCTCCCAATATCCAGAGCTGTCCGGGATCATGATCCAGCAGAAGAGAACCCAGAAAAGTAATGAATCTATCCCGGCCAGGGTGCTTTTCCGGTTCCGGGAACAGGTGTACATCGCTTAAGAAGAAATAGTCCATTAAATTCCTGTCTGGTGCATTCCAAGAAGGCGTAGTGGAGCTCCAAATCCTTCAGCGGTAAACTGATTGCCCTCGGGAGTATAAAGAACAGTGATTGGAAGAATACTCCCTTCGAATACCTTTGTGAGAGCGGAATCCGCCAGGTAAACAGGAAGAGAAATCTCCAGGCTGTTTACAACCCTCTGGGCATGATTCCTGGATTCGTGATCAGGTTGTACAGGCAGTACAAGAATTGTTGAATCGAGTGATGCCAGGAAAAGCAGATCACTTTCCATTGCCTCATACTTTTCCAGCGGTAACCAGTAATAAAGAATTACAGAAGTACTGTCAGGAACAGATACAGTATCTCCCGCAGGTTCTGTAACGATACCTGGCAAGACCACTGTAACTGGTTCATATGATTCTATAAGTTCAGTTTGAGAAGTACTGCTTTCCCCTGAACCACATCCGTTGAGTGTGATAGCAAGAAAAAATACTATTGTAAGTAACGCAGAAATTTTCATATCCTCGTCTCTCCACTGACAGGCTTGATACTACTCAAGGAAACCCGGAAATTATTGCCTGGATCAATCATTACTAATAACGGAAAAGAATCGTTCTGGCCAGGATCCATTTGAATCATCATGCATGAGTACATAAACTTTTCCGTCGTCAACAGCAGTTTTGAAAGAATGAGTGGAGGTGTTTTGAGATCTGACGGAGGGTATGTTTAACCGGGAAGTAATTATAACCATGACAGCGCCTGAAGCTGAATCTCTTGCTGTTATCAGATGGTAAGGGTAATATTCATGTGAACCGAAAGCAACCGTTCCTGGTGAAGGAAGCTGTGAACTTAAGAAGGTATTTTCCCCCATCCAGAGGTTGTCTCTTTCTGAAACCTCTGCAGCCAGAATTGCGATTTCATCAAGTCTGACAATTGTTGCTGCAGGTTTCCTGAACAGAACAGGTATTGCGGAAAAGAGAACACATGCCGTTAATATCGCAGGAAGTTCAGATTTCCTCATGACCGGCATAATTCTTTGATGATTAGACACCCATAAGAATCCGAGAGACAGCTGTTTGAAGCTCAGGAGGGGTTTCATACTGCATAAAATCCTTTATTGCAGTCTGAAGAAGTCGAGTTTGGTTGAACAGGGCGCGGCAGGAACCACATTCTTCCAGGTGATTCATCAGAGGTTCATGGTGTTCCGGAGATAATTCACCGGAAATGTAGTCATGCATATGAGAATGAGCATCCTCACAAGTCATATTATCTTCCCTCCTTCGCAATATTCTTCCACTCCGCAAGTAAATGCCGCAGAATGTTTCTGCCCCTGTGAATTCTTGATCTTACAGTGCCAATTGGAATATCAAGAATTGAAGCAATCTCCATATATGAAAACCCCTGAACATCGCACAGTACAACCGTATCCCTGAACTCCTTTGGCAAATTGTCTATTGCCTCTCTGATATCTTCTTTTAGAAGATCGTCAAGCATTTGCACACTCGGATCCGGTCCGAGCTTTCTAAGTTCAGAAATGTCTTTTCGAGATAGTTCTTCAATCCATTCACCGGCTAATCCAACAGGTTTTCTGTTTTTTGATCGCATCTTGTTTAAAAATGTGTTTCTCATGATTGTAAACAACCATGCGCCTGCATTTGTTCCAATGGAGTATTGCTTTTCATATCTCAGTGCACTTACATATGTATCCTGTACGAGGTCTGAGGCATCGTCACTGTTTCTGCAAAGATGCATCGCGTACCCGTAGAGTCTGTCAAGATGGCTGAGTATTTCCTGTTCGAATATCTGCTTCTTATCACTTGTCATATTACTCCAGAATTGTTCTGCAATACGTTTGCTCTATACTACCGAAGGAACCAGAGATATGGCAAGAGGTTATGTGTGTATACAACCTGTTGTGGTGCCCCCTTGCCAAAAGCACAAAATATTGATAGTCTACATTTGACGTCAAAACAATCCTTTGATAGAAAATATTACGTCCTCGTTTTATTGAGGACTTCGATTCGACCTTATAGATGATGATTATCACATGATAATTCGTAATATCTGTGATTGAAAGCCCCATAAGGGGGCAGGAGGGTGCCGTTGGACGAGTTACGTCTTCAGCAGGATCTTTTTTCAGAAGCAGGAACTGAAACGGGAGAAATATCTGCTGAACAAAAATCAGAGCGTCATACTCCCGATTTGATTCAACCTGAATTTTCCGATAATGCACTCATGGTTCTTAAAAAACGTTACCTTAACAGATCAGTAACCGGGGAAATTCTGGAAAAACCCGGAGAGATGCTGTGGAGAGTTGCTTCCACTGTTGCTGCGGCTGAAGAAAAATTTGATGATGATGTCGAACAGTGGGCAATGTCATTTTATAATATGATGGCAAGAAAGGAATTTCTTCCCAATTCTCCAACTCTTATGAACGCTGGCACACCTCTTGGTCAGTTATCCGCATGTTTTGTCCTTCCTGTAGAGGATAGCATGGAGAGTATCTTCACCGCAGTTAAGAACACTGCTTTGATACACAAAAGCGGCGGAGGAACAGGCTTTTCATTTTCCAGAGTACGACCTGCAAACGATACTGTGATGTCTACAAAAGGTGTTTCAAGCGGCCCGCTATCCTTTATGACTGTTTTTGATCAGGCAACAGAAACAGTGAAACAGGGAGGTGTCCGCCGGGGTGCCAATATGGCTGTTTTGCGGGTAGATCATCCTGATATTGACGAATTTATCAACATTAAGCGAAACATGGATAAACTGAACAATTTCAATCTTTCCGTAGCCGCTACTGATAAATTCATGAATGCTGTTGAAAGGCAAACAAGTTACGATCTTGTAAATCCCAGAGAACGTGAAACTGTCGGAAGCAGAGACGCCACGGAAATCTTCAATGCAATTGTGGATTCTGCGTGGAATTCCGGTGAACCCGGTATCATTTTCATCGATCGAATGAATGATGCGAATCCTACACCGCATATAGCTGATATTGAGGCAACGAATCCATGCGGTGAGCAACCTCTTCTTCCATACGAAGCCTGCAATCTGGGTTCGATTAACGTCTCTGTGATGACGGAACAGGGAGACAATGGAACCTGGGCAATAAACTGGACCAGGCTTGAGAAAACCGTTGTCAATGCAGTAAGATTTCTTGATGATGTTATTGAAGTGAATAAATATCCTCTTCCGGAAATAGCGGAAATGGTTGCTGGAAACAGAAAAATCGGACTTGGAGTAATGGGTTTTGCCGATCTTCTGTTCAAGCTGGGGATGCCTTACGATTCAGAAGAAGCTCTTCTATTCGCTGAGGATCTGATGAGTTTCATTGCTGAGAAGGGCAGAAAAGCCAGTGCTGATCTGGCAGAGGAACGGGGACCTTTTCCGAATTTCAAGGGCAGCGTCTACGATGAAAAACATCAGACTCCGCTCCGAAATGCTACTGTAACAACAATTGCTCCTACCGGTTCCATAAGTATTCTTGCTGGATGTTCTGGAGGTATCGAGCCTGTATTTGCACTGTCATTCACCAGGCGCAATCTTCTTGACGAGAATGATGAGCTGCATGAAGTTGTTCCTGAGTTTGCAAGAGTAGCCAAAGAAAAGGGATTTGCCTCCAAAGAAATCATGAGCCAGGTGGCTGAAAAAGGTTCATGTCAGGGAATACATGAAATTCCGATTGAAATCCAGAGAGTATTCAGTACATCTCATGACATTTCTCCTGCTTACCATGTCAGAATGCAGGCTGCTTTCCAGAAGTACACTGATAACGCTGTTTCAAAAACCGTTAATTTGCCTGAGGATGCTACTCGTGAGGATGTAGCGGAAGTATTCAAGCTTTCCAGACGACTCGGTTGCAAGGGAGTTACTGTATACCGTGACAAGAGCAGGAATAAGCAGGTTCTCAATCTGGACAGTTCCCAAACAGAAGAACAGATGATTGATGTCCCGCTCCCTGCAATTCCGATTGGTCCCAGAGACAGGGGAGATGTGACATCCGGTATTACAAGGAGAATCCGGACCGGTTGCGGCAATCTGTACGTAACCATAAATATGGATTCGGATGGACCTGTAGAGATATTCTCTCAGATGGGCAAGGCCGGAGGATGCGCAGCGAGTCAATCGGAAGCTATCAGCAGACTTGTTTCGCTTGCTCTGCGGTCAAACATCAAACCTGAAGCAATTGTCAAAGAACTGACAGGGATCAGCTGTCACCGGATTGTCTGGCAGGGTGGAAACAGAATACTCTCCTGCGCTGATGCGATTGGTCAAACTATAGAATGGTATCTTGAAGAAACCCCTGATTCAATTCAGGGACAGACAATAAGCGCAATTCAATCTCTTGAACCTGTGGAGGACACGAGTAGAGAAGTTGAAAACACCAGCACTGAACTGGATGATGAGGTAGTTGAAAACCTTGCAGGAGCCTGTCCGATGTGCGGAGGACCGCTCAAATATGAATCAGGATGTGTTTCCTGCGCTTTAAATTGTGGCTACTCAGAGTGCGGCTGATCAGTGCTTTGAACTTACCCAATTGTCACACTGTACTAATTTGATATTGCATTTCAAAGGTCTTTTTTATTAGACTTGCCTTTCGTGAGTAACCAGAGTTAGCATTTGGAGAGGATGAAATCAGTGGAAAAAACTATAAGGGATATTGAGAAGGGTACGGATCTGGTTCGAATAGAATTATCGGAATTCAAAGGGAATCAGTACATTGGCGCCAGGATTTACTACATGGATGACAAGGGCGACTGGAAACCTACCCGCAAGGGCATCACATTGACGCCTGAATTGATGGAGCAGGTTCGGGATTCACTGAGCGAAGCTCTGGAAGAGGTTGAAGGCAAATAATACCAGACTCATTTTTTTATGACGCAGGTTGTACCCCGGGGTCAGGCAGTTAATTGTTACTCATTCAGCGTATTCGTATTCGATGTGATGAATACGGCCGCGCCAGTAAGGTTTCGGTCCTTCCGGCAGCAGCCACTCCACGGAGCCCTCAAGCGGTATAAGCATATCGTCGCGTAACTTGTAGTCCCAGAAACGACCCTGCCATGGAGTTGCAACCAGCACTCCATCCACTTCGCGGTATCGTTCATCGGAACGCACTGAACTGATTAATCCCCGGGCATCAAACTGAAACACCAACCTTACTGTAGTTGAGCCATCGGAAAGTGTCGCGATGGCTTGTGTGTCATCAATTGCCTCCCAAATCACGCCATAGCCTGGCAGAAGGGCTGTTGGATACCATGGTGATTCAGCGAGATATCGCATTAACTCTCCCTGTGCCAGTTCTGGAGTGCCGGGCTGCTCCATCACTGTGAGAAAACCGAACAGCTTCGCAGTCAGAACACCCTCACCCGCAATGTAAGCATCATGGATAAATATGTTAAGCAGCGGCACCATGCGAATGCGGGCATCCCAGACAAACCCCGGAGGATATGTGAACACACGCTGAGTCGACTTGAAAGGTTTCCATTGTTCTTCTGTTTCACTCATGTTGAAGGTTCCGGTATGCTCAAGGCTGACCGCTGCAATCAGTGGCTGCCCCTCTTTCAAAACAGCGCGGAAGTAACGCTGAACAGGTGCGGGCAGTCCATCCCAATCGTGCATATAATACGATTCCGGGGTAATCGGTAAGCGTGCTGCCTCCATCTTCGCATGCAGTTCTCTCGTGTTCGATTGCCACCGGTTCGCGCCGTAGAGTATCGCCACCGTAATCACGAAAACCAGAACGATAATCGCAAACACAATGACTTTTAACCACATATCCAATACTCCTTGCGCTTACTTTTTGCGTTTAAGAATCGATAATACTTTTTGCCGTAATCCTGTTTCTGTTTTCCCTGCGGGTGTGCAGGCCGGATAAGTCTCTGCTTTGTAGTTCCTGCCGAGCATAAAGGCGACCCATTGGTCAAGTGACAGGGTATTCTTTCCATCAGGTTCAAGTCCGACCGTCGCAAAAATATCGCTACCAATCAGTTCTTTGTAGAGCCTGACTGGATCATCTCCTCCAACTTTTAATAACCGCTTATGGTATGCAAGCATTCTCCATTCTTCCAAAAAATAGTTCCACCTGGTGCCGCATTTATTGCAAATGTATGAGCTTTCTAAACAGTAGGTTTTTTCGCAATCATTGATTTTTGAAAAGCAGTCTGATTTCAGTACGGATTCAACAAGTTGATTCTGTATATTATCCTGCCATCCCGGTCCCTGTTGCTTGCCTGCCCAGTACACAAACTGTTTGTGATTGCATGGACACCCTTTTTCTGAACAGTATTCTCTTATAACATACTCTGCGTTCATTGTGATGTTCTCTATATGATGCTTGATTGCGTCTCTATCAATTTTCATTTACAAATTCCCGACACGACAACTTCCCGTGACATCTCCCTGAACCCCAGGCTCTCAGCCAGCTTAATAGATGGTTTGTTGTTAATATCTGCCAGGTATATTGGTTGATATCCATGCGAGAAGCACCATTCAGCCGCATGGCTGACAACAGCTTTTCCATATCCTTTTCTCCTGAAGTTTAAACCAGTGCCTACCGCGATATTTGCACCCTGATAATCAATATCTGATATGTATGCTGAAGAGGCAATTTCATCCTTCTTTAAAACAGTGAAGTACCTGCCGGCACGAACAGTTTCTACTCTTGCGTTCCACAAATACTCGGTAAATTTATGCCCTCTATCAACATAACGGGTAATGAATTTAGTCTTGTCTGATTCTGACAGTGCAGTAACCTGGATCTCCTTTTTCTGTTTGACCAATTCACTCTTATCCAGCGTCATCCGTATCATAATCCTGGTGCTGTATAGCAGGGCTGGAAGAAGATCAAAGAATACATCATCGATCATTTTAAGCAATTCCTCATTAACAACGCTGTCTGCAAGGGGTGTACGTTGAATCTCAAAGGCAGGAGCAAACTCCGGAGAAATTGAGAATATCACATTTCCGTCAATTACAGTTGAAATCAGATGATGTACATGGAAGAAAGCAAATGGCCCGGATCTCCTTTCACAGGGAAAGACTCTATGACCTGCTTTCAACCGTTCCGGATCAACGCCAAGGTATTTATGGTAGTATTGATCGAAGTTGATCATCGGTTTCTTCTCTCATTCTATTTTATCACCAGGCCATGCACTGCCTGCCTGAGTGGCTGAAACAAACGATGGAGGTGTTTTTGTATAGTCGAATCGTAGCACGAGATTGGCTCCCTGACGAAGTTGGTAGATTGTATAATGATTGTTGGCTGGCCCCCCACTCTCGCCTCCAAATGCGGCAGCGTGTCGAAAAGCTGTCTCGCCGAGGATCGAAAGCACTTCATCCCGTGACATGCCGGAGACCATTCGAGGAAGAACTTCCTGGATTGAAGGGAGTTCGTCAACAGCTACAGGGTTCAAGGTATCTCGTTGAATTTCTGTCGACTTTGCTCCTCCACATACCACCACAGCAATTAAGTACACGAGGATAAAGAATGAAGTCTTCATATCTCTCCTGTTCAAACGTATGCATCAGCGCACACCCCGACGCGTCCGCTGTATGCAATATTGAGTGTCCTTCTACTCCTTGAGCTTTTTCGTGAAACACATGCAAAGGCTGTAATCAACGATTGTTTTATCCCCGAACTTCAGCTGCTTTCCATCATACTGTATTCCACGGCCATCGGGTATATAGCCTCGCCTGGCGTACATAACCTGGGCCGCTCCAAAATCCGCATCCAGGCCCACGCAGATACCTGCGATCTTCGACCTCTTCGATATTCTGGCCTCCGCTCTGTCCATAAGGATAGTCCCTATACCTTTTCGCTGTTGAGATATCAGGACATTGAAATCTACGATTTCTGGAATACATGAATCTCGAAAAGGGTGATAGTCTGATTCCCAGACTATTGTGAGGTAACCGACGAATTCTCCATTCGTCTCAGCGATAAGAACAGTTCGCCTGCCTTCCGATTGTTGCAGATGGTATTTCTCATAAAATTCCTGTGTCTTGTTCCACCCTTGTGCACGGAACGCCTTCGCAATAGTCGAAGGATCCTTACTTGTTATTTCTCGTATAGTGAGTTCATCAGTCATGTTTTCACGTGCCTGCTTCCTCGCAGCAGCAGAAACTGAAACAGTGGATTGCGCTGTTCTGGTCAATCAGCTGGCTACGATTGTCAACTGATTGATTATATAAACTATTTAACGATCCTGACCCACTGTTTTCGCCACTCTGGAGCTTCATAGTTTTCCGGCCAGAATTCTGTCTGTCTGGTGATCAACTCACTTTCAACTGTATGAAATGTTATAGCTCTGGCGCAGACTGAACCATCTGTAACATTTACATCACTCACCACCTGATTGCCCTCACAGACAATCGAATTGATGTGATATTTCCAGGTGCCGTTTGCAGGGTAGTTAGTATTAATCAAAGCGAAATTTACTCTGCCGATGATCAATTCTGATGATTGAGGCCAGTAGCATTCGAAATCTTCAGAGAGCCATTCGCTTGCCTTGAAAAAGTCATTGCTCTCCGTTGCCTTCAAAAATGCTATTACAACTTCTTTTGCATTCATCTGATTTCTTCCTTGAGGGTTAATTTCAAGTTCATCTGTGATATTTCGACAAGATCAAACACATTGGCTGATTGTCTGTGGAAGCCTGAACTCCATTTTATAATACATTTTCCACATCGATATCTCTCTATTAAGTTTAACGTCGCGGATCAGACAGGCTGTTAAGCATCGTCTGCATCCGGCTGTGCGCTTTGCACAGGGGTATCCACCCCTGAATTAGATCTATAGTCAAAAGACGCCGATCGATATTCCAGGTTTCCTCCAGAGCTCAATGGTTCCAGGACATTTGAAGCAATAGCGCCGTGATTGAATGAATCCTCATAGTACCCCTTCGGGGAGCTTCTTCCTTGTTGATAACGTATTTCACAGGGGTTATGAAAACCATCTATGGACACTCTGATAATTTTACGCCCCCGGCTTTGGAGCGGATCGACTAACTCATCTGCGAGCATGGTCTTTCCAGAGGCGTCAACACCATCAATCCCGACACGCACAGGATGGTTAAGTTAAATGTTGGCAATCATGTCCGTAAGATGAAGTATAGCATCTCTTCTATTCATTTGTTGCCCGTCCCACGCTTAAGATAAACAGGAAAGCAGTCAACCCAGCCTTTCGCTATAATCTGTGGCTGGTTCATGATCTTGTTCGCTAATGATTAATGGCCTCCCTCAAACTGTTCGTATATCATAACAATACCTGTTCCTTGTTGCCTTCCGACCAGTTTATCATCATGGAGCATTCTTACCCAGGATATTCCAGAATCAGGAAGACAATAACTATCAAGGTATTGTCCATTTGAATCATATCTGTCAATAATAGTTACCGGAGCGTAGTTAATGTATCGATTACCGTGCAGAAGGGAACCATCATTCTGGTATTCATCTACCACGACATTTATCATGCCTTCCGGGCCTCTGAAAATACCTCCAACGGATGGGAACATCACTGTTGACTGGATTCCAGTTTCTTCATTGTACCTGCGATAGGGTTTAGATGGTTCTGATGGGAGATCGCGAACACCTGCAAAAACAGGTTCCTCGGTTTCTATATTGAAAATATAGAGCCGATGCTCATATCTTGAAACAAAGGCGAGCAGGTCTGGAGGGATGAATACACCGCGAAGATTGTCTTTGAATCGGCTGTCCAACGTCATTTCAGGATCCTCTTCGATTTCTCCAAACGATCTGATATGACCGGAATCAACATGTATGATGTGAATCACTCCACCTTGTTGTGTTCCTGAAAGTACAGCCAGGGTGGAATCGGATAATGCAATGAGATCCTCCGGGGTCTCGATAGAGATAGTCGTTGTAAAAACACCACTAGTAGAGAAAAAATCAATTCTGCCAAGACCGGTATTCGCTACGGAGATCCAGTCTCCTGCTGAAGCTATGGTTCCTATTCCATGAAAATGTCCGGGCCCCTCACCACTTTCCCCGGCTTTCCATAAAATTTCGCCGTTTGGTCTCATGCAAACCAGTTCCTGTGTAGATTGATCGGCAATCATAAGAGTATCACCCACTATATGCAGGTATAGTGCATTGAAGAACGGAGGTGTTAAATCTTCTTCATCACCTAAAATCGCTACTCGGTCTAAAAGCAGGTTGTGTGCAGAATCTCCTTCCCATAGGCCATTATCAGAAGACTCGGCATATAGCTTCCACTTCGAGAGTGTATCCAAGCTTATACCATTTCTTGCTTCGTATGCGTGATTATCAGCACCGACGGCATCAGGCTCATTACCACAAGAAAGCACTATACCAATTGAAAGCGCAAGAATTGCTACGGTAATTCCATTCATGTTTTCCTTACTTTCATCTAGCGATGCTTGCAGAACACCTTGAGAGAACTTGTTCCATGATAACGTCCCCTATTTAGGAATTAGTACTTATTTCATACTATATATAGATCTATATTATGGTCATATCAAGAGTTTTTATGGTGTTCTATTTTTTTATGGAACATCAGCCATCACTCTTGGAAGAAGTTGTATACACAACCCGTCGAATGCATGGCTTTGTTCGATTTCTACCTGTATACGTTTTTCCTGTGTCTGGCTCTGACTACGCAGACAATGAGTTCGTCATCTTTGATCTCATATATCACCCTGTATACACCACAGCGTAATCTGTACTTCTCCTCACCGGAGAGTTTTCTGGATTGTGGCGGGCGTGGATTATTGGCAAGAGCCCCAATTGCCTTAACGATGCGTCTCACATCCTTCTTATGTATGCCATTGAGATCTTTGTGGACCGACTTTCGGACAAGAATTCTATATTCTGCCATTACGCTTCAGCTCATTAACGAACTCTTCGAAGGTGATAGCAGGCTCATCTTGTCGAATTCGGAATACAGCGAGATCATCTGCATCCGCAGCAAGTTCATCTCGGATGGCATCGTTTACCAGGTCTGACATCGAGCGTGATGTCTCGATTGATTTCAGTCGTAGAGCCTTGTGCAGATCAGGTTCAAGATATACTGTAGATCGCTTGGTCAGTTCAGTCATGATTATCCTCCGATTCTGCAGGATGTATAACGTTATAACGTTATGATGTCAAGATGTCTTTATAATACAGGATCGAACGCCTAAAATCAGCAGACAAGATGCATGATCCCAATCGCTAGCCGCCGTTCTGCTGCATTTTTTGTTAGGTTTTGTCGCCATTTTCCAAAGTTATTACGATTTTCCCTCGGGCATGTCCTTCTCCAAGATACCGAAGCGCTTCAGCAGCCTCACTTAACGAATACCGTCGATCAATGACGGATTTTGCTTTACCTGCTTCAAAAAGTTCTTTTATATAAACCAGGTCATTTTGGCTTTGTTTTGCTCTTACGCCTCCCATTTTCCTGCCGCCGGTTTCTGACATCATTGAACCCATGAGCATGGACTGGAAGATTTGAGCCATGGTACCTCCGGCCATCACATAAATGCCCTTGGGAGTCAAGGCGCGCTTATATGCTGAAAGCGAATGATAGCCGTTTGCCGCTAAAACAAGATCGTACTGCTGACCATTTTTGGTGAAATCCTCTTTAGTGTAATCAATAACATGGTCTGCCCCAATCGAGCGTGCCTGCTCCAAATTCCTCGTGCTGCACACGGCTGTAACTTCGGTGCCAAACGATTTGGCAATCTGCACCGCAAAAGTCCCCACCCCACCTGATGCCCCATTGATCAAAACCTTTTGCCCCGCCTGGATATGCCCCTCATCGCGCAAACCCTGCAGAGCAGTGATCGCCGCCATAGGTATCGCTGCTGCTTCATCGAACGAAGTATTGACCGGCTTCAACCACAATGCGCTTTCAGGCGCACTTGCATACTCAGCAAAACCGCCCTTTACCATCCCAAACACCTCATCTCCCGGCTGAAACTGCTTGACGTTTCTGCCAACCGTTTCAATCCGCCCCGCCACATCCGTACCGAGTCTCGAGTCTTTGGGTTTGAGCAGGCCCCCGCCCATCAGGCGAATCAAAAATATGTCAGCGGTCAGGAAATGCCAGTCATATGCATTTACGGATGCCGCACGAATTTTTATCAAAACTTCATCATCTTTAGGCGTTGGTTGTTCTACATCCTTGAGTTGAAGAACATCCGGTGATCCGTATTTTGTGTACACAATTGCTTTCATAGTATTTCTCCTGGGTCGTAAAAACCTAGCATTCTGTATATAACCTGCACAGTAATCAGTCTTGCCAACCACACCGCCCCTGTGTCAGGATCATACAGTGGTCATGGCTTCTATCTCAAAAGACACAAGCCTGTGGTTTCAGAAATCCCATCGGATTGAATCCTGCAGAAATAAAGTCCAGCCGAAACAATCTCACCATTCTCTCTCTTTCCTTCCCAGACGATGGAGTGCTGACCAGTTCCAAGCTCTGAATTCTCAAGTGTATTCACGATTCTTCCGGACAGATCGTACACTGTTATTGACGTCCATCCCGGCTCGGAAAGCTCGAAGGATATTAATGCCGCGGAGTAGAATGGATTCGGATTGGCACTTAGAGCAAGTCTGCTGGAAGGTTCCAGGGTGATACCAGTTTGAGTGACTGTAAAGTTAATAGTATCTGCCGCAACAGCAGCACCCTCATCGAAGGATGTCACTATCAGCTCGTTGGAACCAATATCTGCGTAGAAATAATCTTCACGGTAGGTGTACTTCAGACCGGTACCGAAGGCATACAGATTGCCGTCAGTGGCAGCAATGTACATCACACCGTCAACAATTGCAGGGCTTGAATAAAACCCTCTTGTTCCTTCTGTGGTGTAGTTCCATACCTCTGTGCCTGTCTGACAATCCACAGCATGAATGAGTGCTGTAGAATCACCAGACATTGAAACACAATCTCCCCAGAATACAAGGCCATCGGCTATCCCGGCTGATGCATGCAGGAAAACATCAATTGGAAGATTGAATTCCCATTCAACCTGACAGGTAAATCTGTTCAGAGCGTAAAAAACACCGTTTCTATCTCCGAAGTATATCATCTCACCATGAACTGCCGGAGTTGATTCGATTTTAACTCCTTCAGACTCCCACAGAACGACATAGGAACCGTCGAAAGGATCAATGGCAAATAATCCTTGAGAGTGTGTCCCGATGTAAATAGTGCTGTCGACCACTACAGGTGATGAATCCCAATGCCCACCATTCTCAATCTCCCATACAACCTCACCAGTCTCAATATCCAGGGCATAAAAATGTGGATCAAGCCAAGCAGAGCCCGGAACAAAAAGCATATCATTCCAGGCGGTCAAGCTGCTTACTGTAGAAAGAGTGTCTTCTGTTTGCCAGACCTCTTCACCTGAGAGACCATCCATGCAGTAAACGAAAAGCTCACCAGAGGCAAAAACATATTCGAGATAAGGAACAGGTGGTCCCGAAAAATAGCATGAAGTGTCACCGAAAGACCATATTTTCCCCCCTGTAATTGCATCAAGGCACCAGATGGAATCTGAAGCGAGGTATGCTTTTCCATCGACCACATGCAATGCATCATCTATAGAATCCCCTATATTTTCAAAGCGCCAGATCTCTGCTCCGGTGGCAGCATCAAGGCAGTATGCAATCTCGTCTTCCTCAGAGGCAAAGTAAACCCTGCCATCAACTACCACAGGAGAAACAAACTCGTGATAAGTCCCGCTGATTGGCGCAGTCCACAGGATTGCGTTGTCATACGGAGCTGGTGATTCCGAATAACCTGTGCGACAATCGTTTGCCATATAGGTGTACCAGTCGGTATTGAGCCGGGGTATCAGGACGGCGGTCTGCCCGTTAAGGGAGTAGTGTACTGAATCAGGAACCTCGTTTTCATTCTCCACGATGGCTCGGAGGGGAAGCCAGTCACCATAGTAGGTCTCACCATCGACTGGTTCTGTGATCGCTAAATCGGTGATTGCAAGGGTAATACTGATCAGAAATGATAAGATCAACATTCAGTCCTCCATTCTATGCCACCCATAATGCCGAGTTGACCTGAGTCATTGATAACTGAGCTGGCAAACGAACGCAAGTTCGAGTGTCCATCGAAGTTAAGATGACGTCTGCGTCCAACGACTTGTTCGAGACGCGCGCAGCGCGGCGCGAACGCTCTAAGTCAGCAGACTGTAATAACTTGAAATCTAATACTTAGAGCCGCAGTTCTGCTGGATTTAGTTTAGGATTCTTTTCTTCCGCCAAATAGTTTAAATACATCAACTTACGGTATCTATTAATAGGGCTTCTTTCCGAATATGCAGAAGAAGTTGCTCCCCCCGGAGCATGCAAACAGAGTTTGATCTTCTATCTGCTTTATCCTCTTTTCGCTCCTTATTTTAGTTATTTCAAGCAATCTGTCGTAATCAAAGTCGAAGGAATCAGGATCACCTCCCCCGGCGATGTAGTACTTTTTGCATTCATCCTTCGATTTCTGTCTTTCCTCTACAGTGGTATCTTTAGTGTATCTCCCCATGATTTCAACTCTTAGCTTCTGCTGGGAATCTTCGTAGGGGGGGACGAGGAATTCGAGTCGTTCGTTGCAAAACACTTCGATTTCTGTAAGATCTGCTTCATGCATCATCCGAGGAACTCTGGAACCAATTCCCAAATCACCAAAACCGAGTTCCCTTCTACCTCTGGCCAAAATAAGTCTCATTTTCCTATAGAAGAGAATGTCATTGAAGTCTTCATGATCGGTAGCAGAAGAATAGCTCAGCTTCATGAACTGAGATACATTATCGAGTTCCTTGCACATAACTATACCACCAGGTTTCGTAATCCTAACCATTTCACACAGTGCTTTTTCGGGGAACTCAAGGTGCGTCAAAAGAGTCTGACACATGGTCACATCACTATATCCATCTGCTATAGGTATTTTGTATGAGTCTCCGTTGATGAAATTAGCAATTCCTCCTGTAGTCCAGCCCTGAGCAATCTCATAGGCTTCCTTCAGAAGAGATAAGGAGCAGTCCACTCCAGTATAGGTGCCACCATTTCCGTAATGTTCCCAGTAAGTCCATCCCAGATATCCCAGGCCGCATCCCACATCTACAATTGTCATTCCTGGCGTGAACTCCATGTCAGAAGCCAGTCTTTCGATCTGTTCCTCATACCACATGTACTTACGTTCCTCGATAATCTGCCATTTATGGTTCTTGTCAGCCCATTTGTCTTTATCAGTCAAGTATTGCCCTCCATTTTGGTTTTCTTACAGAACAACAAGGTAGGCTTTGTCTATTGGTTCATAAGGATCAGTAGTTGCACATTTCTCGCTTCAAAATGATCCTGCTTTGTAATGGTCTATAGCCTTTCATCCTAACAATCTTTTAACTTGCGCCGTTGCAGGAGCGTAGCGACGAAATGGCGTCAAGTTCAAAAGCCTTGTTATGTCATAATCCTATCATCGTATTCTATTATCTTGGTTGCCAACCCACCCATTTCGTCAAAACTTTTATCTCCATTGCATTAATGTATCTGAAATCCCGCGCATTAGGTTTTCGTATTGAATAGCCTCCAAAGGATGCTTTCATTCTATCTTTTCGCATATCATGTAGCCGATGGTTTCCCCCTCCGGAATGTGTGGTAATTCCTCTCTTATAAATTCTATTGCTATTGTTTGGACCGAAGACGCAAGTCTCTTAAAGCTATCTACACCAATCGCTCCGCCTGCAGACATCAACCAATTCTCAATCTCATTCGAGTCTCTAAACTCCTTTGGAGTGAAGCTATCAGCAATAATGGCTTTTCCTCCTTTATGAAGAACTCTGAATATCTCACCTAATAACTTAGCTTTGTCTTCAAACAAATGAAACGAATAATTCATCATTACCAGGTCGAAATGATCTGATTCGAACGGAATTGGCGGTATTACAGAATTTAAAAACTCTATGTTTTCCATTTCGTATTTGGCTTTCAATTCATTCGCTCTTGAAATCAGCTCTTCAACAATATCAATTCCATATATCTTTGTCTGAGGGTCGCCGCGATACGCAGCCAAGAAGCAATCTGCTCCAGCACCGCATCCGATATCAAGGATACAGTCGCCAGACTTCACCGGATATTTCAGCAGAGGTTGTAGGGTGCTCAATGAATGATACGCTATGTCAATTGGCACGTCTTCTACGGGAAAGAACGGATTACAGCAAATCAATTGTCTATCGTTTGTTTCCAAGACTTTGCGGTAATAGTCTACAATCTGCTGTCTGTTAGGAAACATAAGCTCCTCATGCGTTCTGAAACGACATAACAATCTGAATAACCTGCACAAGTATTAGCAAGGCCCAATCCCAAGCGATTGTGGCAGGTTCATTCAGTGGTTAGACATAAATTCCTAAAATTCAGTAACTCTTTCACAACTTCGTTTCGAATCTAAGTCATCTGAAATTACTAAGTGGAACATGGGGCATATTATTGAATCTTGCATTGTTGACATATATTTTGCTTTTCTGCTCGCACTCTTTTTATCAAAACGAAAATACTTATCGAAATAAAGAACAGAATGCAAAGCCATGCAAACACATCTCCTACAACAGAATATACAGTGGTTTGTCCCTTCATAGGTACATCGGAATAGAGAATAGCATTGTTCGAGGTATAAAAATCCTGCGACGAAAGTACCTGTCCTTTATTAGTAAACGAAGCGGACAATCCCCACGATGTTGCACGTACCAAATGAAATCCTTGTTCGATTGCTCTGAAGGATGCAACGTATGTATGGTAGGGTGTAATTGCTTTCCAATCGTTTCCTGGGACTGTCATGATATCGATATGCATCGAATGGACCTGATGGAGAAACGAAGGGAAATCCATGTCGAAACAGATGGCAGAGCCGATACGCCCGTATGGTGAATCGAAATACCGTATTATGCCATCGCCGTAGGATCCTTCACCGGGAGTGGGTTTTGCCTTACAGTATGTAAACAGAATTTCTCCCTGCGGTGAAATCCATGTGATCTTATTCATCGGTAGTGTTTGAGTAGAATTGATAGGATTGATCAACATGGGAAGTCCAATGTAGATAGTGTCTTTTATTGCTATCGCTTTTACTCGTTCAACAAATTCGCCTTCATCGACGGAACTCACATTGATGATACCCTCTGCTCCAAAAACAAGTTTTGCTCCTGAAAGTGCAGCAATGTGACAGTAATCTAAGAATGAACTGTTGAATTGTTCATTGATGAAGTCCGGGTAATTATCATAAATCTGCTGCTGCTCGTTTTTTGGAATATTGATAGATGCAACTCTCACCGTGTCTTCAGTAGTCTGCTGTGCTAAACGGACCTGTCCATAAAGAAGGATGATGAGAACCGGCACTGCATACACCCACAAGGATTGGCGTAATACATGTTTGTCAAAGGCATGATCCCACAGCCAATTGATAACAGATGCAGTCCATAGGATGACAAATGTGACTCCCCAAATACCGGTTATGGAAAGCAATTGCAGGAAGGGGAGAGACGACTGTGTATGCGCCAGCATCCCGTACGAACCTGAAGGATTGGTGGAAACCGTAATAAACTCCATGAGCACATAGACAGAGGGAAATACAAACGTTGAAACAAATCCTTTTAATCGCTCGGAATATATCCGGTCGATGATAAATGTCAGGGAAGTGAAGATGCTCATCATCAACATCAGGATATAATAAAAGAGCCCGGAAATCGGCATCATGTCTTTCCAGATGAAGATATTGGAAACCAACCCGGCAATTACCAGGAATAGCAGTCCTTTGATCGGCTTATGGAATCTGAGAAACCGTATTAGAAATATCGGGGCTATAAATGCTGCAATAGGCAGGATCCATCTGCCGTTAAAAAAGAATAGAAAGATAAAACCTAATAAGAAATAGAAATACGATGAATGAATTTTTGTTTTACTTGAGTTCTGCATTATGCTTCCTTAAGCTTATTATGTTGAGATTCTTTTTGTTGCTGGCTAACGCTTCAAATCAGCAGACTGTGAATGCAAGCCTTTCCGATGTGAGGCCGCATTTCTGCTGTATTTGTTTGTTGTGGCTAAAATCCTATTTTTCTTTTCTTCGGTACTGGTTTCGGTTCTGCCAATTGCCTTATTGCCTGGATTATTGCTTCAATGTTTTTGTCATGTTTTACTGATTGGATCTCAATATCGGCAAGTCTCTGCATGATCTCCTTGTATTCAAGTACAGATTGTCTTAATATAACGAATGCTCTAACCACGAATACGCTAACCTCAGCAGCTCTTTTTGTATTCAATACAGATGCGGCCATTATTGCCCCGTGTTCTGTAAATGCATAGGGTAACGTTCTGGAATACTTAAGGTTAGAAAGGTGGTCGCAATTTGCGACCAGCTCTGTTTTCTCTTTGTCGTTTAACCTGAACATGAAATCCTTTGGAAATCTTTCCGGGTTTCTTTTGACCTGCTCGTTTAGCCTTTTGGTTTCAACACCATAGAATTTAGCAAGATCAGCATCAATAATTACCTTAATACGTCTGATTTCAAAAATTCTTTGCTGAATGGAGCCGACAGGAATGATTGAATTAATTTCTTTCATGAATCAGCTCCTCCAATACAGTAGGATTCGTTTCTGTTTTCAGAGCCACAACGCTCAAATCAGTAGCCTGCTGTACTAATGCAGCCAATCTCTTGGTTAATCAGGTCTACTGAATTTGTTTGTTAGAGAAGTGATTATTCTGAAAAATCATGCTCTCCAATTTCATTCTCATTCTATCATCTACTATAAAGTGGGTCATAAATTCAGATTCACTGTTTATATCAATGCCTGCAATTTCTGACACAAGTGCATAATATTCTTTTGTCCGGTTTTTCACTGTTTTTTCCATAAGCAGGTGCTGCGCGAGTATGACACTATTCTCGATTTGCTCATGGATATTATATCCTTCATCATCAGGGTTTAAACTTCTTTGCTGACAATCAATTTTAAGAATGCTTTGGGTAACACCATCGATAACTTGATGAAGTAGCTCATGCACTGCAATGTAGTAAGATACGAAGACTTCATTGTCGTTGACCGGCATTTTGGTAATGGTGCAAACAGATGAATCATTCGTGCGCATCCCCCTGCCATTTTTCCTCATTCCCTCAGAAAGATATACAGTGATAGCAGGAAGTCCTTGGGTTCTAAGAAAGGCAAGAACTATATCGTTTTCGTCGCTTTCCCATAATTTCCTAAATTTATTGATTTCTCTGAGATAGTCTTTTCTTCTACTTTCCCAATACGAGGAGTAAAACTGTTCAAATTCAAATTTCGCAATTTCTGAGAATTTTACTAACCCACCAAGATCATTGTTACCGTAAACATTCTTAAGCAATTGGAGACACTGATCTTCCGTTTCTGTAAAACTATTTAACATTACCTCATTGGGTACAGATAAGTAGCCAAGGCCTCTGAATAACGAATCAATATTATTGAAAAATGCTGGCATGAAAGAGAGGTACACAAGATTCTCATCATCGATTTCTTTGAGTACTTCATGCAAAGATGATGATTTCTCACCCTTGAGATCGGATATGTATTTTACATAATCCATGTCAAAATTCGACGCAACATTGTTAATATCATAGTGTGTCAGTAAATGCAGGATAAGATCTGTTTTTTTCTCCGTGACGATCCTGGTATTATGTGTACTGTCCAAGCTAATTGTATCCAATATGTGCTCCATTCATTTACTCTCTAATGCCGAGTTGACCTGCGTCATTGATAACTGAGCTGGCAAACGAACGCAAGTTCGAGTGTCCATCGAAGTTGAGATGACGTCTGCGTCCAGCGACCTGTTCGGGCCGCGAGCAGCGCGCGGTTCGAAGTTTCTTTTCGTTGGATTACAGTTTTCAGGTCAACTCGGCATTTGGGCCGCGTGCAGCGCGGCGCGAACGTTTGAACTCACTGGTTTTCATAAGCAGCGGCGAATGAAAAATCCAGTGCAGCGATTTGTTAGCCGGACATGATCGCAAACCAGATCGTTGGTGAGCATCAGGTTTGATTCAACTCGACAGTAGTCAAGTTTTTGATCAGACTCACTCGAATTACTTCGTTACAGATAGGGCCTCTGCGGACCTCCCGGTAACCGAGTTTCAGATTTAGGTCGATCACGTGCGAATTTACTTCCTCTGTGTGCGTGTAAATCATGTTCACAGAACGACGTAGAGACTCGATTTCAATATGTCGCTTCAGATTTGTAGCAAGTCCTTGCCTTCGAAACTCCGGATCTACCCAGAGTTGGTAGAGCTCAGTGAACCGTCCATTTTCTGGAAATATGTCCCTCTCAAGGTATTTTAAGAGAAACAAATTAGCGTCTGTAGATGGCTCATTTAGCAAATTTCGGAATCGACAAATAATTAAGCCAACCAGACAAGATGAGATTCGATCTTCATACACCCACACACCAATCCTAAAGTCATTAATGTAGGATATCATTTTTTGCCGACACCGAGTAAAATCCGCTTTCGTGTGTCGCTGTGGACATTCGTGTGTGATTCCTTCATCCGCCAAATCAATGCGCACCATGAAGTCGAGATCTGCTTCAGATGCAACCCGAAGTGTAAACAATTCAAGCCTCCAAAAATGGGTGTGCAATAATCCGGCTAACACTTCAAATCAGCTGACAAGTAGCATGAATCATTACCTGGGACGCCGTTCTGCTGGATTTGTTTGTTATGCAATTAGTTTCCCCAATAGTATGCCAAGCTCTTCTATACTATATACTTGATAATCTGGTTTATGTCTGACTTGTTTCCCGCTCCTATGTATTAGAATT
Organism: Candidatus Aegiribacteria sp.; assembly: GCA_030594645.1. Classification (GTDB taxonomy): domain Bacteria; phylum Fermentibacterota; class Fermentibacteria; order Fermentibacterales; family JCC-6; genus Aegiribacteria. Next base: position 22,685 of record JAUVEU010000042.1, read on the forward strand.
GTTATCATACCTGCACTATTTGCTCCTTGAATATCAAATTCTGGGGAATCGCCAATGAAGATGCATTCAGCGGGTTCAAGATCAAGCCTTTTACTCACCAGATGAAATGCTTGAGGGTCGGGCTTAGAATAAACCTCTTCTCCTGCGATAAGAATCTCATCAAAGAAATCGAATAACCCGGAAGCTTCGATCCTTTTCAATTGCATTTCTGGATCATAGGCATTTGTAATTATGCCAAGTTTTCCTTTGGTCAGTAAAGACCTGAGTAGGTTATCTGCACCGGGATATGGTTTTGTCTCGTGCAGGAGTTTTGCTTTGTATCGATCGACATAGAACTCATCCCATTGAAGCCCGAGTTCGTTGAAAGTATTGAAGAGCCTGTACCTGTGCATTGTTTTTGGATCAACTTCGCCTTTATCAACAAGTTCGTGAAAATGGATGATATTGGAGATTGCTCTTTCGATAAAAACATCTTCCCCATGGTTCATGCCTGTTAGTCTATAAATGTATTTCAGGCTGGCAATATCAGATTCAACAAAATCAACCAGTGTTCCATCAAAATCGAATATCAGAGCTTTGATCATTCTTCTCTTTTCTGCTGCCAAAGGTACTTTTGGTGTTGCCTCGAGATGTCTAATCACGCTTTAGAGATCGAGTTGTGTTGTGATGGCTCTTGCAATGTTCTGCATATCCGCTGAAGAAAGCGATCCAGCTTTATTGATAAGACGTTGCTTACTTACCGTTGTCAGTTGATCTGCCATCGCTTTGGAGCGCTTGCCTTTGAGGGTTACATAGGCTTCACTCGGGTAGAGCCTATCTGTGGAACCTGTCAGAGGAATAACCTGCAAGCGGTTTAAGAACTGGTTGGAGGCATCGTTGCTCACAATTACAGCCGGTCGCTGCTTCTGGATTTCACCTCCTACGGATGGGTTGAAATTTACCCACCAGACTTCAGCTCTCTTCATGATGATTAATGTCTCCGCATGTAGCCTCGACCCATTCCAGTGCATCGGTTTCACGCACATAATCAGTTGCCATATCTTGATATGCCTTATATAGATCCTGTTTGACCACATGTGGTCGAACAAGGTCCTCGATGAAATGACTTATTTTTCGTGGACCTATGACTTTGCGGAGACCGTCGTAGACTTCCTCATCTATAGTCAAAGTCAGTTTTTTCTGCATGTTACCTATCCCTCCTTGTTATTACACGTATACTATACGTGCATCAAAGGGGGAGTCAAGTACTTTTCTGATTGTGCAATTGACATAATGCTCTGAATAACCTGCACAAGTATTGCCAAAGCCCACCTCTAAGTGCTTGTGGCAGGTTCATTCAATTGTTCGAGAATCTTTTACTATCTGTATTCCCATGATGACACGACAAAATAGCTATAATCCTCAGGGGGTATCTTTCGCGTATAGCGGGTTATGTTTGAGATTCCCTGAAAGTGACCATGCAACACAAAGTTGCACTGGCGTTCGTCTGGTGTCTCTATCTCTTCAGGAAACACAACATGAATGAAGTTATCGGACTCAGTATGCATGAAAACCAGTTCCTGTCCGGCAGGGAAGTCTCCACCGGGGCCGCAGACAAGAGGGTGCTGGTAGCCTGCAGATTGTGCATCAACATGGACAAGGTTGGTCAGGGTTCTTGAATAAGACTCTTGTTGAATAGTAGAACCCGTTCTCATGGGAGCATCAGACTGCGAGCAGCCGAATGTACACAGCACTAGAACTAATGAGCAGACAATCCTCATTTCATTTCCCCTCTCGAAC
>JAUVEU010000078.1 GCA_030594645.1 Candidatus Aegiribacteria sp.
ACATGCTTCGCATGCAGGAACTGTGGTACGGTGATTGCCTGGTTTTCTTTTCTATGATGTTTCTCCTATTGAACTACTGGCAGCATCGAGATTCATGAATTGACTTGGCTTCACTTTTATGCTTAACGCTCTAAATCAGCAGACTGCAATAATGTGAGCATGAAATAGCTGAGCTGCAGTTCTGTTGAATTTGATTGTTCGGCAGTCATCCGATTTGTATCTTGAGCCTTTTACCCAGCGCAATGGCAACGTTTTCAAGAGTGAGAAGTGTTACTGAAGGATTCTCGGGATCAAGAAGACGCTCCAGTGAAGATCGGCTGGAGTGCATCCGGCGAGCAAGGTCACTCTTGGAGATGTGTTGCTCAGTCATTTCTTTTTGAATCTGGTATGCAAGAACACGCTTGGCTGCAGTAGCCTCGGTTTCGACAAGAAGTCCTTCTTCTTTCAAGAAATCATCGAAACTGCTTCCAACATGTTTGTTCTTCACGATCCTGCCTCCTGATATTGCTTTAGCCTGGATCTGACTATTTGAAGTTCCTTCTGAGATATCTTTCTTGTCTTCTTTATAAATCCATGAAGAAGGATCATCAAGTTGCCATCAACAGTAAATAGTGTGCGTGCAATTCCGTCTGGAACCTTGGTGCGCACTTCCCATAGGTACGGCTCAATCTTTCTCACCAATGGCATACCGAGTGGCCAACCGAATTGCACAGTCTTGATATCCTCCCCAATGCTCTTCTTGTGCGAGACCGAAAGCGATTTCAGCCATTTCCTGACAGGCTCTGTTCCAGAGTCAGTTCGAAAGAAGACAACATCAAGCCTCATATCACCAATACTCATACAATACTGTATTGTACCAAATTTGGTACATATGTCAAGGGGAGTCTTCTCATCTTCATCCTACTTCATTTTCTGCCGAACGCTTCGAATGAGCCGCTTCACTCCCCTGACCTATCACCAGCGATGTCGGCTCTATTCGATTGTTGACGTTCTATTTTAAATTCATACCTCAGCTTTTCGGAAGATATTGGAATCACCTTGGCATCATACTTTTCCCAAATTGCTCTGGATGGTCTGTTTTCTACTGATATTGTTGAGGATATTGTATGCAACCCAAGTTCATGCGCTTTCTGGATAACGAGCTCAAAGGCTTGGGAACAAATGCCTTTGTTTCTGTGCTCGCTGCCCATCCAATAACCTATTTGTCCTGTACCTTTTTCAAGTTTAATATGGCTAAGAGATATCATTCCCCTAATAATATCTTCTTCCATAATTCCAAAGCACATAGCGCTTTTTGATTTTGTCCATTCCTCTATTTTGCTCTGCACTTCGGTGGCAGTGATTATTAAATCAGGAAGGAAACCAAGATATGAGCGAAGCAGATGGTCTTCGTTTAGAAGATTTGCTAATTGCTTACTTTCTTTTTCTTTTATTTCTCTGATTATTACCATAGTTTTCTCATATACGTAAACGCTCTGAATAACCTGCACAAGTTGTCAGCCAAGCCCATTTTCAAGCGTTTGTGACAGGTTCATTCAGTTCTAAGCGTTCATTTGTCTTTCTTCATTTATTTGATCCACCACTTCCATGAATTCCTTGCGGACGTTTGAAACGGGAAGGGATGTGATTCTTTCATGGAATAGTTCATCAGCTCTCGCATCATAAACCTTACTACCATCAAGGGGAGTAAGCTCAACATCAAAATCGGAGAAGATCATTTTGGTTAGATGACTGCACAGTGTTTCACGAACATTGTAAAGAAGGAAAAAGTCCTCAAATTCCTCTCGCAACTCGCGATGAAGATCGATCAAAACATGACTGCCAACTTCATGGAGGATTCCTTCAAAAAGCAGCGGAATATCGTAGTACACCCAGTTCTTTCCATATCCAAGTGAGTTGAATCTGGGAGCATTTTTCATCCCGGAGCTTAGAATGTATTCATATTTCTCATAATTGAAAGGGAATCCGGTCGCATTTTCCCACCTGGCAATAGAATCCACTTTCTCTAATTTCTTGTTTATCTCAGCAGCCTTAGCAGATACTGAATCCTTTTCGTTTGGCCAGACATTCTTCTTGAAATTTCCCCAGTTCCTACTCAGGATTTTGCTAAGCCGAATTATTTCCTTTCTATTGCTTTTAAGCATTTCAATTGCACCGGGATGATCCAAGCGTCCCCACTGCTCATGAAAACGAATTAATGAAGGGAAGTTGTGTAGCATTTGATCGCAATTCCCGGTATCAATAAGTGAGATGAGCGCATCAAAGTATGATTCTATGCCATCTGTGTCATCCGGATTCACATAACCGAGAATGAAGAGTCCATAACTTGTCAGAGAACCTGCTTTTCCATTTCCCCACCTGAAAAGATCTTCATTCTCTTTTAGCCATTTCGCGTCATTAGGATTCATTGTAGATGAGTATTGATCTGAATAATCGCTTTCGAAGCCAACTCTAGAAACGCTAAGGATATGACCAAGATAGCTTGGAATATCTTCTATAATGCATTGAACCTGTTTCTTTTTCCTGTTGCTTTTATTCATGACTTCCATTCATGTAGAATACAGAGTCTTCATTTCCTTTCAAATATTTTCCATTAAACAATATTAATTCAGGTAATGAGCTGTCAATGCTCATCACAATTAAGAGTTTAACAGAAATAGTAAACATGAGTATGCTAAAGCAGGTAATAACCTTGTATATGTAGAGTCCACATATCAGGGAGGTTCAATAATCATGAAGTACGATATGAATGATTGAATACAGAGATAAGCTGTCATCGCTTAACTTAGTACAGGGTAACCATATACCATACATAGTAGGTTGGTGAAACAATATCTTGTCCTGGGTAGTCCGGGAATGATGTATTTGCTGATATTCTTTATGGAGAAGGTAGAGAGGATTGCCAGATCAGGCAGGCTTTTTATGCTGTTAAGCTATACCGGCAATTCTCCGGGAACTATCCTGACCTTGTCAGCAGACGGAGGAACATGTCATTGTAGGATTGACTTCCAGAAATCAGGTTCCAGTAAGCACGGGAAAAGGTTTCGCTTTCCTTCAGTTTGCTCATCGCGAGTTTTTCCGTCAATCTGCTGAAGAGGAGATGCCGGTAGAATTCTGACTGTCTGACAGTACCGAGACATCCCTTGTTCGCCCTGATCAGCATGGTCTTCCTGTCCCCGCCGGATATGATGGCATCCGCGATGAGGAACCCGCTTTCAATCGCATGTCCGATTCCCTCTCCTGATACCTGGTCAACCAGGCCAGCTGCGTCTCCTGCAAGGAATATCTGTCCAGCGCCCATGGATTTATGCAGTGACAGTGAAGGTATTGAAGCCGCTTTCATTACATGCTTACTGGCTGATATTCCTCTGGTTTCGAGAAAATCCTTCAGTGCTGAGGCCACATCGGATGGAGAAGCCTTACTGCCCACAACACCGGCTCCTATACAGATTTTCTCCCTTCCCGGAAAAGCCCACAGGTAGCCGTACGGAAGATATCTGAAATGTATGTGAAGTCCGTCAGTTAAATTATTTACTTCCGATAAGGGCAGGAAGCACTCGAGTCCGATACCGGTTTTTCTGCCTGATCTTCCAAAGCATGTTTTTCTGACAAAACTGCTGCATCCATCTGCTCCCACAAGATAGGAGTATCTGATACTCCGACCGGAAGAAGTTCTGATGATTGATGAATCAATGGATACAGCTGTTTCACCTGTGATCACTTCAGCTCCGGAATTAGCTGCTTTTTCCAGAAGAAAATTATCGAACCCCATCCTTGAGATAATCCGGATGGGATGATTGTCTGATGTATAAGAATTAAGAAGATCTTCCCTGTTCCAGAGTGACAGGGTTCTGTGGGTTTTCTCCGTAAGCCGGTCAAGTTCGGCAGTTGAAATAATGCCTGAATTGATAAGCAGTCCGGCCGCTCTGCTACTGAGAGCCCCACCACATACCTTGTCTCTCGGGAACTCATCCTTGTCGATGAGCAGACATCTAACACCTGCGGAAGCAAGCTTCCAGGCGCATGAAGATCCTGCAGGTCCCCCGCCAACCACCAGAACCGGTGTCATTACAGACTGTACTTTCTATTTAGAAAGATTCAGCACAGTCTGTGATTTTCACACCCTCTGCCACAATGTAAGACGGCACACTTACAGCAACAGGCATTCGTCTGCCATATGTATTCGAACCGTTCACGGATTCAGAAACAGATGAGATCACTTTGACTTTGCTAAGAACATTCTGGAGGGAATCGGTTATCCTGGTTGAGAATATCGGTGATACCACCTTGCCATCCTCAACAAGAATGGCGTTGAATCTTGAACTTCCCGTAAATATCCCCTTGCTTCGACTTGGCATATTCATGTAGTGAAGGGCGGGAATGTAAAGAACTCTGCCCATGTCCTTGACTGCCTCAATAGGACATTCAAAACCATCTCCAGTATTCATTACTATTCCCATAGAGCGCGTATCGTGTCCTGTCGGCTCTCTGCCATACCTTGCCGCTGTTGAGGAATCGTACATCAGATTCATCAGGACTCCGTTTTCAATAAGCGGGAAGTGTTTTCTTTTCCTTCCGGACATATCAAATTCGAACATGAAAGTCTGAGGATTCAATGGATCGTCAGAAAGCGTGATGTTCTGCCCAAGGACTTCATCACCCGGTTTGTTCTGTGAAGTCCAGCTCTGCTTCTCTTCCCAGCCTCTACCCATGAAACCTGTGAAAACAGAAATGTTAACTATCTCCGAGACAGCATCAGAACCGAAGATAACGGTATATTCACCAGGTTCAACCTTGAATCCCGGATTTTCCTCATAAACAGGAATTAGTCGTCCAAGCTCCTTCACTGTCTTTTCGACAGAGAAATCCGAAGCTCTCCATCCTGTCTGTGTATTAATGAGCTCCCATTTCTTTTCGGGATGCTTAAGTACTACAGTGAACAGTTGATCAGTTCCTTTGTGATAAACTTCATTTCTGTTCGCGGTGGTTATCATGTAGACTTCCACTGATCCGCTTGACCATGATCCGGAGTAATTGTACTTCGCACCCAGTTCTGAGAATATCTCTCTGTAAGCATCTGCTTTAATGCCCGGATCAAGATCCGCGAGAACTTCGTCATACTGGCTTTCTTCCTGTATTGATTCTTCTACTTCATCAGGGATTGGATCGTAGGTTTTAGGAGATGCTACTCTTGCCTTTTCCAGGGCTTTATCCAGCACATTCTTTATGGTTTCTGTTCCTTCAATCATGCCAAGATAAGTCTGGCTTGCCTGCTTTCTTCCGTCGGTAACTTCAACGTCAAGCCTGGTCAGGTTCTCTGAAGTATTGAGAGAAATGGAACTGTTGCCGACTCGCATGAGATGACTCTTCTCGTGGTGCAGCGTAAGTGTAGCCTGAATGCCTTCCGATGCAGCCTGATCCCTTACTTCCATCAGAATCTTCCTGAGGTTTACGTCCAGCATGGCCTACTTCCTTTCTCCGGTAATCACATCATCAAATTTCACAACAGGAACTCCGTGACCTATCTGCATAACCTGGTTCGGTTCGCCCTTGCCGCAGTTGTCAACCAGTTCAACTCTCAAGGTTGATTTATCACCTACCGCTGAAAGGGAATTATAGAACTCAAGTGTATGCCCCTGGTAAGTTGGATTCCTGAGAACTCTTGTTTTCTCTCCGTTTTTAACTTCCCATGCAATTTCACATCCGAAGTGGAAGTGCTCTCTGTTTGAACCGATTGACCAGGATACAGGATTATCAACCACGATACCATCCTCTGTAGAGGAAATAATATCCTCAAGCGTTCCGTCATCACCCGGCAGAATATTAACATTTGTCATTCTATCTATGGGAGCACGGTAGAATGAAGTTGCTCTGGCAACTCCCCCGCTCTGCCTGAATACTTCCCGTCCTGCTTTCCCGTTAGCCTCATTAATCATGGCTCTTGATGTAAGGGCATTTACCAGAATTCCCCTGTCTATAAGCAGATAGTCTCTCTCAGGAGTCCCGTCATCGTCGTATCCAAAAGAACCGGGAGAGTTCAGAATACTTCCATACGAAGAAGCGGACAATTTATCGCTTCCGTATCGCAGTTTTCCGAATGAATCAAGAGTAACGAAGGAACCGCCCGCATAAGAGAGTTCATAACCGAGAATCCTGTCAAGCTCCAGAGGATGTCCTATGGTTTCGTGAACCTGAAGATGACCTTGCCCTGGAAGGAGAATTACAGATTTCCTGCCGTATTCCAGAGCATCAGCTTCAATGAGTTCCTTAAGCTCCGATTTGATTCTGCTGCTATGGTCAGCAAAGAGAACCGGGTTGGTAATCATCTCCCAGCCACTGGTACCATCACCGGTTGAGTAAAGACTCATACTTCTTCGCTGCATCTCTCCATCGGAATCCAGAGCCATGACCATGATCATGCCGAAAACATTAACCAGATCCTTGTTGATCTCTGAGCCATCGCTGTTCTGGAAGTAAATTCTCTTTTTCTGAAAATTCGCGTATACCATTCTTTTAAGGATGAAATCGTCAACAAGATCAGCATCCAGTCGAGTCAGAAATTCAAGTTTGTCTTCCAGATTCACTGTAAAGGGGTCTACCGCTACAGGTGAGGAGTAACTGCCTTTAATAGGATCTTTGTCTCCCATGAAAAGCGGTACTTCCACCAGCTTTGAAGCTGTCTTCGCATTCAACAGCGCTTTGTCAAAACATGCCCTCAACGAGGACAGGTCACTTGTCGCTGCAAAACCCCAGGCGCCGCCCCAGAGAACTCTTACACCGATACCGCTTTCAATGGTTGTATCGTTAGCTTCCAGATCTCCATCGTACAGCAGAATTGTCTCAGAGCTGTCATCCTGATAAAATCTCGCATCAACGTAACCAGCACCATCCAGAGATATCCTGGATATGTTCTTTGAAATCTCCAGTTTCACTGCCGCCGAATCTGTCATGTGATACCTGCCTTAACTGAATATTTTGCAATCATCGGAAATAGTAAGATTTCTCAAATATATGAATCAAACCAAATTTACAAAATTCCAGTTTTGTTACAATCTGTTACAGAATTATCACAGTGTCGCAAATCCTTCGGGTTATTTGTAGAATATGCTACTGTATTTGGTATCTATTAACAATTCGGCAGGAGTTCTAATGAAAAAACTGTTCCTTCTATCAGCGATATTTGTTTTCCTGATGATCACTTCCTGTGACAGCGGCAGCACCGAACAGACAGATGATCTGGTTATTGAGGACGCACCCGGTGGGACACCGCATATTCAACTGACAGTCCTTCGTACAATAGGTGTCGAGCTGGGAGACGCGAATTTTGTATTCGGCAGAATAGTGGATGCTGTTCAGACCTCTGATGGCGGCGTTCTTGTTCTTGACCTGACAACTTTGAATGTACGCAGGTTCGATAGTAACGGTAACTTCATCGGGAGTGCGGGAAGAGAGGGAAGCGGACCGGGAGAATTTCAGAACCCGATGGGAATGGCAATGCTTGAAGACAGCCGGTTCATTGTCACTGACATGGCCGGAGGCGCGATAAAGGTATTCAATGACTCTCTTGTATGGTTAGAGGATATCACCGGTTTCTTTCCGCGACCACCGTTTACTGTAAGATCCGCGGGAAGTGCTGATTTCACGGGGCTGCTTCCCGCTTTTGACCGGGAAGAGGGGCTTATGGGTTATTCAGTAGCCAGACTTGAGACCGGCAACCCTGAACCGATTGTTATCTACACTGAAGATATGATTCCTTTTGATCCTTCCAGGCTGGGGCCAATGGGTGCCGAGAGTACACCTATATTCACCTCCGGCAATTCAGGAAACGTGTTTGTATCCATGCCCTTTCCCGATAAGGCCAACATCACTGGATACCTTCCAGAGGGAGAGGTCTTCCTCGAAATAAATGAAGATGTCGAGTCTGTTCTCAAGACAGATGAAGAGCTTGCTGACGAGAAAGCGGACGTTGAGGATTTCGTCTCCAGAAGAAGCGGTAGAAGCGGCAGGATGTCCGGAATCGAACTCGAATTCGATCCGATACTCTACCGAAGATCCGTCTCGGAACTCGGAATTGATAATCTGGACAGGCTGTGGGTCCGACTTGGCGGATACCGATATCCTTTCTGGAATGTATATGACATGACTGGCGAGCTGCTTTTCACGGCATCACTGGAACTGGATGATCCGGATATCGATGAGATGACTGTAAGAATTACTGATAACGGAGCGGTTGCATGGGGCAGGGATCCGGTCAACTGGCCAAGACTCTATCTTATTGAGCTGCCGTAGCAGGAAGAATCTATTTAAAGGGATTGCTCTTTAACGTGTTTCTCCAGAGCGCTGATGACACTTGATGAGAATTTCCTCTTTTTCCCTTTTTTGAGTTCATATAGAACATCCATAGGCATTTTGGGAATTCTGTATTTTCTGTTTGGTGTAATTGCCGCGTTATATGTATCGCTTATTGCTACTATTTCTGTTAAAAGATCGACATTCTTCTTACCTTCAGGATAGCCGCTGCCATCTATTCTCTCGTGATGGTTCTCGGTAATATCTGCTTCCTTTTCCAGGCCCAGTTTTCTGAGCATCCTGGCCCCCTCAGCCGGATGAACATGGAGAACCTCCCAATCAAGATCATCCAAAGATGTAATTTTATTCAGTGAGTACCACGGGATTACGCATTTCCCAATGTCATGCAGCTGGGCGGATGTTCCTATAAGTTTGATTTCATCCTGTTTCAGTAACAATACTTCCGCTATCCCCACAGCTGTCTTTTTAACGCTTTCTGTATGCTCACTGCCAAGGTACCAGTCCTTTATTCTCAGGACTTTCAACAGATACTCAAACAGACCCTTTTCCTTGAAAAATATGTGAAGATCCTTCATCCCTTTTCTGCTGGCAAGAATGTTATAAACATGAAGGCCGTCCCTCATCGCCAGCGTTTCCGAAAGGGTAGTTCCATAATATCCTGCATCTTCAAGTGAACGGATCATCAGTTTTATACTCTCTTCCGCATTCCCTCTATTTGCCAGTATGAGAGCTTTTATTCGATGATAACCCGGTTCTACAAATCCTCTGGTAGTCTCGCTCGCATCTCTGATTATTCCCTCAAGGATTTCATCGGCCTTTTCTGTCTCACCCCTTCTCGCTTCTGCTTCAGCTTTATTCAGCAGAGTGAGAAATCTAATGTTTTCTGAATCGGTTTCCTCTGTTTTTTCTTCACCAATACCTAATACCCGTTCTAATTCCTCATCATCTTTTATCGTTCTTTCTGTAACAAGCAATGAATCTGTGTAATTATTGGATATCAGTTTGAGTGCCCAGAAGTACTCCCTTTTAACTGTACTTTTAAACCGGTCAGGGCTGATCTTTCTTAATGTTGAAATAGCTTCCTGATAGATTTCATTCGCATCGCTGTAATTCTCGCGATAAACATGCAGTATGCCTGCATAATTATTCAGGAATAAAGGGAGGAATGGCAGATATTTCTTTTCTCTTGTAAGTTCTTCACAGAAGTATCCTGCTTCCTTTTGAATGCTTTCTGTCGGGTATCCAAGATTGGCAACTGCCCCCGCAACGTACATTCGCGTCCAGAACATATTCTCATTACCTCTGTATTTATAATAATACGCGTCCGCCTTCATAATTTTGTAGGTTTCCATTGGAGCGCCAAGAACCCTGAGTCTTCTTCCTATTTCATAAGAATTCGGATCTTCATCTCTGTTTTTTCTTCCAATGAAATCAAGATAATCAGATAACCTCTCCGCAAAACCTATTAACACACTGTCGACCAGATCACGGGGTGAGTTCAGTGTATTAAGGTACTCAAGAAATATCTCTCCCATATTCAATTCTGTTCTTCCAGTGATAATATTCAAAAGACAGATTACCTGAATCCTCTCCTCTGGAATAACGATCTGTCGCTATTTTATCCTGGTTACCATCTTCGTAATCGCTGTATCCCCGCATACCAGACTGATAAAATAAATTCCCTCCGGAATCTCCTCGCCAGTGTTCCAGATCAGCGATCCGGTGCCAGCGTCGATGTTCTGAGTTCTCCTTTCAACCGCTCTTCCTGAAATATCATAGACTGAAAGGACAACTGTCACGGGAGAAGCAGCTGAATAATCCAATGAGAGACTGGAAGTAAATGGATTTGGAGAAACACGGTTAAGAGCAAATATCCCCGCTGGGATTTCGCCTTCGCCTATGCCGGTCGTGGTGGTTTCATACTCAAAGAACCATGTGCCGGGAGCAAATCTTGGCTGTGATTCCTCTCTGCTTGAATTGTCAGAAGCCGAAATGTAGTACTGAACTGTTTCGCCATCCGGTACGCCCGGAATATTGACAGAAAATGAATCCGCACTAGTGTGTGTCATGGCAAGGGTCGAGAACACTCCCGATGTGCCGATTCTGTAATTAAGGTCATGATCCAGAAGCGCGTTGTCAGGATGACATCTGATCAGGGCATTTATGGTCACAGGGCTGCCGGCGGTCTGAAGTGAATCTACCGGTATATGCTGAACCAGGAGCATTTCATTGTCCATGACGTTCCTTGTTCTGCAGTGAAGCGCGTCTGTAGGTGCCCAGCCGCCATATGGGAATCCCTCAACTGTGTATCCAGGAAGCGCTTCCTGGTACAGAGCAATGGCCGCGGCATCGTAACTCGAGCTGAACAGAGGAACGTAAACATGATCGTTGGAAATCAGGCTGTTGGTGTAACCTTCACTTCCCGAACTCTGTACGCGGTAAACATTCCATAAGGTTCCATACGGACTCGGGGTTGAAGCCAGCATATCCGCTGCGGCTTCAAGCTCATCAAAATCCGGATGCGAACTGGGAACCTGGAGAACAAGTATTCTATCGGGGCTGAGTATCTTGGCCCAGCAGTCGATGTGATGGATGTAACTGCTCTGAGGATCTTCCATTACAACGTAGTTATCGATGCCCAGATAAAGAGCCATCTGAGAGTCCACCCAATCCTCGTTACCACCGTTCTCCGAATAAACAAGATCCGTGGACATGGCCTGATCAAATCCGCTGGACATGTAATTACCGCCTGTATGCACAATAGTGGATGTGTAGACAGGTATGACCCAGGTGGAGCCGGCAACTACAGGGAAGTTGTCATCCCATGGTCTGGGCCTGTTGTAAGAATAATTGAAAATCCCCTGGCTGCCGTCAGGAAGAAGCACGAACCATGGACCATAATCGCGAACCCAGATAGTATTCGTCGGAGCATGTTTTCTTTTCCGCAATTTCAATTTCGGTCCCGGCATCCTGGCTCAGCATCTGGTATCCGGCAAAACCGGCAAAAATCATCAATCCCGCTGCAATCAAAAAAGTGGTTTGATAACCGATGCGAGCAGCCAGAATTCCGCCTATTGCAGTTCCGCACATT
>JAUVEU010000025.1 GCA_030594645.1 Candidatus Aegiribacteria sp.
GGCGATGTCAACGTAAATACTAACATCTTTGTCGCCAATCCTGCGAGATCTTCAGCTGTCGTTACCCTCACAGCCAGCGGCCCTGCCAGACTCAATGTTTTTGATCTGACAGGACGGCTTGTCGCTACACCTTACGAGGGCGACATTTCCGGCTCGGAATCCTTCAGCTGGAATACTTCCGAGCTGACTCCAGGCATGTACTTCCTGCGACTGGTGCAGGGTAATGAAGTATCAACCGCAAGGGTTATGGTTTTAAGGTAACCCTTATACATTCTGATCAATTCTGCGGGAGAGTTCCGGCTCTCCCGCTTCTCATTCATACTGCATTAAGCGTACTGTCAAACATATACAGGCATGTTCTTTATCATTATCATATATTCCAGTTCAAACAGCCAACGATAAAGGAGCAACAAAATGAAACTGTCATTGATAGCGGTATTCTTTCTGGTGGTGCTGGCAATGGGTGGAAATTTCTTCGGCAGGTGTGCCGTAGTACATGTCGATCAAACATCTCTTCCGACTGTCTATAACTTTTTCTCGACTATACCGGCACTCTACTTCCAGGAAGGTTCCGAATCATATGGATCTCTTCTGCTTACCGATGAATCGAATTCTCAATCGGGATATTACTCTCTTGAAGACTGGGCTTCCTATCTCGTTGATGCGGGTGAGGACGGCAGCATTATCTTCGTTGGAAATGTAGAAGCTGGTTTCAGAACTCTTGTGGAAGAAATGGTTCCTTTTTCGGAGCAATTCATCTATGAAGGAACCGTGGATGAAATCGCTTCGGATATTGCAACAACTGAATGGCCTGTTCAGACTGCAGCCATTCTGTGTATAAGGTCTGATTCTGATATAGAGTATCTCAACGGAGCTGCCGCAGCTGCGGGATGGGCATCCATAAAAAATTGTCCCATTCTCTGGACAGACGGTTCTACTCTGGGCACTGAAACTTCCACTGCACTCACATTCATGGGAGTCACATCGGTTTATCTCTTCGACTATCCGGACGCTGTAGCAAGCAGTGTACTTGATGAGCTTGCTTCACTTGAAATATCAGTAATTGAATTTTCAGGTTCTGAAGACCTTCTCCCTGCAGTACTCTTTTCAACCGGTCAGGCTGTCGCGTGTTTATACAGGGAAGAAATGCAGTCTCTTCCTGCTGCTCTTGCTGCTGCCCGCTACGGCGGGTATGTGCTGCAGCTTCCGGAAACACTTGACCGTCTGAATTTTCAGGCACAGCATGATCTTAGAACAGTTATCCCTATGGGAAACATGAAGCTGGACGCTCCAATTCCTGGGGCGAGAGCCTCAGGATCAGCTGAACTTGCAGCAGAATTCTATGCTATACTGGACAGTCTGGGGGGTTCAGATCCTGTCGATCTTGAATACGTCCTTACTTTCTCTGACCAGAGTGTTTTCCCCGCATCTTTTGAGAGATCGATTAGCGGTGATCTGTCGGATGTATCGCGAGATGGAGCAGTTCCTGGACGTTTTCCGCTCGACTATACCGACAATATTGGAACCATCAATCGAGGCGCTCTCTATGATGCTTTGATACATTCAAATCCCAGACCCGATCATGTCACCATTGCTATGAATGCTTACGAAGTTGACTACTGGAGTACTTTTACATTCGATGACAACTGGTACAGCAATCTGGTTGTGAATGAAGTGTTCGGATGGCCTGAAGAAGGGTGGACAGAAGCAAATGATTATTTCCCCGGATGGCCGCCTTCACAACCCGTTCTAGATCCCCTATGGCCGGGAAGCGGAGATTTGCCGGACACCGGCTGCTCTCCAGGACAGTTCGCTACTTTCTATGGTGAAGGATATGAATCTCATTTCCACAGCGGCTCAATGCCGGGATCGGGAACACATCCGTCACAGCCTCTGATCGAACTTTGCGGTTTCGTTCAGGATGTAATTGATGGCTCAACATTTCTATACTTCTCCTGCCACGGTGGGGGTACTGTGATTGCTGTTCGTAATACTGATAACGGAGTAGCACAGGACAACTACAGTATTGAATTCGGCGATCCATGGTGGCCGGACTATGACGGCAGAGTTTATGATGGTTCTGCAGGTGGACACTATTATCAGAGCGATCTTGATGAAGATTTCGACAATCTGCACTCTATTATCATTGCGTACAATGCCTGCAGCATGGCTAACGGGGATATGAATGAAATAGGTCTAAAACACGGTGCAATAGGTTCAATTGGAAGCCTAACAGGAGTATCGTTTGACGGCTCAGGCTGGTGGTGGAATCTATGGGTACATCTCATTACCGCGGAAGATTTCACTATAGGGGAAGCAGCGGCATACAGCAATGCAAGAATCTCTACTGTTTATACTCCGCCGGGAGCAACTCCCGGTGTTGACGAAACTCTTCAATACGTCCTTTACGGAGATCCGATGGTCTCTTTTGTAGATCCCGGTGCAGTTCCTCCAATTCCATATCCAAGGCATGTGGCATATGGTCTTCACTACCCTGACGGAGATGGCACGGGCATAGAAAATGGTGTGGGAATCGCTTCCCGGCTCAACATATTCATTGGTAATCCCGTGAGATCATCAGCCGTCGTTACCCTCACAGCCAGCGGCCCTGCCAGACTCAATGTTTTTGATCTGACAGGACGGCTTGTCGCTACACCTTACGAGGGCGACATTTCCGACTCGGAATCCTTCAGCTGGAATACTTCCGAGCTGACTCCAGGCATGTACTTCCTTCGCCTGGTGCAGGGTAATGAAGTATCAACCGCAAGGGTTATGGTTTTAAGGTAACCCTTATACCTTCTGATCAATTCTGCGGGAGAGTTTCGGCTCTCCCGCTTTCTGTTACCGGTGATGTTTGCTTTACATGAGGAATCATTTTCAATATCTATGGTTGTTTTTCAGGGAAAGTCGCTGACTCAGTCAGATTGAAATACTTATTCAGAACGGAAGGAAAAGACATGAGAATACCGCTTTGCCTATTGGTAATCATTTCCGGAGCAGTTCTGGCTTCCGGTATATCTACAATAGAATCCTCAACAGGCGGAATCACTCTTGAATTAACTGCTTCCCAGCCTGCTTATACTGTAATCAATATAAGGGGAGACAATTATTCGGTCATATCGATGGATGGAGCTGAGAACATAAGCGATGTCTCAATGCCAAGGGTCCCTGTTTACAGAACCTGGCTTGAGATTCCGGTCGGCGCAACAGTCGAGTTCTCCATAAAGGATGAAACCATTCTCACTCTGGACGGTCCTCCATGGCCTGTTGAGCCTGGAATTCTGTCCGCACCCAAAACTGAGCCACGTGAAAATTTCACGATGGAACTTGATGAGAACGTCTACAACTCCGGCAGGTCTTTCCCGGAAAACCGGGTAAGAGTGATCTATGCAGGAGAAATGCGAGGACGCAATCTTGCCCTCGTCGAGGTTTTTCCTCTTCAGTGGAACCCCGCTGACAATTCCTGCAAACTTCTTTCTGAAGCGACAATTACCCTTTCGTACGAAGGCGGAGATATCGAAGGAAGCTATACCAGAGCTGCTCGATACTACGCTCCACCATTTGAGCAGATACTCTCAAGCATGTTATCCAACTATGGTCTTTTCGAAACTGGATGCAAAACTTATCCTGCGCCTTATCTCATTATCAGCCACGAAAATTTCCTTGGAACCGACCTTGATAATTTCATTACCTGGAAGGAAAGCCTCGGTTTTGAAGTAACTCTCGTTGACCTGAGTGATACCGGCAGTACATATCAGGAGATAGAAGCCTATATCCTCGACGCGATTGAAAACTGGTCAGACCCGCCTGTATACGTACTTCTTGTAGGTGATACAATGTATCTTCCCGGAAACATCGCTACCAGGTACAGCGGTATTACCGATCTCTACTACGTTTGCCTTGATGATGGGGGCTATATTCCTGATGCCTTCATCGGAAGGTTCTCCGTAAGAACAGAAGAACAGATCGGGGTTATGGCCAACAGGCCGATAGAGTACGAACAGAACGTAAATGGATTCACATCATGGGTACAGAACACATGCTGGATTGCCAGCAACGATTACTGGAACATCTCCGAAGGTACTCACAACTACTGCATAGACACTTACATCACCCCCATGAATTACACGTACGACAAGATTTACCCGCATACTTACGGCAGCAATGCGTCTGATGCCATAGCCTCTATCAATGGCGGCATCTCCATGCTCACATTCTCCGGTCACGGATCAACAACAACCTGGGATGACTTGTTTTTCAACTCATCCCATTTCGCTCAGCTGAATAACGACGGGATGTTCCCCGGAGTTCTTTCCCATGCCTGTCTTACGGGCAGCTATGGATCCGGAGCTAGTTCGGCCTGGTGCGAAACCTGGACAAGAACTCCTTCCAAAGGAGGCCTCTGGTTCTGGGGGTCGGTACCGAATACTTTCTGGCCCGAGGACGACGTAATGGAAAAAGGTGAGTACCACTGGTTCCTTGGGGAAAATGTCTATGTGACAATGGGCTTCCTCAATGGAGGCAAGCTTGATTTTTATAATTATTACAGTGGTGGAGGAAGATCGGCTTACTACTTCGAAGGTTACAACCTGATGGGAGACCCTTCTCTCAACATGGCTGTCTGGGGTGTGGAGGGAATCGAAGATCAGTCCGGTGATGCTGTTCCGCACAATAGAGGGATCCTTATTGCAAACCCTGTGAGAAGTACAGCGGCTGTAACTCTCGCTGGTTACGGTCCCTCCGAACTTAACGTTTTCGACATGACCGGACGGCTCGTGGAGACTCCTTTCAGAGGCGAGATCTCAGGTACGCAGTCATTGAACTGGGATGTCTCAAGCCTTGTTCCGGGTATGTACTTCCTCCAGCTTGTGCAGGGAAACGAAATATCAACAGCAAGAGTAATGGTTATCAGGTAGCAACATTCGGAGACATACAGCAGATACGAGGTTTTAGGGGACACACAGCAGAGCCTGTATGTCCCCGGATATTCTCTGGAAGGAGATAAAATGAACAAACGTATATTCATCGTTCTTGCCGCAGCACTGATGCTTTCATCAGGAGTTGTTAGCGCGGACTGGCTTTATGCTGTAGACGGAGATTACCTCTACAGTGTAGATCCTTCCGATGGAACATGGAACTCCCTTTCCTCATCATGGAGCGGAACAGAACTGCTGACATCCTGTCAGGGTAATCTGTATGCCATTCAGGGAGATAACCTTTACATTGCCGATCCGGACAATGGCGACTGGGAATCTCTCTCATCAACATGGGAGGGCGCTAATGCTTTAACCGCCAGCGCAACTTCTCTATACGCATGTCAGATGGGAACCATATACAGGGTCGACCCTGGCAATGGCGGATGGGAAAGCATTCCGGGTGTTTACGATGGAACACAGTTTCTCGCATGGGCCGGAGGAGCACTGATGGTTATCCAGGATGATGTCCTCTACCGAACAGACCCTGCCTCCGGTGATTACACGGAGCTTCCATCTTCATACTCCGGAACTACAGCAATCGCGGGAAGTTCAAATGCTTTATACATTGTTCAGGGTGATGTTCTTTACAGGGTAGATCCGCACACCGGGGACTATTCCGACCTTGGAGGAGGATATCAGGGTGTAACTGAAATGGCTGTGGCTGATGGCCTGATCTATACTATCTGGGAAGGCACCCTCTGGGTAACCGATCCGGATACAGGTGAATATGCCGGTCTTACCGAGAGCTGGGAGGGTGCAACGGCATTCTGCTCGCTGTAAGAGTACTTCTGTGGGGACACGCAGCAGAGGCTAGGTTTTTGGGGACACGCAGCAGAGGCTAGGTTTTTGGGGGACACGCACCAGAGCGTGCATGTCCCCTATATGCTGAAAACTGTTCCTTCTCTCAGAAATACAAGGTAACCTCTCGCAGGCAGACCAAATAATCTGGAAATATCCTTAATGTACTGCTGCTGCTTCTCGATATACTGCTGCGCAACCTGCTCCGTGGTTCTTCCATCAAAGGTGTCGGTCTTGTAGTCCACTACAACAAGCTCGTTGTCAATTCTGAGCAGGAGATCTATGTACCGTTTTTCCAGCCCGTTGCATGTACTTGTAGTAATGTATGGATATTCTCTGCTGATTACGAGAGATTGCTCAATGCTGAAAGGAAGTTCCATCCGGAACAGTCTTAATGATAATTCTCTGATTTCATCAAAGTCATCACCATACATTTTTTTAAGAATACTATCATGTTCTGCAAACCAGCTGAGGGGATCGGAGAAGTCGATCTTCTGCAGAACTGCGTGAACGTCATCACCTATTCTGGCCCCTCTGCGCTGCCAGTTTTCCGGTTTCATCTGAACCTCAAACAGACTTTCTTCATTGTCGGAATAATCCCCGCTAATTACAGTGTTCAATAAGGCGCTTTTTATGAAAGGTAATTCATCCACCTGTTCCATCTCCTCAATAATGCAGCACTCAGGATCCTTTTCAACAGCCCCCTGTAAGCTTGACCACATAATACCTGCGGGGGAGCTGCCGGGATTCTCAAGAGAACTGACAAACAGAACCAGAGACTCTCTCGGCCTGGTTACCGCTACATAAAGAAGTCTTCTTAACTCCGCGCTTTCTCTTGCCTTGTTCTTCTGTGTTATTTCCGGCCAGAAGGGTGTTTTCAGCTTGTATTTATCTTTCCTGTCCATGGGAATACCAAGATTGAATGCGGCTATTTCATCATGATCATATGAAATGACCGGTGTTCTGGAACCTGCACGTCCGGAATTGCTTTTCGGCAGAGCAACGAGAGTAACGTGCTTCCATGCCAGGCCTTTTGCCCTGTGAACCGTGGTCAATGTTACCGCGCTGCCGTCAGACGGAACGTTTGATGGTTCTTCTGTCCTTGCGGGAGAAAGATTCTCATCCAGAAAACCAAGCAATTCCTCACAGGATGTAATATTCCCCGCCAGAACCTGCTCAAGAATGTACTGCAGGTTTCCAAGTCTCCGGATCTCCTGATACCCGGTTGCCCGAATCACCGGAATCATTTCCGTCTGGAAGAAAAGCTCGAAGAGGAAATCAGCAAGAGGAAGAGTTCTGATAGATTTCCTGAATCTTCTGAGACAAATATTTGCCTTGAGTATCGAAAGGGGGCAGTTCTGTTTCTCATCCATATATCCTGTCGTACCATCTTGAATTGCAGTGTTGATAACAGGATCGGATATTCCGAAGAACAGCGAACGGAGAGAATGAGCCCAAGCGAGCATATCATTCCGGTAGAGCAAGCATCTCAGCAGTTCCTTCAGATCGATAATTTCGGGACGTGCGCGAAAATCTCTCGTAGCGTCAACAAAATACGGGATGCCCTCTCTCTCCAGCACGTTAACGAAATGGTGAAGGTGAGTTGTCGACCGCATGAGCAGGGCATAATCTCCGGGAGATTCACCATCAGCAAATCCGCTCTTGAGATAAGCGGCAAACCACTCTGCCTGCAGTACGGTCTGGTATGCAGGTTCGCTGTATCTGTCCTTCAGATTATCGGGCAGTTCGGGGAGAAGTACCATTTTTACAGGGACCCCTTCAACTGCTTCAGGGCACGGTTCTATAGGCGAATAGTCGCACCCGAATGCTTCCTCCTCAGGCGTTTGTCTTTCAAACAGCTCGGTTCCGAAGGTGTTTACAAAGCGAATTATCCTTCTGCTGCTTCTGAAATTAGTTATAACAGTCTCTTCAACAGCACCGCTGCGTTCAAGCTTCTTTCTGAAATCGCGATATGTTTCTATATCCGCGTTTCGCCAGCCGTAAATGGATTGTTTGTCATCCGCGACGATTGTAATACTTCCGCCGGGAAGCATACCGGCCTGCTGAATGAATGCGGTAAAAAGATTTACCTGATCCGAACTGGTATCCTGGAATTCATCTATCAGTATATGATCGAATTTCTTCGAAAGACAGGAAGCCAGTGTACCACTGCTGGAAATCGCTTTCCATGCCGTATAAAGCAAATCGTTGTAGGACAACCTGCTTCTGTCACTGTCCCATTTACTGCGAAGCTCCTGCGCGAAGGAACTGGCAAAATTCCATGTCTGTTCAGTAATTTTCCCTGATTTAAGGACAGGAGCAATCCTTATAAATTCTTCTCTCGCTTCACGAAGAGATGTTTTTGCCCTGTCCTTGTCTTCCCAGTTCTTCCCGCTTCCTGAATTGAGTTTGATGACGGAACACAGACTGACGACTTCTTCGTAATTACCATCTGAAAGATTTTCTCGAAGGTTCTTCAATCCCGCAATGAACTCTGCTCCAACCCTGAACAGTTTGTCGGAATGATCACTGCATTCATCAAGAATCTCCTCGATTGCGGAGCCATGCTTATCCTCGAAAACATCGAGAATTGAGAGGGCTGCTGTCCTGTCTCCTATATTGTCAATTGAAACCAGCCACCGACGCTCTTCTATTCCACGCGATATTTCAAGCACTTTGTCAGTACCTATCTGAGCCAGAGCATCTTTACTGTCTCTTAACCTGTCCCTTTCAAGCCGGAGAAGCCATGCATCCCATTCACGTATTATCTCGGATGGTGTGAAATGCCTTTCTGTCGTTGTGAAAGCAGGGTCAACTCCTGTGAAATTGAAGTATTCCCTGAGTACTCTCGACGCAAAACCGTGTATAGTAGTAATCCACGCTCCGGGAATTGCTGACAGCGCTTCATCAAATTCCTTTCCGCCCGAATTTTTCATTGAGCGGAGTTTTTCTCGTATTCGGGAACGCAGCTCTGCTGCCGCTGCATTTGTGAAAGTCACAACCGCAAGTTTCTCAATCGGAATTCCGATCCTCAGGAGTTCAATGACCCTGTCGACTATCAGGGTTGTTTTCCCTGTGCCGGCACTGGCCTGAATAAACACATTTCTTCCGCTCTCAGAGCGGATTGTCTCTCTTGCCTTCATATCGGAGGTATTTATTCTGGTTTTCATCGGATGGTCGTCATCCCGCTGAGCAGTTCCACTCTGCTGTCAGAGACAGCTTTAGTCCTGATTCGCTGAGATGGTGTTCTTCTGCACAGGTTTTTGAAATTGCAGAATTCGCAGTTTCCGGTTGGAATCGGTGGAAAAATACCTCCCTGCATCATTGAAGCAATTCTCTCGAAATTCTTCCGGACTGTATCCATAATCTGCTCAATACCATCACCTGAATAACCGACAAGCCTGCCAGGCTCCCTCGCTGAAATACCGGCATAGGTTACTTTTGATATACTCTTTCCAGTGTAGCTGTCTTTCATCATCCGGTAATAGAATGGAAGCTGGTAATACTTCCCTTTTTCAATCTCCTTCCTCGAAGGAAGCCTTCCTGTCTTCAGATCAAGAACAACAAGATTTTCGTTTTTATCCTCAAGAATAAGATCAATCCTGCCGCAGATATCCAGACCGCCTATTTCCCCATTCAGGTCTACTTCTCTGTCGATGAACTTCCATTCTTCAGCAGCAAGAACTTCAAGACTTTTTCGGATTATCTCCTTCTGCTTCTCCAGAAAGAGTTCCTCGAGAAAAGGGTTACCGAGTTTCGATTCAAGATCGGACTTATCGGCCTCACGAAGGAGAATACTCATTATCTCATCATCGGAAGGTCGAAACCCGTGCAGACGGATTATATCCTCAACTGTTTCATGAACGATTTTACCTGTAAGGCGGGAATCGGGAGAACTGCTCACGAGAGGTATCTTTCTCTCATTCAGCTTCCATATCTTCCCGGCAAGATATGCGAACGGACATCTTACGTATTCCTCAAGCATGGTTGCCGTATACACATGTTTTTTGAACGGAGAATTATCGAAAACGCCGTCGTAGCTGTCAAAATCTCCGGTGCCCATCCGGGAACTCTCTGCCGTGAGAGAACTGACAAAAAAAGGATTTCGGGGCAAACTATCACTGCTCAATACAAAGGCTCTCTGCTGCCCCTTATGTGTTCCGCCAAGCATCTGCTCAATCGCGGAAGAGGAACTCACACTGAACCATGCGGGATCGGGAGAATAATCGGAATCGACGGTTACAAGATTTGAGATAAACGAAGACGGATATATTTCACTCCCTGCGGCATCTCTTTGTCGGTAAATTATATCCAGTGTTCTACCGGCGGTTTCTCCTGCCTGCCTGAGCAGATATCCATCCTCTGTTTCTCTTTCGGATTTCAATGTCATCTGCAGTTTTTTTCGCAGTTCGTCGCTGAGGCGGGGATCCTCAATTGAAGGGCTGGGATAAATTCCCTCTTCAAGATCCATCAGTATCACACTGCTGAAAATGCTTCCTCTTGCCTTCTCTATTGTGAGAACCTGGAAACCATGCCGGGAGCCATCTCGCAGGACAATGGCCTTCTCCTGATAATACAATCGAAGAGCATCTGTGAATTGCCTCCATGAAACTTCTCGGTCCCAGCGGAAGCTGTTCATATCAAAGAGAGCTTCCATCAGTTCTGACGGCAGCCTTCCTGCTGATATATCTTCCACAAGGATTTTTAAACGGTTCAGATAATCAACGGGTACCGCCTTATCCGGAAGGCCACAATAAAAACCATCCAGTTTCCTTAAAAGTCTGCCTGACTTATTACCGCTATCAAGAGATACGAACCAATCCCTCCATTGTCCGCGTCCCATGCGGATTCCGCTTGTTTCGACAATCCTGGCTATTTCAGACGGACCGGGATTGAGATCATCTGCCAGAATGCCACTGGACATGATCTCTTCAATCAGGGTATAGTGAAAGTCTCCATCATCGATACACGCCAGATCAAGTACAAATTTCCCTTCCGGTACTGTGGATAGTTTTGCTTTAAGGGAGCAAGCGGTCGGAATGCCCTCATGGTGAGCAAGAAACGCGAGACTGTCATCCTCAATTTTCCTTCGGATCACGGCTATATCTGAAAATGGAATCTTATGTTTTGAATTGAGTTCGATGATTCGTTTCAGCGCTGCCCTTGAAGCACCCATTTCTCCGGAAACAGCAGTGATATGAAAACCATCTGCAGGCACTGATGGACGGGATTGCACGTGAAGAGCTTCAAAAAAATCAGCAAAGGGATTCATGGCTTCCCTGCCTCCAGGCACCCTGATTGAAATAATTCCCTGATCCTCAAGCAATTTCCTGGTTCTGGTATAAACCTTATTCCACTGAGAGTGCTCTTCCAGCGGACTGAACCAGAATATTCCTGAGTTATGATCAAGGAATCGTCTGAGAAATCGTCTCTGGGCGGGATTAAGATCGTAAAAGCCGTAAAAAACAGTTGCTCCCGTTTCTGTATGTGGAAGTAACTCCTCCATTATCATATCTCCACAGCATGCATAACGCTCTCTTCGATATGCGCTGTACTTCCCGAACACTCTTCCGATAACGATTTCTGTTTCCGTCTGTTCCCCGGAAAGCGAAAGGGAAGTCTGCTCGTATATGTCCGGAGTTACTCCGTGTTCAAAAAGGTTTTCGAAAAATGTTCCCATGGAATGAGCGGTTTCGGAATTTTTCCTGAGATAGTAGAGAGGTTCGTCCGGCTTTATTGCTTCCATTGCCCACAGAGTGAAAAAAGTCCTGTCAGCGTGGCTGACAGTCTCCATAACCATGGGTACAGCACTTAATTCGGAAGCAAGATGCCTGATACCTGGAAGGAACTTCACCCCTCCAATGATTCCCCGGGAGCTTTTCTTCAGAAGAAGCTCACGCAGTCTGTCCAGCTGTCCGGTTCCCGCAGTAATAACGGTCAGATGTTCACCACTGGAGAGGATTTCTCCGGCAAGCTCAAGAAAATCAGTCTCAAGCGCTCTGTAATGACCCTCATAAAGAGTTTTTATGCCCATATTTCCTGTTCATTCTGTAAGAAAATTTCGACATTAGAAGCAACCGCGAATTTAATGTTATATTCAGAATCATTTCCTCCAGCCCGGTCAAGTGCAGCGGAATATTCAGTCCTATTAATAACCCAATATCACCAGCTTTTCCAGCGGGTGGAAATCTTCGGAGGAATACTTCTGATCTTTCCTGGTCTCCGGATACTGTACTCTAACCTTACGGGATAGATTTCCGCTTTGCTAATAAATCCATTATTGCTAATAGTACAGATAGTGCCAGGGGTTAATCCGGGTTCCTGCCTGAACAAAAGGGGAGGTCCGCTGATAAGCAGTAATATCGAGATCCTTCAAAAGAAACTCGCGAATATTCGCAGATCCGACAACAGCCAATCCGAGGAAGAGATTACAGTTCTTCTTGATCTGGCAGATATCCTTTATAGAACAGATCCTGATGAATCCTGTAACCTGGCCGAGCAGGCTCTTTTGATAGCTCAGAACCTTGAAATTGAAATCCTTTGCGCCAGATGTTACAGGATTAAAGGTATTTCGTACTCATACAGAGGCGAATATGAGAAAGCCCTTGATTACAGCCTGAAAGCTCTTGCAATTTACGAGGATACCAATGACAAGCCCGGAATTTCCAGCGTACTTAATTCTATCGGTATCATCTACGGAAAGCGCGAAGACTATGATAACTCACTCAAGTACTACCTCAGATCACTTGCGATAAGGGAAGAAATCGGTGATAAGGAAGGAATTGCTGGAACAACCAACAATCTGGGCAATATCTACCAGGATCAGGGTGATTTTGACAGGGCGCTGATGTTTGCGGAAAGATCTCTGAAATACTTCACGGAACTTGGTGATGAGCTCGGAATTGCCACTTCCTTCAACAATATAGGCGGGATACTGAAGTCCAGGGGTGACTTCGCTGCCGCGAAAAAGCAATTCAGGAATGCTTATGAAATATTCAATCGGATCGAATACAAAACCGGGTTCGCGGCATCCTGCAACAATTTAGGCGAGCTGCTCACGATTCAGGGGGAATTCAAGCAGGCCGGAATCTACCTGAATCAGGCTCTTGAAATAGCCAGAGAAACTGACGCAAAATATCGTGAAATACGTGCGTATGAAAACCTTTCAGGTCTGTGTGAAGAAATGGGGGATTTCACCGGAGCGCTTGAATACTATAAAAAATACAATGATCTACTGCATAAAGTATTCAGTGATGAAAGCTCAAGAAACATGATTCAGCTTCAGATAAAATTTGAAACTGAAAAGAAGAAAAAGGAAGCTGCTATATACAAGCTGAAGAACATCGAGCTGCAGGACGAGATATCTGAGCGCATACACTTCGAAGGGGAACTCAGGAAACACCAGGATCAACTGGAAGAATTGATAAATGAAAGGACAATAGAGCTTAAGAACAGTTACAATAAGCTCGAACGCGGCTTTCAGGGAACAATAGTACTTATCTCTAAGATCACGGAACTGAGAGACCCCTATACTTCCGGACATCAGATCAGGGTCGCAAAACTGGCCTGCGCCATCGCAAGAGAGATGGACCTGCCTGAGGAGAAAATTGAAGCAATACGTATAGCATCTCTGGTTCATGATATTGGAAAAATCAATGTACCTCAGGAGATACTGAGCAAACCGGGAACCCTGAGTAATCTGGAAATGAAAATGATACAGATTCATCCTCTGGCGGGATACAGTATACTCAGTGAGATAAATTTTCCCTGGCCGATAGCTGAGATAGTAAGAGAGCATCATGAATACATTGATGGATCAGGTTATCCTCAGGGCCTGAAAGCAGATGACATATCGATAGAAGCAAGGATCATATGTGTTGCGGATGTTATTGAAGCGATGTCATCTCATCGTCCTTACAGAGCGGTTCTGGGTTTGAAGGAAGCGGTACGGGAAATAACTGAGAATGAGGGTATTCTTTACGACAGGGATACTGTCAGAGCATGCAAAAAAGTGATATGTGAAAAGGAATTCAGCTTTGATTAGTTCCGCGGGAAGTGAGTTCAGCGATTGAATATTGAAATAGCGGTTCTTAAACGCAAGCTGAAAAAAGCACGATCAAACCCTCCTTCAGGAAAAACCGGCCGGGCAAGAATCGATTTGCTGAATGAGCTGGGTATGCTGCTTTACAGATCCAGACCGCTCATAACAGAAGCATACGCCAAGGAATCCATAGTTCTTTCGGAAAGGCTGGAATATAGACAAGGCGAAGCATCCGGCAATCAGCTTATGGGCATTTCAAAAGGAGCCAGGGGCAAATACTTTGAAAGCATGAGATATTTTAACATCGCAAGCGAAATCTATGTTGAGCTTGATAACAAGAGAGGTATTGCTACAACATTCTCAAATATCGGGCTTGTCTACAGCTATCAGAGCAGATTTGATCTTGCGATTGATCAGCATATGAAAGCACTTTCGATATTTGAGGAAATTAATGACAGAAATCGTATTGCCCATTCCCTGAATAACATTGGCATTATTTTCCGTAAACGGCAAAACCTGGAAAGGGCAGAAGAATATTACCTGAAAGCCCTCAGGATAAGAGAAGAAATAGGAGATCTGTCAGGACTGGCCATGTCCTTGAATAACATGGGTATTCTCGCGAAGGAAAAGGATGATCTGGAAAGCGCTCTGGATTACCACAGCAGATCTTTGAAACTGAAGGAAGACCTCGGTGACATGCAGGGCATAGCAATTTCATACAGCAATATCGGAGATATTCATATGAAGCTGCAGGAATACACACCGGCTCTTGAATACTACAGGAAATCGCTGTCGATTGTAGAGGAACTTGAGGACGAAAAGGGTATCTCTAACAATTGCAAGTTTATAGGTCATATCATGATTCTTCAGAAAAAATATGATGAGGCACTGGAATATCTTAATAGAGCCCTGCGGATTTCCTCCGGTATAGGAGCAAGAATTTATGAGTCAGACTGCTTCAAAGAGCTTTCCGATCTTTACAAGGCAATGGGTGATTATGAGAAGGCATTTCTGTTTTTCAAGAAGTACAGTTCTTTGATGCAGGAGATCTTCAGTGATAAAAGCGCTGAGACTATCGCCAAGCTTCAGGTCAGGTATGAAACTGAACAGAAAGAAAAAGAAGCAGAGCTGTACTACCTGAGAAATGTGGAGCTTCGTAGAGAAATCAATGATCGAAAACTAGTGGAAAACCGGCTGGTTGCTCAAGAACGCCTTCTCGAGGAACGTGTGAAGGATCGCACAGTTGAACTTCAGGAGAGCATGCGGAATCTAAAGAAGAGCGTGGAAGGAACCATTCATACTCTCTCGAGAATAATCGAGTCAAAGGATCCTTATACATCCGGACATCAGCTTAGAGTCGCGGAGCTTGCGCGTTTGATAGCAATTGAGCTGGGATTTGATGAAGACAAGGTCGAAGCCGTATTCATGATCTCTCTGGTTCACGATATCGGTAAGATCAGCATACCTCAGGAGATCCTCTCCCGGTCCGGACAACTCTCAGAACTCGAACAGGAGATTATACAAACGCATTCACAGGTTGGTTATGAAATACTTTCAGAAGTAGCTTTTCCATGGCCTGTTGCCGATGTAGTATTGCAGCATCAGGAATTGTATGATGGCTCAGGTTATCCAAATAAGCTTAAGGGTGAACAAATCCTGTTAGAGGCAAGAATCATCGCGGTAGCTGATGTGGTGGAAGCTATGACTTCACATCGGCCATACAGATCCACCCCGGGTCTTGAAAAAGCTATTGAGGAAATTTCCAAAAATTCCGGCATACTGTACGACCCGGATGTGGTAGAGGCATGCAGAAGAGTAATCTGCGAAAAGGGGTTCCATTTCCAGTGACGACAACAGCACAGCTTGGAAGACAGCTGCTTTCAATCCGGAACAGAATCACCTCTGAGAAGGAACTTTCCGGTTTGCGCAAGTTGCGGAAAAGGGAAATCCAGCTTCTTAATGAGCTGGGCAACACTTCTGCTGCGGTCGCTTCGGGTGAAAACCTTATCTCGGATTATCCGTTATGGCCTGCCGGACATTCGATTCTGGCCGATGTTCTGTGCAGAGCCCGTAAATGGGAGGAAGCTGAAAAGCTGTTTGAAAAAGCTGCGGATCTGTATGAGAAAGCAGACAATCCTGATTCAGCTGCCAGGTTGAGAATGGGACCTGTTTACAGACTTTCCGAGGCAAGAAGTGACTTCAGTAAGTGCCTGAAGCTCTGCGGAAATGACAATGAACTTGGAGCAGTTCTTCAGGTGCGGTGCAAAAGACAGATGAATCAGAAGACATCCCTTCCGGAGGCATGTGCCGACTGGATTGCCGGAAAGCTCCTCCTTCTGGAACAGGTCCTCCTGGGGAAATCTCCCTACAGACTTTTTGATGAAGTTGTTGAATGGAAAAGCACAGAACCGGAGTGGAGATGGCGGTTCATCGTAGAAAGTATTGAAATCTGGCAGAGTCACAATTTTAATACGGAAAAGTGGCGGAAACCTGTAAAGGATACTGCTCTGCCTGTTCTGGATCCGAGATTTACAAAGGAATGGAGTAAATTATCCAATGACTGACAATTCAGATATGGAAGGACTTACAGCTCTGGGAGGGAAGAGTCTTCCTTCAAAAAAACTGGAGGTATTCCCTAACCATCATCCCGGCCGTAATTATATTGTAACACTCACCTGTGATGAGTTTACCTGCATCTGTCCCCAGACCGGTCAGCCGGATTTTGCCTCGATCTCCATTGAATACGTGCCTGGCATAAAGATCGTGGAATCCAAATCACTGAAACTCTATTTCTGGTCCTTCAGGAATGAGGGAGTTTTTCATGAGCATGTAGCCAACATCATCCTTGATGATCTTGTGAAAGCTCTGGATCCACGATGGTGCAGAGTTATCGCCGACTTCGGAATCAGAGGAGGTATTTCAATTTCTGTCGATGCCGAATACGGAGAGGCTCCGTAGTTGTCGGGGACACGCACCATAGAGTGCATGTCCCTGAGCGAATTCCTTCAGCGATCTGCAAACCTGTGCATCAGCAATTCCTCCAGATCAAGTATCAGTTCACCTGCCCAGGGACGCTGGCGGTCACCGGTTCCGGCGTATGTAGCTGCCGCTATCTCCGGATCCATCTCAACTGATCCGGAAAAAATCTGATGACCGTTGCATATGACGGTAACTTCCCTGTCAGGATCAACCATATCCGGATGAAGCAATAATCGGAGAACGCATAATCTGTTTACTTCAATGTCGAAGCAGTTGTCAGCGTAGACCGCTTCCACTCTCACTGAGGGCACACTTCGGGGAAACAACCAGTAGTACTCCGGCGGGTTGAGGTTGCCTGTCAAATGTACCTGATCACTCCCTCTTTTTACATCCATGGTAAAATGATCTCCAGGGGACATCTCCGACATGAGCAGGAAAAGGTCTTCCAGATCCGTTACGGGACAATCCTGAAAACCGATTATTACATCGTCTGCCTTCAGATCTATCCTGTTAGCAGGGGTATCACCATCTAGAACCTGTACAACTGGAATGCCGTCGCCATTCGCTTCCCAGTCAGGCATGAAACCAATGGTAAGCCTTTCAGAGACAAGAACCATGTTATGGTCGGTATCCTCCGTCAGCACAGGCCATGGAATGATTGAATCCACCATCAGCCAATCGCAGCCTGAGGGCTCCCCGGCTCTCCAGATAAGATGTCCAGGGAAGCGCTCCCTGTACGTAGTATCAATAAAATTCAGAACATCTTCCTCAAGCAGAGGCAGGTAATCAGCATCGTGTTCGTAGCCTTCAAAAGTGTAATATGCTATCTTCGCTCCTGCTTCCTGCGCAAGTTCAACTGAAGGAGACATAACCGCTGAAGGGTACAGACCGTCCTCGTCAGTGTGAGATGCAATACCCGGACGGTTTGAAAGACTTGAAAGGTATGTGGCTCGACCGCCATCTATTGCTGCTACTCCCAGATGTCCTGAGAAAGCAAGGTAACCCGCAAACGGAGAGGGCTGCAGCATCATCAGCGCCCAGCTGCCGGAAGCCCCATCAGAAAATCCTCCGACGAACACCCGCGAGTCTTCGATATTGAGCCTGTGCTTGAGAGCGGCAATTATGTCCATTATTCCCTGCTGACCAACCAGATCCCACCATACCGCTCCGCTCTGAGCACAGGGGAAAACCAGTATACAACCCATATCAAGTATACCGGGGATCAGATGCCACTCGGTCAGCACTTCCGGTTCGTAATCACTGAGTTCCTGAGTACTTACGCCTCCATGAAGCCATACCATCAACGGTGCCGGGGTACCTGATTCGTAGGACAGCGGAACAGCATAGTAGAAGTGCCGGTAAACGCTGTCAGCATAAAGCACACTGTCCTCAAGCAGGACAGCTCCGGGAAGATCAAAACCAGTATCGGGATTGTATGCTTCTATGGCAGAGGCAGCTTCAGCTGCACTTTCACATCTCGAAGCGATGCTCAGATCATCTGCATCTCCTGCTGAAGTAATTAGTGCAATCAGAACCGGAACATATTTAATCCGATAATTCATTTTCATTCTCTTTTCAAATATCTGTTGAAGGGTTCCTGAACCATTCAACCCTCGCATAAGCATTATGGTTGTGTATGCTCTCATGGTTTTCTGCTGTAACCTGGAACCAGGTCACTCTTTCATCCTTCATCAGTTTCTCGGCGGCATTTCGAACCATATCTTCAACAAACACCGGATTATCATAAGCCTGTTCAGTTACATACCGTTCATCAGGCCTCTTGAGAACCGCGTAAACTGGGGACGATGCCGATGATTCCGCTATCTCGATCAGTTCCTCTATCCAGACAATCGCCGGACTCCCGCTCTCGTCAGGTCTGCTTCTGACATCAATCGTAATATATCCCCTCTGGTTATGCGCTCCATACCTGCTGATCTCTTTGCTGCACGGACACAAACTGCTGACAGGCACGGATACACTCAGGATAAAATCAGTTGAATCGGGACCGGTTCTCCCTTTAAACCTGCACTGATAACTCATTTTTGCAGAGGTATTTGTTACAGGGGCTTTTCTTTCGAGGAAATACGGAAAACTGATTTCCATACTGGCTGATTCAGAGTCGAGAACCTGTTTCAGTTCCTCCAGAATTTCCGGGATTGTATGTCCTGTAAACTCGCAGGAGTGTCTGCTGAGAACTTCCACAAAACGGCTCATATGCGTGCCCTTGAAATGGTGAGGAAGCGCAACTGACATCGAAATAGTCGCAATTGTCTGCTGTTTTTCGTTTTCCCTATCAAGAATTATTATCGGGTATTGAAGATCTTTTACCCCGGCTTCGTCAAGTGGTATTCTCCGCGGGTCATGACTGTTCTGAACGTCGTTCATGATTCTTCTGAACCCCGATATCTGCAACCGGAAGAAGGCGTTTCCTTTATTTCCACCATACTCAGTTCGGGAAGGGCAGGTTTGAGACGGTTCCATATCCATCTCGCGATATTCTCACTTGTCGGATTCTCAAGCCCCGGAATATCATTCAGAAAGGAATGATCAAGTTCCTCCAGTACAGGCCGGCACAGTGATTTGATGGCACTGAAATCCATTACCCAGCCGGTTTTCTCTCCAACAGGTCCTTCTACGTAAATACCAATATGAAAAGTATGGCCATGCATACGGCCGCATTTCTGACCTGGAGGAAGGTTCGGAAGTAAATGCGCTGCGTCAAATGTAAATAATCTGTAAATTTCCATGTTTCTCTCTCTTCTATGGAATACCGGTGTACTTATGCATCTGCAGACTCAAACGCCAGCGGGGATGTTCAAGGCAGTACTCAATTGCAAGCCGCACATTATTCTCAAGATTCATTCCTGATATCGGTTGAAGAAAAAAATGCCTGAAATCAAGGGCAAGATATTTCTCAGGATCGATACCCTCCTGAGGATAGACAAGTTTGAGTTCATTCCCCTGCCTGATTACAGGATACTCTCCAGCCTTCGGACTGACACATATCCAGTCGATTCCATCCGGTGCGGCAAGAGTGCCATTGGTCTCGAGCAGAATTTCGAATCCACGATCGTGCAAAGCATCTACAAGCTCTGAGTCAAGCTGCAGCAGGGGCTCACCTCCTGTGCATAAAATCCTGCGCGAAGGGACACCTCCCCGCCAGCATCGACATGCAGCTTCGGCGAGTGAAGCAGCGGTTGAAAATTCACCGCCTGAAGGTCCATTAACTCCCGCAAAATCGGTATCGCAGAATGAGCAGTCGAGATTACACCCTTCGAACCTGCAAAGGACAACTGCTGTCCCGGCGTTGGCCCCTTCACCCTGCAGCGTGTAAACCATTTCCTTAACTCTGTATATCATTCACATCCGCATTTCCCGCAGTAAGAGGCAGGATCTTTCAGACCATTCTCCCTGAAACCCTTCAACCTCAGAAAACATGCATCACATCGACCGCAGGCCCGCCCTTCTCTGTCAGGATTGTAGCAGCTTACAGTTAAAGAATAATCAACGCCAAGTTCGAGTCCCAACCGGATAATCTCAGCCTTTGTCATATCCAGAAGCGGGGTATGAATCCTCGTGGGATATCCTTCAACCGCTGTTTTCGTCGCGAGATCAGCAAGCTTCTGAAAAGCTGATATGTACTCCGGGCGACAGTCTGGATAACCGCTGTAATCCAGGGCATTGACACCGATGAAAATGTGCCCTGCATCTATCACCTCAGCCCATCCCAGAGCCATTGAAAGAAAAATTGTATTCCGTGCGGGAACATACGTAGGGGGTATTTCCTCCGGGATTCCAATGGTTACACTGTTAACCGGCACATTCCCCGTACCGGTGAGCGCGGATCCTTCGAAAAGACGGGGATCAAGAGACACTTTTATATGATCCTCGGTTCCCAGCGTCCGGGCAATGTCAGAAGCTGCTTCAAGTTCCGGTGAATGAAGCTGGCCGTAACTGAAAGACATCGCGTATGTACTGAACCCTTCAGCTCCGGCAACAGCAAGAGTCGTCGCGGAATCAAGGCCGCCGCTGAGAAGAACTACTGCTCTACTCTCCCTGTTCATAATTTCTCCCGATTAACTTCAGTTCAGTATCATCACTTTTCTTGTTAAAACAGTACCGGGAGCACTCAACTTAATCAGGTAGAGCCCTGATGAGAGAGATTCACCTGAATCATCCGTAACATCCCAGACAGAGACATGATCTCCCGGGGCGGTAGCGCAGTTCAAAGTGGTAATCCTTCTGCCATCGAGACTGTACACGGCAAGGTCAGTAATACTCCCCATCTGTGGTACATGCACTTCCACGCTCATCTGTGAAACAGCCGGATTTGGATATGGCTCCCCCACCAAGTAACTCAGTGGATTCGGCTGAGCTCCTTCCATTCCCTCAGTCGTAAGATCTATGCTGTAGACCTGCCCCCCGTTACCCATCTGCCTTGCATGAACGGCCTTACCTGAAGCTGTCGCATATTTTCCGTCAGAACTGACACTGACACTGTAGATTGAGCCCGGTTCATCGATATCATCCAGAAGATTGAATATCACGCCGCCACTGCGGTCAAAGGCAGTAAACACATCGCCTGAAGTCCCCTGATACATTCCCCAGCTTCCGGCAACGATTACCGAACCATCTTCAGAGATATCAACAGAAGTGACATAATCTCCGTAATCGCTGTACTGCCACAGCTGAGTCGGTGAGCCTTCTGAAGGCCAGTCGAACGCTATGACTTTTCCCCGCAGCGGGCTGGTTCCCATTGTTCCGCCAGCAGCTGTCTGTCCGTCACCACTTATCCCCACACCCGTTGCCCAGGTATGCCCCGTATAGAAATTAAGAACCTGAATCCAGGAAGTTCCATCGAACTCGTAGAACTTGATACGTCCCTGGAAGTCGCCATTCACCAATCTTGTGCCATCATCAGAGATTCTTGCAGGTAACTGGCTGTAATTTCCCACAGGAGCGCCGAGAAGACTTCCGTCAGTCATATCGTAAACCATGCATCCGGAAGAAGCATCATAGACCGAGGCCACTACGCGTGAATTGTCACCACAGATCTCCACGCCGTCTGTCTGACTTCCTACAACAAACAGCGCAGTCTGCCAGATCTCGGTGCCTGTAGAAGTATCAACACATATGAGCGAATCCCCGGAACTGTTGACGTAAACAAGGTAGAGACCGTCCGATGAAATGTCCTGATTTCTTCCAGGATCAAGAGACAGATCGGGAACTGATGATCCCGACAGCCATGCAAATACCCCGTCAAATGCAGTAGCTGCTGAAAACATCAGAGTATCCTGACCAGCGGCTACATCGATTTCCCATTCATTCGCCGGCATACTGAAATTCCAGAGAGGTATTTCAGATCCAAAAGTATCGTATCTGGAAACCCTGTCATTGTTGAGCCCCCAGCCGGCCAGGATCCCCGTACCGTCCCTGCATATTACCGTTTCATCGGCGATTGCATTCTGGTGATCTCTATCAACCCAGAACACCTCTGAAAGCAGATCAGTGCCGCCCGTATCACCGGTTTCCTGTAATGCCTGCCCGGCGTTCTCAATGATTTCTCCATCGATCTCTGTCATCATTTTTGTGATAACGTAACCATCTGAATCTGTTTCAGTGAGTTCAGTGAATCCTGTAAATCCTGAACCCAGCATCGCTATAACAACCATGCATTCCAACATAATAACCTCCCTGCTGATTTATCCAAAAAAGCCAGTTCAAACTATATCTGTTTTTCTGTCTACTACCCACCGGGGTAATCTGACATGGCTATTCCTGGTCAACTACAGGTAAATCAACCATATAAACTCTCTGAACCCCTGACAGGGGGTCGAGATTCCAGGCAAGGCTGCCGTTCGGTGAAATACTGAACTGCCAATACTTTCCTGACCTGGGAAACTCTGCCGTACCGATATGAATTCCATCATCATCGATTATATCAAAGACAGGTCTCTCTTCTGTTCCCCGCTGGATCCACAGGTTTCCACGGCTGTCAACTCCCAGATCCACTATGAGTGTGTGAAAGGGGTCAGGTTCATAGCCTTCAGGGAGAGTGTTCATACCCAGGGAAGAAAATTGAATCCTCGCATATTCTGTCTCTTCGAGCAATTCCTGTTGAGTTTTCGCGACCGGTGGGATTCCAAGTGAAAATGAAAAGAGAGAGTTCCCATGAATATCCCAACAATGTATTCCATGATGAGCTGTAGACATGTTTGTGTAGAATACTCTTCCGTTTCTATTATCAGATGTCATTATTGAGTACCTAATGCCTGATGGTGTCAGGGGCGCTTCTTCAGGATTCTTTACAATTAATGTATCTGAAAAGAATTTCAGTTCTCTATCGGTACTGTTCAGTGTATAAAGGGAAGGTATGAATATTAATACCAGATCCACCCCCTGCATGTCATACTCAATCCCGCAACCGGCTATGTGGTTCTCATCTACTGAAACAATCGCGCTGGGTGGTAATAATGGCCAATCCACCAGATCTGAGAGACTTTCGCCATTAGCGGTAAGGATAATAATAGAACTTCTCAGCATATCCCTGACAATTATCCTGCCATCCGGCAGCAGGGCCATTTCCATAGGATACGCAAACTCGCCAGGTCCGCTTCCTCTCCTTGAAAAGATCGACAGATACGTACCTTCCGGGGAAAACTCCCTGATGCAGCAGGCAATCTGATCAAGCAGCAGTATCGATCCTGATGGTGTTATTTCAGCATCAACTATCGAACCAAGGACATAGCATGAATCACCTGTTTCAATACCTATGCTGTCTCGTACTGTAATACTCAACCTGTCGGGAAATGGTTCAGACCATTGTGAATCAGCACATCCTGAATACAAAGAAACAGCCATGCAAAAGAGAAAGGCCAAAATGCCTTTTCTATGAAAATTCATATTCCTCCGATACTGCGAACAGATTATGATAGTATGTCATTTTATGGTTTCGGACCATCTGTCGATAAAATCCAATCTGCTACTTCACCTAGACTGTTCCCGATAAAGTCTGCATAAAGCCGCGCCGCTTCTAATTCTGATTTCTTCTTCCCCCATCCTGTTTTCACGAAACACCCCAGTCCGCCGATGTTCTTTGCTGCTTTAACATCGGATGCGCTGTCACCAACAACGTATGATCTTCTTAGATCTATCGATAAATCCCTGGCTGCTTGATCGTACAACATGGAGTTCGGCTTTTTACATTCACAGGGCTCTGAAAATCTGTGAGGGCAGATATATGGCCCCTTCAGATTCAATTTCAAGCAACTAAAGAAGTCCTGGAACCAGGTTCGAAACTCTGATTCTGAAAAAAGCCCTTTCGCAATTCTGGATTGCACGGTTACAACCGTACACAGAAATCCTGCATTGATTAACTTCGCCACGGCTTTGTCCACACCGGGGATTAATCTGAATTCCGAAAGAGAGTTAACCTTGACTGGCATTACCAAAGTTCCATTGAGGTCCAGAAATACAGCTCGCCTGGTATTTATACTCATATGCCTTGCGAACGCTGCTTTTCAGCCGTGCGGTCAGCTGTTAACTGCAAAAGTTTTGTTAACTGGCATTCATACATTTTTCAATTCTTTCGATATCTTCTTTTTTATTTTCTTATACGATGGAGGAGGACCCGTATTAAGCTTTTTTCTATTAATGAATAGAGAATCAGAGATGCCCCATTCGTCGAATACTTCTCTGTCAGAGGTATTTATTCCATGAAAAGCAACCTGGTCTCCAAGTTCCAGGGAAGCACGCTTCGCCCTTTCAAATACCATATTGTAAGCCGGACACCATCCATTAATGAATCCTGTGACAGTTACCCTGTCATGGTCTAATTCAGGCTCTTTACATGCTTCTATCCATTTTGGCGGGACAGCATCATTCGAAAAGGGTTTCCATAATAGAACCCGTCCTAAAAAACCTTCCTTATCCACTTGAACATATCCCTGTTTCCTGAACCAGGATGCTTTCATAAATACCGGGAGAGGCACTCCCCAGGCAACCAGTCCTTTCGCGCCTCTCTTTTTTACATCCTCTTCCGCTGCAATTATCAACGACTTACCTATTCCCTTTTTCTGACAATTTCCAACCCCCTTGTTCTTATATCCGTGGACCCAGATGCACAGAACAAAGTATAGATCGCTCCCTTCAGCGAAAGAGTATTCGATCGGGATATATTGAATCATGCCAACCGGTTTTCCTTCATCATTAAGGGCAAGTTTAACACCTAATCCCTTATCCTTCATCTTCTGATACCAGAGTTCTTTATGATTTCCGGCTTCCCTTATCTCATCTGACCAGTCTTCAAGGCAAACGAAGTAACTGCCCTCATACTCTTCCGATAAATCAACGATTTTCATGATCTCCTCTTATTCAACATTCAGTCATCTGTCGTTTCATCATCCCAATTGTAGAATGAGATGTTGATTCTTTGATTCAGTTCCCAGTCGTATACATACAGAATCATGTCAGCATGTACGAAACGGGAATTAAAATTTTCAGGATTATTGTACTCCGCAACGGAGATGGAGTAGCGAGATGTCAGTCTAAAGTCCGCATATCCAGTCTGGCCTGACCATATACTGACTGCGTGAACAGCATCCGGATAGTAGATCTTCACGATTTCCTCTACCTGCGCTTCGCTCATGTCGGGCTGAATTCGGCCCAGGATCTGATTCACACCATCGGGAAACAGAGGCTCATCGGCAGCGAATACACCAGTTATGACTGAGAACATTATGATTGCTACGGTGATCAGTTTCATTTTACTCCTTCGCCGGTATACAGCACCAGAGATTCGTATTATCTCGTTTCGATAAAATATCGAACAATCAGTATTTCATATTAATACATATTTTATCGTTTTCATGCCATTATTTCATTTCCATGCATGAAAAAACCGTCCAGCGTTTTGAACGTGAAACATTGCGTTCCATCCGTCTCAGAAGTAGATTCTTATTATAGGTTGCTGTTCGTCTCTATATTCAGAAATCCAATATTAGAGAATACGTATGATATTCTAGTGGAGGCTATTATGGTAAAAGTCAGACCCTTTCACGGACTCCGTCCGGCAAAAGAACTGGCAGAGAAGATCGCTTCTCGCCCTTACGATGTACTCGATTCTGACGAAGCGCGCGAACTTGTTAAAGAAAACCCTCTAAGTTTCCTTAGAGTTGTAAAACCGGAAGTTGATCTTGAGCCGTCTATCGACCTTTACGACAGGTCTGTATACGAACAGGGGGCCAGAAATCTTCGCCGGCTAATGGAAAACGGAGCGATGGTTCAGGAAGAACTGCCTATATTTTACTTTTACCGACAGATCATGGGAGATCATTCGCAGGTTGGCCTGGTTGCAACCGTCTCCGCACAGGACTATCGGAACAATCTCATCAAGAAGCATGAGTTTACAAGAAAAGTAAAGGAAGAAGACAGAATCCGACATATTGAAACCCAGAACGCCCAGTGCGGACCGGTCTTCCTAACCTATCCCGATGTATCTGAACTTGACTCGTTGCAGAATCGAGTTTGTGATACAATCGATCCCGAATACGATTTCACCGCTCCGGACGGTATCAGGCATACTCTCTGGCTTGTCAGTGATAATAAAGATATCGAAGTGATAGAAAGCATTTTTTCCAGGGTACCCTCTCTTTACGTCGCGGATGGGCATCACAGAAGTGCCGCGGGTACGATCATCGCGGAGAGAAGACAAAAGAATAACAGTGGGCATACAGGTAATGAGGAATACAATTACTTCCTCGCCGTGATATTCCCGAAAAGTCAGATGAAAATCCTGCCGTACAATAGAGTTGTCGCTGATCTGAATGGGAATACAGTAGATGAATTCATTAACAGAGTAAAAGAGAATTTCACTGTATCAGAGTCTTCGGATGCTTCCCCGAGTCAGAATCTCATGTACTCCATGTACCTTGGCAACAAATGGTACAGCCTTGAACCAAGGGAGAGCAGTTTCCCCGCAGACGATCCTGTAAAAAGCCTTGATGCCAGCATTCTCCAGGAAAATCTTCTGAATCCCGTTCTTGGAATTGATGACCCGCGAACCAGTGAAAGAATCAAGTTCGTCGGTGGAATCCGTGGAACAGAAGAGCTGGAAAGACTTGTGGATTCCGGAAAGTATTCCGTAGCCTTTTCTCTATTCCCGACATCAATTGATCAACTCATTAATGTGGCTGACAGCGGTAACGTCATGCCCC
Source organism: Candidatus Aegiribacteria sp. (assembly GCA_030594645.1). Classification (GTDB taxonomy): domain Bacteria; phylum Fermentibacterota; class Fermentibacteria; order Fermentibacterales; family JCC-6; genus Aegiribacteria. Next base: position 27,009 of record JAUVEU010000025.1, read on the forward strand.
CAAAATCAACCTGGTTCGAGCCTAAGCTTCGAAGCGGAATGGTGGTGCACGTATTGTGAAGAGAAAAATCTTCACTGTTTCCGTTTTCTTTCTTGCCGTTCTGATTGCGTGCGGTGACGATGATGGTGCTTCCACAACTGTAAAATCATTTGCTGCTGCTATTTCCGATTCCAGCTACGCTGAAGCCTGGTCTCTCATAACCCCGGAAAGCCGTCAATGGTACGATTCAACCGCTTCAATACTTCATGAATTCGGCTGGACCGAATCCAGAGAGGCTGCATGCAGACTTGCGGGCGACATGACGGAAGAAGAATTCCTGAACCTTACCGGTGAGGATCTTTTCGCGAGGATGGTCACAAGTTCTTCAGATGCACATAATCTCAGTACCAGCATAAAGTCTGTCAATTATCCTGACAGTCTGGTCTGTGTAGTTGTCGTCAGAATAGATGATGGTCTCCAGGAGGTTATCGTCAGAAAAGTCGGAGAGAGCTGGCTGATAGACCTGACCAGTCTGTCTCCACCGTTTGAAGGGGGAGAGTAGCATGAATGGAAAGAGCAGGGGTATCATTATTTTCGCGTTTATTTTCGGAGGAGTCGGAATACTCTTCCTGCTCTGGGGTCTTGGAGTATCAGTCGGCAAATGGTGGCCTGCTTTCTTCACCGCGGTAGGACTTGCTTCATTCGCGCGTGGAATGCGTGAAATGGGAAATGTAATACTGGGTTTACTTCTTGTGGGCTGGAGCATCGCGGGGATCGTCTGTCTCCATGCAAGCGAGCTTAAGATTGACCACGGCCTGCCGTTCTTCATCGGAGCATTCATTCTATGGATCCCACTGGCCTGGCTCTTCGGGAAATTTCTGAGTACGGATACAAAGTAGTTTCACGCACCAGAGCAACTTGTTTTCAGGGGACACCCACCATAGAGTGGATGTCCCCGTTTGCTTTTTCAGAGTGGATGTCCCAGGGGGGGTTGTCGCTTTTATTGGTGGGTGGCACTGTTTGTGTCCCTAGGAATTGTGGTTCGCTATATGAGCGTCTCCGGCATAAACTTTACGGATAGTACCGGTGGAAAGTTTCACCATGAGGGATCCATTATCTGATAACCCGGTGGCAACACCGGCAATTATTTCTGAGGGGGTTTCTATTTTAACATTCCTGCCAATCAGGAGTGAATATCTTTCCCATTCTTCTACATATCTCTTCAGATTCCGATCCTGCAGCCATTCCAGATAAATTCCCTCCAGTTCCTCCAGCAAAGATGCGGATAATTTCGTTCTGGAGTATTCCTGACCAGTTTCTAATTTCAGGGATGTAGCAATATCGGAAATACAGGAATCCATAGATGTCACGTTTACATTGATCCCTATTCCCACAACTACATGATTGATCTGATCCGTGTCGGATTTCATTTCGCAGAGTATTCCGCACACTTTTTTCCCCTGGCACAGAATATCGTTCGGCCACTTGATCTGAAAAGGAAGACCAGTATGCAGCTTTTCCAGAACTCTGACTACAGATATGACTGAAATCACCGGGATTTGCGAAGCTTCCGCAGGTGAAACGGATGGGCGAAGAATGACAGACATGTAAAGATTACACCCTGGAGGAGAGAACCAGTCTCTACCCCTTCTTCCACGTCCGCCGGTCTGGGAATCGGATGTTACCACTGTCCCATGAGGCGCTCCGTCGGAAGCAAGAAGCATGGCAACGCTGTTCGTGGAATCTATTTCCCTGTGGAAAATAACTGTTTCTCCTATCGTCCTGGTGCTGAGAAAGCAGTGAATCTCCTCCTCAGAAAGCATATCGGGAGATGAAGCAAGATGATAACCTTTGTTGGGAACAGCATCTATTATGTATCCTGTTTTCCGAAGATCTTTAATATGCTTCCAGATTGCAGCCCGGGTAAGCCCGAATTCCGTAGATATCTGCTGACCTGAAATATATCCTGTGCCTGATCTGAGCATTTCAAGAATTCCGCTCGAGACTTTATCCATTGTTATTACCCCATGCAAATATGGTGAAGATCAGAAGGATATCCGGAAAGAAAAAGCTTTTTGAACCATGAGAACCAGCGTCTGAATTGTCAACCTGTCATATCGATTCGGTTGACGTTAAGCACCTCCCGCACAAGAGAGGATTTAGTCTATGAAAATCGGCTGCATGAGATAAAGAATCTGCTCCAGATTGAACAAATTCTGAATTCCGGATGTGACTCCGAAACCGGGCATTTCAATTGAGCCGGGGAAAGAAGGTGTCGGATATATCCGTACACGGATATCTTCATCCGAATCCATTCCTGACATTCCAGCTGCGTAATGAACAGCGTCAACAACCCCGCCAATCTCGTCCACAATTCCTATCTCGACTCCATCGATTCCGGACCAGACTCTTCCCTGAGCGATAGAATCAACCTCCTCAAAGGTCATCCCCCGGCCTGAAGCTACCTTTTCAACAAAGAGGTTGTATCCATCCTCCATCAGGTCGAAGGTTCTGCTTCTTTCTATATCTGTATATGGCCGGAAGTTGCTGGACATTGACGCCATTGAACTTGTTGATACTTCTTCAACATTGATGCCGAGGTTATCCAAAAGCTCTCCGAAAGAGAATTTTCCTGATATTATCCCTATAGAACCTGTTATCGTCATTCTGTCCGCGAATATTCTGTCTGCTCCACAGGCCATATAGTAACCTCCGGATGCGGCAACTCCGCCCATGGAAACTATCACCGGGATATTTTCTCTGATTCTTTCTACTGCATGATGCATATCATCACTTGCCAGAGCATCACCTCCAGGAGAATCTATCCTGAGGACAATTGCTGAAACGCTGGACTGCGACGCAGCAGTACGAAGAGCATCACAGATAGATTCGCTTCCCATAACTCTCCCGAATGGGAATGATGATCCGCTGTGCCCTCTCCAGATGTATCCGGTAGCAACGACAACTGCGATGTGTTTATCCTGTCCCCAGTCGTTGTATTCAGGTATGGAAGATGCATATTCCTCGATCGGGACCGTTGTAAAATTACTCCCGAAATCTTCTCTTGCCAATCTCTCGACTTCATCAAGGTAACAGAGTCCATCAACCATTCCGTAATCAACCGCTCTCTGAGCAGTATAGGGACCTGTGTCCATTATCCTGCGAAGCTGAGCCGGTTCAAGCCCGCGTCCATTGGCCACACCTGCTACTAATTCCGCCTGCAGCGACGAAAGCAGGGTTGTCATGGCCCGTATATGGGCATCGGACATATCTGATCTTGTCATCATATCACTTGCGTTCTTGTATTCACCTATATGCACCAGGTCGGGATAGATACCGATACGGTCAAGAAAATCTCTCAGGAAGAATGCTTCTGAGGAAAGGCCGATGAATCTAATTTCTCCGCATGGATGTATCCAGATTCTGCTCGCACAGGACGCAACATAATACTCAGCGTTACTGCCGTTTTCCAGATAGACATATACCTTTTTGCCTGATCTCACTATCCTGCTGAGAAGAGTACGAATCTCTTCAGCCTGAGCAAGAGAGCCGACAGGACCTCTGATGTCCACTATCACACCGGATACAGACTTGTCGGAAGCAATTCTGTCGAGCAGAAGAGCCGTCTCGGTGTAGCAGGGCTGAACACCGCTGAGGAAAGGTCTCTGCTGAAGCTCGTCCATATCCTCTATTTCAAAACGCACGAACCTGCCGGAAGGAGTGAGGAGATTCGGACCAGGGTCGGATGAGAATGTGAAATCAGCCCTGGAACCGGAATAAGAGTAGTCCTCGTCTGTGGTTGCCCCGCAGGCAAAGGACGTCGACCCGAATCCGGCCTCAAGTCCTAGACTGAGATAATTACTCCCAGCTTCAGCACGAATAGTCAGACCATCCATGGGAAGAAATTCGAATCCACCTGAAAACTGGTTGTTATCAAAATCCTTTTCAGTTTCAAAATTAGTAACCAGCGTAAGCCTGTTCCCAAAAGGTCTGACTGCAATTCCGGCTCTGTAGACAGATTCTACATCATCCCCTGGAAGATCGACTCCCCCTCGCCGTACCAGTCCGAAGCTGAACCATTCAACGGGTCGAATTGTAAGCCCGAGCGTAAAGAAATGTTTTCCGGACCATTGATGTCCTTTAACTGTTGGATCGAACCAGGTGTAACCGACACCAACGGATGCTATCTGATCAAACAGGTACGTTCCACTCGACAGAGTGAATCGTCGCATGTCGTAATCATCATTCCACCATCCCGATATGCCTGCCCCGGGAAATGCTATGGATAGACGATCAACTCCCTCAAAGGCGCTGTCAGAAGCAGCCATGCCTATTCTCAATCGGAGGCTGTTTATAAAATTGTATCCGGCAGGATTGATCAATTCAGGATTGCCGACTTCAGGATAAGCTACCCAGTTAAATATCTCCTGGGGACCAGGAGCTACAGCTGCTGCTGCGATAGAGGAAAACAGCACCAGCACAAATACAAAACTGATCAGTTTCATCCCTTACTCCCTCTTCTGCGGAACCGGAAATTAATTACGCTGCTGTATTCGTAGACACGCACCAGAACACCATGCTTCTTGGGGACACGCACCAGAGCGTGCATGTCCAGAGCGTGCATGTCCCCGAGTATGTGTCATCAATTGGGTTATACACATTCATGCATGCTGGGTTCCACTAATGAAGAATGAATTGCAGGTAATAAAATCAGATCGGGTGTATTATCGGATCTTCCTTCAGCACTCTGCTGAGTATATATGAAGCCCTGTCTGCCTCTTCATCGGGCAGGACTACGAATACCCTGTTTCTGCTTGCAGCTATATGCCTTACATCAACATGTTCTTTTGAAAGTGCGCTCAGCGCAAGTGTCATGGTGCCCATTACAGTCTCGCAGACAGTCTCCTCAAGATCAAAACTCAGTATCGCAAGGTCATGCTCCACCGATACGTTTTCAATACCGATAGTATCCCCGGTTTCCCTCAGTACTTTCTCTGCTTTTATAAAACAGCTTTCCCCGACACTGAAGGATATGTCTCCCTCGGTTTCCCCATGTTCGGTATTGAACATATGCAGGATATTGATTTCTTTTTTCCCGAGAGCGGTAAATAGTCTGCCTGCGATTCCGGGTATTGCCGGAACATGATGACAGGTGAACCGTACTATTTTTCTTCTCCTTGTCATAAGAATCTCGTTCATATACTATCCTTTCCGGCACTCTTCCCGGAGGACAGCACAGCTGCCCTCCGGGATATCAGTCAGCTTACCGAATCAACAGCTGTTTTGACAGCTTCTTCAATAAGAGCTATTGGAGGCTGAGCTATGTCTCCGTCATCCATGAGTTTCTGTACAAGATTCCTTGCTTTCATAATATCGGATCTTGCTTCTTCGAGAACCTGTTCCCTTGTCTTCTGAAGTCTGGCTACGCCGTCCTTGATAGCCTGCATCGCAACATCAGCGGCCTCTTCAGGGAATACATCCGCCTCATCCATCGTCGGGATAATATAGTCAGGCGATACACCTTTCCTCTCTGCGAAATTCGCAAGGGATCGAGCTGCCGCGACAGCCATATTGTCAGTTATCTTCGTCGCTCTGACCAGAAGGGCGCCTTTCAGTATTCCAGGGAATCCAAGGGAATTATTGACCTGGTTAGGAAAATCACCCCGGCCTGTAGCTACAACTGCTGCTCCCGCTTCCCTGGCCTCGTAAGGATAGATTTCCGGCACAGGATTAGCGCATGCGAACACAATGGGATCTCTTCCCATTGATCTGATCCATTCCTTCGGAATAAGACCTGGTCCCGGCCTGGATACAGCTATAAGAACATCTGCTCCTTTTATGGCTTCCTCATGTGTCTGGAATTTTTCCGGATTCATGGCTTCACAGAGTTCCCACTTCCGATAGAAGCGTTCATCAGCCTTGATATCTTCTCTGTCCGTGGAAAGACTTCCTTTGGAATCGAACATCACCATTTTTGAAGGATCACCGCCGGCCGTGATTATCAGCCTTGCGATTGTTGTATTGGATGCTCCTGCACCGATAAAGACAATTCGGACATCCTCGAGTTTTTTTCCTACAACTTCAAGAGCTCCAAGCAGTCCCGCAAGAGTAACGCATCCGGTTCCCTGGGCATCATCGTGCCAGACAGGAATGTCGCATTCCTCTCTCAGAGTATCAAGAACCTTGAAACAGTTCGGCTGCGAGATATCCTCGAGATTGATCCCTCCGAAACTGGGCTGAACCATTTTTACAAAATCAATGATCTTGTCGGGATCAGGATTACCGTTCTTATCGCGATTATCTATGCAGAGCGCTACCGCATCCACCCCTCCCAGATATTTCATCAGGAAGGCTTTTCCCTCCATTACGCCGAGACCTCCAGGAGGTGTACAGTCGCCATCTCCGAGAACCCTTGTGGAATCGCTCACGACAGCAATGAAATTACCTTTGTTCGAGAGTTCGTATGCAGCCTCATTATTATCCCGGATGGTGGTCGATACTTTTGACACGCCCGGCGTGTACCAAACATTGAACCAGTTAAAACCGTAAAGACCAGCTTTGGGAACTGTCATCATTTTCCCTTTGTAGAATTTGTGCGCACTGTAAGCCAGTTCTTTCAGAAAGACGGTTTTTGCCTTTGCAATCTGTTCCTGGGAAAAATCCTCAGGGAACAGATCACCAAGATTTTTCAGGGTCAGGTCGAATTCCTTCATTTCTCCATCCCGTTCATGTTCAGAGTTAGTACAGCAGTCATCCTATTCCTCGCGGCGGTATTCTGCGACTCCCGCCTCGAAGAGATCATTACCTTTTGTATCATTCACAACGAACAGAGGCATCCGTTCAACAATAAGCCTTCTGATTGCTTCCGGTCCAAGATCTTCGTAAGCGATAACGGAAGCCTGTTTTACAGAAAAAGCGATTCCAGCAGCTGCTCCGCCTACAGCGGCAAAATACACCCCTTTGTTCTTTACCATTGATTCACGTACCTCTATTGATCTGGGACCTTTACCAATTGTTCCTTTCAGGCCGTTCTCCAGCATCAGCGGCGTGAATGAATCCATTCTGTAACTGGTAGTGGGTCCGGCGGAGTTCATTATCTGCCCGGGTCTTGAAGGAGCAGGGCCGACATAGTATATGACCGCACCCTTCAGATCGAAGGGCAGCTCTTTCCCTTCCTCAATGAGTTTGACCAGACGTTTGTGTGCCGCGTCACGACCTGTATAGATCTCTCCGGAAAGAAATACTTTATCTCCGGATTCAAGGTTGCTGATCTGATCGTCGTCAAGGGGAGTTCTCAATTCTACTGTCTTCAATGCAATCTCCTCCTGTTCCTAGATTATTGTTTCGCCATGCCGACTGACATGGCATTGAATGTTAACAGCAACAGGCATGGAAGCAATATGACATGGAACAGTCTTAATATGTACAGCAAGAGCGGTTGTCCTTCCACCGAGACCCTGTGGTCCAATACCGAGGTTATTGATCCTGCGAAGAAGTTCTTTTTCAACCTCGTTGAATTCGGGATCAGGATTGGGTTCACCAATCGTCCGGAAAAGAGCTTCTTTCGCGAGCATGGCGCATCGCTCAAAACTCCCTCCTATTCCAACACCTACTACTATTGGAGGACATGGATTGCCACCGGATCTCGATACTCTGTCAACAACGAAATCCTTCACTCCCTCAATACCCTGCGCTGCAGTCATCATTCGAACTTCGCTCATATTCTCCGCGCCGCCGCCCTTGGGAGCAAACTGTATACTTACTTTGTCACCCGGTACAATCCTGGTATAGATAATCGCAGGTGTATTGTCGGTTGTGTTTTTTCTCTTCAATACAGGATCGGCAACGATGGATTTGCGAAGGTAACCTTCCGCGTAACCCTGCCTCACCCCTTCGTTTATGGCATCTTCAATAGCTCCTCCGGTGAAATGAACTTCCTGACCGACCTCAAGGAATACAATTGCTACCCCTGTATCCTGACAGATTGGCATTTTCTCGCGCTCACTGATTTCGTGATTCTCCAGAATAACCTGGAGGATCTCCCGCCCGAGTGGAGACTCCTCTTTTTCAAGCGCTTCTCTTAAAGCATTCTTCACGTCATCACCGAGATAGATATTCGTGCTGATGCTGAGATCCTTGACCGCTTTTGTGACGGAAGCAACGTCAATTTCTCTCAATTTCAACCTCCCAGCTTCTCACTGATTAATTTAACAATGTACTCGACCGTATCCGCAACAGGTATACCATGATCTCTGAGAACTTCAACCTTCGCTGCAGCAGTGCCGGACGCGCCTTCAACAATGGCTCCCGCATGCCCCATTCTCTTTCCGGGAGGGGCGCTTCTTCCAACGATGTAACCGACAACCGGTTTGGTGATGTGCTCTTTAACGAAGGCAGCAGCATCCTGCTCATCAGAACCGCCTATTTCTCCCACAATTACTACAGCTTCAGTGTCTCCATCGTTTTCCAGAAGTTCAAGATAATCGTTGTATTTCATGCCGATAATCGGGTCTCCGCCCATACCGATAGCGGTTGATTGCCCGAAGCCGGCAGCGGTAAGCTGATTAACGACTTCGTATGTAAGCGTTCCGCTTCTGGAAATAACGCCTACAGGTCCGCGCTGAAATATTCCTCCAGGCATGATTCCAACTTTTGATTCCCCCGGTGAGATAAGACCGGGGCTGTTCGGGCCAATCAGACGAACTCCGAGTTCATTCAGTTCCTTCAGAACGCCTGACACATCCAGAACAGGGATTCCTTCCGTTACCGCCACAACCAGGTTTATGCCGGCGTTCGCGGCAGCCAGAATCGCGTCCTCGGCAAAGGGCGCGGGCACAAAAATCACGCTGCATTCAGCTTCGGTTTCCTCAACAGCTTCCTGCGCGGTGTTGAATACAGGAAATCCTTCAAGATATGTCCCGCCTTTTCCAGGATGCACTCCGGCAACGATGTTCGTCCCGTACGCTACCATCTCCTTCGCGTGAAAAGATCCGTCACGGCCAAGACCCTGAACCATCACGCGCGTATGTCTGTTTATCAGTATGCTCATCGGCTGCCACCCCCCATTGAGGCAAGGTTAATCGCTTTAAGAGCCCCTTCGGTCATGTCTCCTGTTGCACTTATGCCGAAGTCGGAAAGAATTTTTCTCCCTTCCTCTTCATTTGTTCCTGTAAGCCGAACAACAAGGGGCAGGTCAGATTTTATCTCTCCCAGAGCTTTGACAAGCCCGTTTGCGACATCGTCACAACGTGTTATGCCACCGAAAACATTTATGAAAATAGCTTTCACGTTTTTATCTGATACCAGAAGCTCCATGGCGTGAACAACCTTTTCGGGACTGGAACTGCCTCCGATATCGAGGAAATTTGCGGGCGTTCCTCCCAGATGCTTGATAATATCCATTGTAGCCATGGCAAGACCGGCTCCATTCACCATGCAGCCTATTTCTCCATCGAGTTGTACATAGCTCAATCCATGCCTGGTAGCTTCAAGTTCCTTCTCCTCGGATGGAGTCGGCAGCCTTAGTTCTTCCAGTTCAAGATGTTTGTACATGGCGTTTTCATCCAGTACTATTTTTGCATCGAGAGCAAGAATGGAACCGTCCGAAAGCTCAGCGAGCGGATTGATCTCAGCAAGGGATGCGTCTACTTCCCTGAAGCATTTCCACAGCTTCACCATTATTGATGATGCCGCCAGAGCCTTTTTCTTATCATCGAACAACTGGAAAGCTACCTGTTTAGCTTCAAACGATCGCAAACCTCTCTCAGGATTAATGTCCTGGAAAATGATCTTTTCAGGTGTTTCCGAAGCGACCTTCTCTATGTCGACTCCTCCGGATGCGGAAGCCATCATCACCGGAATTTTCTTTCTTCTGTCAATTGTTATGCCGATGTAATATTCACCTGCAATTGATACCGCCGGATCTACAAGCACCCTATGAACCACAAGATCCTTTATTGTCATTCCAAGTATTGCGTCTGCTGCCCTCCGGGCTTCAGCAGGGGTCTCAGCGAGTTTTACACCCCCGGCTTTTCCTCTTCCGCCTGCCTGAACCTGGGCCTTGATCACAACGGGACATCCAATTTCCTGAGCAGCGGTCTCCGCTTCAGCTGCTGAGGTCACCATTATTCCGGCAGGAGTGGGGATGTCATGTTCTCTGAACAGTTTCTTCGCCTGAAATTCTTCGAGTTTCATTGCTCTTCAGATTGTCCTTTCAAGTGGCTGAATCCTCTCACTAATTCAACAGATACAGAGTAACAACAATATCACATACTCATAAATGAAAACAGGTGATATTCCCGGAACAAACTTTTCAAACACACCTGCTTTTTTCAGAGAATTGTTCTTATATTGAAACCTGATGAAATTTGGTAATGTGGATTTCAGAAAGGTATTAATGACTGCTAAAGAAGTAAGAACTCGACTGGCTCCGTCTCCAACCGGTGATCCCCATGTAGGTACCGCCTATCAGGCCCTGTTCGGGTACGTCTGGGCCAGAAAGAACAATGGATCTTTCATTCTTAGAATAGAGGATACTGACAGGGAGCGATCTTCGCCCGAATACGAGAAGTCGATAATCGATTCACTAAGGTGGCTCGGTCTGGAATGGGATGAAGGCCCTGAGATCGGCGGGCAATTCGGACCGTATCGGCAAAGCGAAAGACTGGATATATACCAGAAGTACATTAACAATCTTGTTGCGGAGGGATATGCGTATCCGTGCTTCTGCACGAAGGATCGTCTCGCGGAACTGAGGAAAGAATGCCAGAAATCCGGCGCAGGCAGCGGCTATGACCGTAAATGCAGGGACATTCCTCCGGAGGAAGCCACCAGAAGAGTTGAAGCAGGTGAGGATTTCGTTGTTCGTATGAAGGTTCCTCTTGAGGGCAAGTGCGTATTTGAAGATCTGTTAAGAGGTAAAATAGAGAAGGACTGGGAATCAATTGATGATCAGGTGATAATGAAAGCGGATGGATACCCTACATATCATCTTGCCGTTGTTGTTGATGACCACCTGATGAAGATATCTCATATCATCAGAGGTGAAGAGTGGATCAAT
>JAUVEU010000115.1 GCA_030594645.1 Candidatus Aegiribacteria sp.
CCGCACCCTCAATTGGAGAACTTATCGATATTCTACATTTGGCCTCCGCGTGGGATAAAGTAAACCTGGACTATCTGGTGACAACACATTTCAATCTTTCCGCTGATGATTTCAAGAACGAAATAGCACTTAACCGGCTTCACAAAGCAATGCAAATCGTTTCAAAAACCGGTATCTCAGCTCGAACCATAGCTGAATGGGGCACTGCAGAAACTGACTTCAGCACACTCCATAGTACAGCTCAATTGATAAAGAATACGGTAAAAGCAAAATATGAAGAAGAAGACTGGCTTGACCTTGCTGGAAATTTGAGTGACAAAATCAGGGAGAATCAGAAGCAGGCACTTGTCAGTCATTTGCTGATGCAACCAGCCATTCAAGCCTGGGGGGCAGTGGATGCAGACAGTCTGTTCGAATACTTCCTCATCGATGTACAGATGGGCGCCTGCATGGACACTTCGCGCATTGTGCAGGCCAATGCGGCAATTCAGATGTTCGTCAATCGCTGCCTGCTCAATCTGGAAAGCGATATGTCGAGCGGTTCGGAAAAGGGAGTCTCACCCGGCGCTATAGACAAGGACCGCTGGGAGTGGATGAAGAACTACCGGGTGTGGGAAGCGAACAGGAAAGTATTCCTTTATCCTGAAAACTGGCTGGAACCGGAATGGCGCAACGACCGCAGTGTGTTTTTCAAGGAACTCGAATCATACCTGGTACAGAACGATATTACCGCGCGAAGCGTTGAGCAGGGATTCCGCACTTATCTTACAAGCCTCAATGAGGTGGCCAACCTTGAAGTGTGCGGCATGTACCAGGAAAATTACGAGGACGGCAAACTTAAGTACCTGCATGTATTCGCAAGGACAAACAATGCACCTTACAAATACTTTTACCGCAAGTGGAACGAGTACCGGAAATGGAGCGCATGGGAAAAGGTACAGCTCGATATACGCAGCGTGGAAGATGGTGATGACAGCGGAGTGCATCTCATACCGGTTGTATGGAAGAACAGGCTGTTCCTGTTCTGGCCTGAATTCATGGAAGCGCAGGAAGCGTCTCTGGAAAACAGTTCAGAATCTGTGACGACTATTTCTGATGACAGCATGTCGTTACTGGAACCAATCAAGGAATGGGAAATTAAGCTTGCGTGGAGTGAATATGTAGATGGGAAGTGGAGTTCAAAGCAAATAACAAAAGAATTCATCAAATGTAGCGGTGACCAGTACGTCGAAGAACATTTGACTGCCTATTCATTCTATGTTCTTAACAATACGGAGATATTAACTATTTCACTTTTCAATCGTAATAATAGAATAGGACAATTTCAACTCACTGATATAAATTCAAAGGTGAAAAGTAATAATTCGAAATTCCCGGTTCACCTCGGTGGACCTTATTCGAATTATTTTATGAAACACAGGAAAAATTCAGAACTCAACCTTATAGAGAACACATATCTAAAAAGCTCCATCAACCATGACATAATTTATTCACACCAGAACTATGATTTGTTTAAATCCACATCAGGATATTGGACTGCTAAGCTTTACCCCTTCTTCTATAATAATTCTAATCGTAACTATTTCGTCAGACCCCTGGATGTCACAATAATCGACATGTTGAAATACCCCGACCATTGCAGACCCTATATCCCAGAAATATACGCTATTGGTAGGACTATCAGCCCTGAGATCGAGCTGGTTGATTGTATGCTGACAAGCCGTGCCATGATAACGCGGTCAGGCAACCCGGAAGCAGGTGCAGCAGTTGCCAGGAAATCCGTCTCGGAATATTTCCGGACGGATATGACTCTTGTTGAAGCCGCATTTGGCTCAGCCAAAAACATGATATACGCAGATTGGAGGAGGTTTGTCGGATATGACAGGGGTTTGGAATTCCACACTTTCTATCATCCCTTTTCGAGTAAGTTTGTCACACGGCTCAATCAAGGTGGCATGCCGGCTCTGATGGAAAGTGATACTGAAAATCCCTTGGATAAGGATGCGATTAAATCGGATGAAGGTGTTACCTTTGAAGATCTCTATGATCCAAATTTCACTAACGGACTGGTTAAAAAACATTCGGACTTCGATACACCACCTGATCCCCGAACTGCTTACAAAGAGAATGTGTGCTTTGATGTTTACGGTGCCAACAGCCTGTACAACTGGGAACTCTTCTTCCACGCTCCACTATACATCGCTACCAGGCTTAGCAAAAACGGTAAATACGAAGAAGCCATGAAATGGTTTCATTACATCTTCGACCCCACGACTGATGAAATGCCCGGAATCGGGGAAAGCGAAATATCGCGCTATTGGAAAGTGCTTCCCTTTAAAACCGAACCCGGCAAAAGCCTGGAAGACTGGTTCAGAAGTTTGTCACCCAACACAGATCCCAATACTGAGAATGCTATTATCAGTGAATGGCGCGATAATCCCTTCGACCCGCATCTTATGGCAGGCAACAGACCATTGGCCTATATGAAGCACGTAGTCATCAAATACGTGGATAACCTCATTGCCTGGGGCGATTCACTGTTCAGGCAATTTACAAGAGAGAGTGTATACGAAGCTCTCCAGATTTATGTAATTGCCAACCACGTGCTGGGGCCTTATCCTGAGTTCGTGCCCAGGCGTGGGAATATTAAAGCTGAGTCCTACGACAGCCTGCAGAATAAGTGGGACGATTTCTCGAACGCACTGATTGAACTCGAAAACATTTTCCCATACAGCAGTGAAGTCAGTGTCAGCAGCTCTTCCTCTGGCACCAACCTGCTCGGTATCGGATCAGCCCTGTACTTCTGCATACCTTCAAACGACAAATTGCTTGAGCTCTGGGATACAGCGGCTGACAGGCTGTTTAAGATTCGTCACTGCCAGGATATTGATGGAGTTGAACGCAAGCTGGCTTTGTTTGCACCGCCCATAAGTCCGGAGGCTCTAATCCAGGCAGCATCCCAGGGCTTGAGTCTTGGCAGTATCCTGGCGGACCTCAGCAGTCCCCCGCCCATTTACCGTTTCACTTTTCTCATTCAAAAGGTTAATGAATTCTGTTCGGATGTAAAAGCTCTCGGTTCTACTTTGCTTGCCACCCTGGAGAAAAAAGACGGTGAAGAGCTGAGCTGCCTGCGCGCATCCCATGAAACTCAAATGCTGGAACTTGTGACAGCCATCAGGGAGCGGCAGATACTGGATGCAAAGGTCAATAAAGAAAACCTTCTGAAGGCTCGTGAAACGGCATCCTTCCGTTTGCAGCATTACATAGACCTTTTAGGCAATGATTCTGTCACAGTCCCGTCTGAACCAATCGTTGATGCGACACTGTCGGCAGACAGCCAATTGCCTTCTGATACACGTATCGCGACAGTTAGAACCGATGTCGATGAATCATTGGTTGACAGTAATGAGAGTGGAGTGAAGCTTATATCCAAGGAGAAAGAGGATGCTGACAGGTCATGGGATTCCATGCTGGCGCAACAATTTGCAACGGGAATGGAGGGAATTGCCGGATTATTACATATGATTCCTACTATTGGTGCTGATGGACTACCCCTGGGTATTGGAGTAGACGCAAAACTGGGTGGTCCTCATTTTGGGGCGGCTGTTTCCGCTTTAGCGAAAATCCCGCAAATTTTTAGTCAAGTGTATTCTTATCAGGCCGCGCAAGCTGCCAAAATGGCATCTTACATTCGCAGAGAACAGGATTGGACACTTCAGGCAAATCTTGCTGCGCGAGAAATTATCCAACTCGACAAACAGATAACATCGGCAGACATTCGCATACAGATTACGACAAAAGAGTTGGAAAATCATAAAAAGCAGATTGAAAACACAAAGGAGGTTGAGCTTTTCCTGAAGGATAAGTTCACCAATCAGGAATTGTACCAGTGGATGAAAGAACAGCTTTTTGCCGTCTACAAGCAGAGCTATAACCTGGCCTTTGACATGGCCAAGAAGGCCGAAAAAGCATACAAATACGAGATGGGATCGGAAACAGCGAGTTTCATCCAGTACGGTTACTGGGACAATTCGAAGCAGGGATTGGTTTCAGGCGAAAAACTGCAACTGGCGCTGAGGCAACTGGAAAAATCATACCTTGAGCAGAACAGAAGAGAACTTGAACTGACAAAGAGCATTTCGCTTGCTCTTCTGAATCCGTTAGCGCTTATAGAACTGAGGGAGACCGGAAAATGTTACGTGTCGCTACCTGAAGAACTGCTCGATCTCGACTTCCAGGGCCACTATTTCAGGAGAATAAAAGCGATGAGCCTGTCTATTCCATGCATAGCAGGGCCCTACACCAATGTTAACTGTTCGCTGCGGCTTTTGAAAAATACCACCCGTTTCAACACCTCGATGAACAGTGAAGGCAATTATGAGCACGAAAATGATGAAGGGCTGTGGATTGATGACGATCGCTTCCGCGCCAGTAATGTACCGGTGACTTCCATCGCTACCAGCACAGGGCAAAACGATGCCGGTATGTTCGAATTCAACTTCAGGGATGAACGCTACCTGCCCTTTGAAGGAGCCGGAGCAATAAGCGATTGGCAGATAGAACTTTCAGCGGAAAAAGAACTCAGGCAACTTGATTATTCGACGATTTCTGATGTGATACTTCATCTTAAATACACGGCCAGAGAGAATGGCGGGCTGTTTAAGGAAAAATCTGTAGCGTACATCAAAGACTTCTTCTTGAATGAAGCAGAACTAAGCGACCAACCGCTGATGAGCATGTTCAGCATGAAGCATGAGTTCCCGGCAGAGTGGCACAGGTTCCTCTATCCTGCGATCGAAGGTACTGAAAAAGTCTTGAATTTCACTATTGGTAAGATGCGCATCCCCTTCTTCGCACAGGACAGAGATATCGTTGTGATGAAGATTGATGTGTTTGCCAGATGCACTCGGGATGGAGATTATGACATGGTCTTATCTTACATTAACTTCTATGAGGATCTCGTTACGTCTTCGAAGATCACCTTGCTTGATAATGACATCGATGGCGGATTGAATAAGGCAACAATAAATGTGATCGATTCAGGACTTAACCTTAAAGAACTGGATATCACCGGTGAAATAAGCCTGAAAGTGAAGCACAGTACAGCTCCCGACTACACAGAACTTGTTGCCGAACCATGTGAAGTGGAGGATATATTCTTAGTATTTCATTATAAACTGACTGAAAGCTGAAATAGCGGAATACCATTACAAGGACATCCTCCAGCAAGGTACAAAGCTCGTCACTGACAGCATGTGCTGATTGTTTTCATTTTACATTAAGGACCACCTGCTGGAATGCTCTTTCGAGCAAACGACTGCTGCAGGCTGTCAGACGTAAGTTTGTTTAAATATGTTGCTTCAAATGAAATATCCCTTATTATCTCGAATTGAGTAATTCCGCTGAATTGAAAAAGTAGTGAAGTTATGCTGAGTTTTCTGAATATTGCGTTGTGTGTTCTTGTTTCCGGTGGTGTTCCGTCCCAGGACGGGGCGCTCGCTGATGGCTTTTAGAGCTTTGATGCCGGGTCGAAAACCGTGACGAGGTTGATGTAGATAGCGATTATCTCATGTACCGGGATCTAAAACCTTACTTACATCTTTCCATGGTAACAGCTCTACTCCACTTCGTGATTGATAGGTATCTCCGCCATAGATTATAACAGGTGTCACTTTTAAGCCTGAGAGCTTTTGCCAGTATCCAAGCGGTATAAAGAATTTGCTGTTTACTGTTCTGGGTGATCTTCTCGGTAAGTTGGACAAATTGCAACTACTACTTTCAATTTGTCCATAATGGTGAGATTGGGTATCCGTGGTTCAAACACAGACTTCCTTATCTGTGCCATTCATGAGATGGATATGAACTTCACTTCCTGTATTGAAAGATCGATCAGGTTTTCTTGAATAACTTGAACAATGAGATTACTATCAGCGCTGAACAGGTTATGTCAATTACTGATGAAGGCTGAAATTACTTATCAAGGTAAGCATCTATCCATTGACATTGAATCCTGAAATAGTCACAATTCTATCCAGTTATAGTGAGTCATATTGATCCATCTATCTTTAAGGAAGGAGTAACATGTTAAGAATATTCATTGGAACTGTTTCTCTGAGTCTTCTGCTCGTACTCGGATGCGGTGGTGGTGATCAGCCGCAGACGGACGATACGGCAGGTGATGTCATACCGGGTGAAGCCGCTGATGAAACGGTGGACGAGGTTATTGAAGAGGTTGTTGAGGAAGCGGTTCTTTATCCCGAGGGTAAACTGGATCCTGCAGCAGTAACTGCGGATGTCGCTGTTGACGCATGGGCACTGAATGAAGCCTACTTCGCATGGATGGGGATGGAAGTTACTCTGGTTGCATATCCCTATATCTGGTACGGTGATGATACTGTAGTAGAGGATGAGCTTCGACTGGTTGCTGATCCTGAATCTACAGATGAGCTGGCCAATGCTTGTTTCGACGAGCCTCAGAACCTGACTGTCCTG
The DNA here is from genome assembly GCA_030594645.1 of Candidatus Aegiribacteria sp. Lineage (GTDB taxonomy): Bacteria > Fermentibacterota > Fermentibacteria > Fermentibacterales > JCC-6 > Aegiribacteria. Next base: position 6,493 of record JAUVEU010000115.1, read on the forward strand.
CGCGGTGAGATCATATCCGTGCGGGGAATAGTGGATGAAGGATGGAACGG
>JAUVEU010000048.1 GCA_030594645.1 Candidatus Aegiribacteria sp.
GGCTTCTCCTTTAAGCATCATTTTCAAGGCAACGCTCCTTTTAAGCCCCCGCATGCGTACAGGCAATTCACGTCTGCAGATACGGTCTAAACAGGCAGGAACCGGAGACCGAGGTGTCTGCCGCCGTACCACCTCGCAATAAGCACAAGGGTGTTCACGGTATTCTTTTTGCGCATTATCTCCAGTATGCAGTTTCCCGCGCCGCTTTCTCCTCCATCATTCTTCATTTCCCTTATTGAGCCGCTGCACTTCAGGCGGTGAGCCCATGTTATATGAGAAGCCTTATGAAGCCGGTGCCCGGATGTAAGTTGACTTATGATGCCGGGAACATCATTCGAATTGTCACATGGGACCGAAAAAGCCTGGAATCGATCTTTTCCCTGTCTCAGCTTTTTTCCGACTACTGTGTTTTCAGATAATTCTTTCATCGGAACTTTAGTGACCGTGCGAACAGGCATTCAGGGTCAAAAGTCCGTCTTATCGTTTCCATTCCATCAATTTCACTGTCAGTATACATAAGGTGCAGTAAATCGATTTTAAGTTTTCCAAGGCCATGTTCCGCGGACACTGTCCCGCCCATTTCAACTGCTGCTGCAGCGATTTCGCGCATAGCCTCCTCCGCGAGCGCAAGTTCCTCAAGGTTGTGCGGCAGCGCGTTCGCGTGGATATGTCCCTGACCGGCATGTCCGAAAATAACAAAAGGGAGGTTCTTTTCTTCCAGAATGCTCCTTGTTCTTAAGTAGTATTCCATGAGTTTTGATGGTTCCACCGCTCCATCCGAACCCAGTTTGTGGATGGGTGGACACTCCCTTCTCGCTTCCGAAATCATGTGATTTACGGATTCCGGCAGAGCATGTCTGAAATCGCGTATTTTCTTCTGTTCGGAAGGTTCAAAACCACCCCATGCGGTCTCTGAACTGACGTTCGATTTCTCCAATAAATTATCCATAGTGATCAGCGCTTCATCCATCTGGTCATCATTGTACGCTTCTGCTCTGAGGAGAAGCGCGAAATGGGCATTTTCAGGAGGGAGAGGGAAGTCTCCGGGATGAGAGCGGATGAAATCGATGCAGTGGTCATCCATCATTTCTATTGCCCTTATCAAAAGAGAATCGTCGGCTTTGAGCAGATTTTCAAACAGATTCCAGAAGGATGTAAAATCTTCAGGGAAGACTGTCAGATCGAACAGGAAAGGCGGAACCGGAGCGAGCTTCAGCCAGGCTCTGGTTATCAGTCCCAGAGTGCTCTCAGAGCCGATAAGCAGATCAATCAGATCCATATCGGGATGCATGTAGTATCCTGCAGCGTTCTTCGGAGGCTGTTTTTTGATGAGTTCCGGCAGGATCAGGGTTCCGATATCAGGGTGCCTGCAGGTTAAGCCTTCAAATATGTACTGATCCCTTTCGATCTCAAGAAGTTTTCCAGAGGGGAGAACAAGTTCGAGCTTTCTGATCCATTCTCTTGTTGAGCCATAGAGAAAACTGTCTGCACCCGATGCATCCGTGGCGATAGTACCACCGAGTGAAGCGGTCTCTTCGGTCGGGTCCGGCGGGTAAAAGAATTCCCCGGCAACGGATGAAACGAATCGATGAAGCTCCTCGATAGTTACTCCTGCTTCAGCTGTAATCATTCCATTATCATCATATTCCATTTTTTTCATGGATGATGTCGAAACAACCGCGCCCCCTTCAGGCAGTGCGCCTCCCGCGATTCCTGTAAGTCCTCCCGAGACCGTAATGGGAACTCCTTCTTTCGCGGAGTTGCGCACAAATATCTGCATTTCCTTCGCGGTTTCAGGCCAGACAGCTTCATCGCACCATGCTCCGGCCAGGTTGGATTCATCACTGAGTATATCAGCACATGAATCCTCAATATTTTTTATTCCAGTAATTGATCTCATCTGATCCTCTTCACCGAGAATGATCCATTCCAGGGCGGGGTTACTACTCCAGGAACCGGTTGTATAATTCATACTATAATGAATCGATTCTCCGTATGTGCTTTTCTACTTTACGAAAGGTTTCTCGATTATGGGTGAAACATTCGCGATGAAAATCCTTGGCCGTGCTGCCGGGAAAAAGGTTCGAGAGGGGGAGATTGTATTCGTGGAACCTGATTATGTGCTCACGCACGATAACAGTTCCGCGATAATCGGAAAATTCGAAGCAACAGTCCCTGGCAGTAAAGTCAAATATCCGAAAAGACTTGCCATTGTACTTGATCATGTCATTCCAGCTGCTTCAAGCAAGAATGCCGCCGGTCACAGAAAAATCAGGAAATTCGTAGATGAGCAGAATATCAGACATTTCTATGATATCGGGACGGGTATTTGCCACCAGGTTCTGCCGGAGATGGGGCTTGTCAAACCAGGATCCATCGTTGTCGGCAGTGACAGTCATACATGTACTTACGGCGCATTCAACTGTTTCGCGACAGGCATAGACCGAACCGAAGCAGCCGGGATATGGATAACCGGTAAAACATGGTTCAAAGTACCTGAAACGATAAATATCGATATCACAGGCAGTTTTACTGCCGGGGTATCTGCAAAAGATCTTATCCTGACAATTATTGGTGATATCGGAGCCGGCGGGGCGAATTATATGGCTGTGGAATTCAATGGTCCTGCGGTGGCCGGTTTTAGGATCTGCGATAGAATGACAATCGCAAATATGGGAATCGAGATGGGCGCAAAGATTGCTGCATTTCAAGCGAATTCGGTAACTGACAGGTATCTGGAAGCTATGGGAGTTGACATCAGCGAAGCACTCTGGAGTGATAATGATGCGGAGTACACGAGATCATATGAATACGACCTTGCCGATATTGTTCCTGTGGCCGCCTGTCCGCACCAGGTTGATAATGTGCTTCCGATTCAGGAGCTTCCAGAGACCGGAATAGATCAGGTGTTTATTGGAACATGCACGAATGGACGCATAGAGGATTTCCAGGCCGCTTTAGAAATACTGCGGGGGCATACCGTTCACAGCGATGTTCGACTGCTTGTAGGCCCGGCGTCAAGAAAAGAATACCTGAAAGCCATGCAGATGGGGCTTATTCAGGACTTTGTTGAAGCCGGAGCAGTGATTCTTCCTCCAGGTTGCGGGCCATGTCTTGGTGCTCACCAGGGAGCCCTTGCGCCTGACGAAAAGTGTCTATCAACAGCAAACAGGAATTTCAAGGGTCGAATGGGCGAGAAGGATGCTGAGATTTACCTCTCCAGCCCGGAGACGGCTGCAGCATCCGCCATAACCGGTAGAATCACTGATCCCCGGGAGGTGCTGTAATGCAAGTGTTTTGTTACAAACAGGATGATATCAACACCGATCTGCTTTTTCCGGGTAAGTACACATATACCTGTTCCACAGGCCCTGAAATCCTCGAACATCTGCTGGAGGATCTTGATCCCGCCTTCGCGAAATCAGTAAAATCCGGAGATATCATAATCGCGGGAGAGAATTTCGGATGCGGATCCAGCAGAGAACAGCCATCTCTTGGCCTTAGATATGTAGGACTGAAAGCGGTTATAGCCAGGTCATTTGCGAGAATATTCTACAGAAGCGCGATAAATCAGGGGCTTCTTCTTGTACAGAGCCCTGAAGCGGTTGAAGCTTATAATGAGGGAAACGAAGTCGAAATTGATCCTGCAGGTGGTATCATCAGAATAGAAGGCAGAACATTTAATTTTCCCGCTCTTCCGTCTGAGATGCTCTCGATTCTTGCTGATGGCGGATTGCTGAATCATATCCGGAAAGAATTTTCAGGAGGAGATGAACGATGAAGCTGATCCTGATTGCAGCAACACTCAGTGTTCTAATTTTAACTGTATCCGTTAGTTACGCATCTGATGGAATTTCCTTCAGCGCAGGTCCTATGATCTCAAATCTTGAGCCTTTGGATGCAAGCTATGGAGAAAGATTTCTAACACCGGGAACTTCAGCAGGTCTTGTTGTGGATATCGACGCTCCGGGAATTCTGGATTTCAGAGTATCGGGAGAGTATTTCTGGAAGAATTCCTCCCAGACAGGATGGGATGGTGAACTCAGTGCTTTTCTCATTTCCATCATGCCGGTGGCTAGCTACCATCTCATGAAGGATTTCTCGGTCTTTGGCGGAGTCGGAGGAACCTTTATCACTGCTGATTACAGAGGTTCTGATGATTTCGGGGAATATGTGGAAGCTGATGGGAGCGCTGCAGGTTTTGCTTTCGCAATCGGTGCTGAGGTTGTCCTTGTGGGGCCGATATCAGGAAGACTGGAATACAGGCGATGCTTTGCTGACCTGAAGACAGATAATGCGGTAATTGATGGATTGGAATCAACTGTCTATCCTGCTGTAGAAACCGATCTGAGCAACTCGCAGTTCTGCATCACATTTCCAGTCAGTATTTTCGGAAGTGAGGAGTCCATCTTCTGAGATCGTTGACGTTAATGATGTTAACCGTTAATATCTCTGGTTTCGGAGCCGGCGTAGCTCAGCTGGCAGAGCAGCGCATTCGTAATGCGCAGGTCAACGGTTCGATTCCGTTCGCCGGCTCCAGTCAAATTTTCAGGGATGATATATGAAACCAATTATCAGTGGTTCCGGCATCAGGGGTATATTCGGCAGATCTCTGACTGTCAGGAATGCTGCAGAATTCGCTTCCGCTTTCGGCATGCTTTCAGGCAGAGGGAATATCGTTATCGGTCGCGACACGCGCAGGAGTGGCCCAGCCGTTGAAGCCGCTGTATCAGCAGGTCTAATGGCCGTCGGATGTAATCCTTTTCATCTGGGAATTGTACCAACACCAACTGTACAGCTTGAAGCAATGGATGATTCTGTCCGTGGGGGCATCTCTATTACATCCAGCCATAATCCAGGGGAATGGAACGCTCTGAAACTTATTGCTTCCGATGGTGTTTTCCTTCGGAGTGATGATAGAGTTCAACTTATGAGTATTCTTGATGAAGAGGTGAACTGGGTCGATTACAGGTCTGTAGGAGTTCCGTCTGATTGCCCCGGATCCATAGAACGGCACATTGAAACGATACTGAATATTCCCTGGATAGTTTCGCAGGGGAAACGGTTTAAGGCTGTTCTTGATGTTACCGGTGGAGCGGCTGCCGAATTCGCAGTCGAACTTATGAAGAAACTTGGAATCGATTATGTTGTCATCAATCCATTTATGACGCAGGAGGGTGATTTTCCCAGAGTTGCCGAACCGAACATTGACAGCTTAAAACAACTGTCAGAAGCGGTTATCAGGGAGAACGCAGACATCGGATTTGCCTTCGATCCGGATGGTGACAGACTTGCGCTGATCGATGAGAACGGAAGAATTATAGGCGAGGATTATACTGTTGCCCTTGCAATAGACTATGTGCTTGCAGCAAGACCTGGAAATGCAGTTGTTAATCTTTCTACTTCCAGGCTTGCTGAAGACGCTGCGGAAAGACACGGTTGCCGGGTATTTCGCAGTCCTGTAGGAGAGGTGAATGTTGTCGAGGAAATGGAACTTCGGGATGCCATGATAGGCGGCGAGGGGAATGGCGGAGTAATCGACAGGGTCTGTCATGCTGGGCGTGACAGCGGCGTCGCAATGGCCTGCGCAATATCATTCCTCAGAAGCAATCCGGGCGCAACCATCGGATCCTGGGTCGACAGTTTTCCATCCTATACGATGTTCAAATATAAGACCCCTCTGACCGGAGAATTTGATCGGGCAATTGAAGGCTTCGAGAGGGAATATGGTCAGGCTGATGATATCCGTGATGGTCTATGGTATTTTAGAGAGAAAGGCTGGATGCATATAAGACCATCCGGAACAGAACCTGTGGTCAGATTTATCTCGGAGAACGCGAGCAGAGATGCTATTGAAAAGGATTTCCGGTCTTTCAGGAAAGTAATGGAGAAAATATGTGTGGAATAGTTGGATATGTTGGCAGCAAACCGGCGAGGGAAGTGCTCCTCGCAGGATTAAAACGGCTTGAGTACCGAGGATACGATTCAGCAGGTTATTCTCTCCAATTGCCGGGCGAACTCGTTTGCAGGAAATGCCAGGGACGTGTAAGCGAGCTTGAAGCATTGGATTCTGGAAAAGCCGTATCATCTACAGTCGGAATTGCTCATACACGGTGGGCAACACACGGAGAACCATCACAGAAGAACGCACATCCCCTGACTGATGAGGCGGGCAGAATCTCTGTGGTCCACAACGGGATAATAGAGAATTTCAAGGTTCTCAGAAAAGAACTTCAGAAAGCAGGAGTACACTTCGAAACAGATACGGATTCAGAAATACTGCCTATGCTGATAAGTCAGGAAGTCGGGAAGGGTAAGGATCTTTTTACTGCCGTGAAGGATGCGCTCGCGCGGGTGCATGGTACTTACGGTATTGTAGTTCTGTCTGCGGATGAACCCGATACTCTCGTTGCTGCCCGCTACGGAAGTCCTCTTGTCGCCGGTATCGGTGACGGTGAGTATTTCGTGACCAGCGATGTAGCCGCGATTGTTTCACACACTCGTGAAGTTATCTACCTTGAGGAGGGCGAGGTTATTAAAATAGACCTCAAGGGTATATCATCGGATAACGGGCACTCATCGCTCATCCGTGAGAGGATTGAGTACGTTGACTGGGATATTACTGAAATTGAGAAGGATGGATATACCCACTTCATGCTCAAGGAGATATACAGTCAGCCCGAGTCCCTCTCGAATGCATTCAGAGGCAGGCTTGATCTTGAACAGGGCACAGCTCATCTCGGCGGATTGAACATGTCAGAAGAAGAGATGCGATCGATTGACAGAATAGTCATAACTGCCTGCGGTACTTCATGGCATGCCGCGCTGATTGGAAAATATCTGATAGAAGCGCTTTCCAGAATACCAGTGCAGGTGGAGTATGCGTCAGAATTCAGATATAGAGATCCTGTTCTGACTCCCGGCACTGTGATGATCGTTATCAGCCAGAGCGGCGAAACAGCAGATACACTCGCAGCTCTCCGACTGGCCGCGAAGAGGAAATGCAGGACTCTGGGTATTGTTAATGTTGTTGGCTCAACCATCGCCCGGGAAACCGATGCCGGAGTATACATCCATGCCGGTCCGGAGATTGGGGTTGCTTCAACAAAGGCTTTCACTTCGCAGGTTATGGTACTTTCTTTGATTTCTCTTGCGTTTGGCAGGGCAAGAAACTTTCTGAGCAGAAAGCAGGGATTGGAATTCGCGCAGCAAATCATAGCCATACCGGAGAAAGTGGCGAAAATCCTTGATAACTCCAGTGAAATAGCGGAAATAGCCAGAGAATTCACATACGTTAATAATTTCCTGTATCTGGGGCGGGGAGTCAATTATCCGGTTGCGCTCGAGGGCGCATTGAAGCTCAAGGAAATATCCTACATTCATGCGGAAGGGTATCCCGCGGCTGAGATGAAACATGGCCCTATCGCTCTGATTGATGAAATGATGCCTATTGCGGTTATTGCCGTAAAAGGCGCTGCATATGACAAGGTAATTTCGAATATCGAGCAGGTTAAAGCAAGGCACGGCAGAGTACTCGCAATTGCCACAGTTGGAGATATTGATATTGAATCGGTTTCCGACTGGGTCATACGGGTACCTGATACATCTGATATGCTCGTGCCGCTGCTTACAGTGATTCCTCTGCAGCTTCTGTCATACCACATTGCGGTAAGCAGGGGATGTGATGTTGACAAACCCAGGAATCTGGCCAAGAGCGTAACGGTGGAATAATTCTGACTTTTCGAAATAGAATACCCCGCTGGCTTCGGGGTATGGTAATGCCTTCCAGACGACTGTTTTTCAGGTCATGGGTATTTCTCAGATTCTTTGGAAGACGGCTGTACAATAAATGGAATGATGACAGCGTATTTTTCTCCGCTGCCGCTATCTCATTCAATGTTCTGATAACAGCTCTTCCGCTTGGATTGATGATTATGATGTTGAGCGGGATTGCTCTTCAGAAGGATGTCGAACTGCATCAGGGGCTGCAGAACTGGCTTGATACCGCGAATCCCCTTATCCCTGTATCTACAAGAAATGAAATAGAGAGTGCGATATCTTCGGGAAATGCAGGCATTCCGGGAATAATCGGTTTTCTCTTTCTTCTCTGGCTAGTAAGCAGACTGTTCGGTACTATTCGAACAGCGTTTGATAAGATCTTCGAAGTTCCAGAAGGACGGAATGTCGTTCTGGGAAAACTGTATGATTTTGTCCTTGCGCTTCTTGTGGCGGTCTGTTTTATATCAGCGGTTTTATTTTCCACAATGGCAAGGCTGGTCGTTGACAGCCCGCTTGGGGATATCGTATCACACTGGCCGCTTATAGGACACCTGACCGGTGGCGGAATGGCTCATATTCTCGGTATCACATTTACAATGCTGCTCTTTTTTACTTTCTTTCTGGCTGCTCCGAACAGGAAAGTGGGCAAGGGTCAGGCATTTCTTGCTACTGCAATCGCCACTGTATTTACCTGGCTTGGAATTCAGACCTATTTATGGATTATCGGTCATCCCGGATGGGGAGTAGTCTACGGATCGATGGCCAGACTTATGGCAACGTTCTTCCTGCTTTACTGGGAGTGCGTGATTTTTCTTGGAGCGGCTGAAGTAAGTCAGATCGTACACGAATGGCGAAAAGTAGCAACTATGAACAAAGTGAATCGGGTTCCGTTTTCACTTTCATAATTTTCAGACATTGAAAAGAATCTCTATTATGTCACCATCCTGAACCACGTAGTTTTTACCTTCAATCCGCAATTCACCCCTGTCTTTCAGCATTGCCCTGTCAGGGAATTCATGATAGAGTTCGTAGGGCATTACAATCGCTCTGATGAAACCTCTGGCGAAATCAGTGTGAATGCTTCCTGCCGCTTCAGGAGCTGTCGCCCCTTGTCTTAAGGGCCATGCCCTGACCTCATCTTTTCCGATTGTATAGAAAACTATGAGATCGAGTGCGGAATAGCTCTCTCTTATCAGGCGGGAAAGGCCGCTTGAGGAGTAGCCCAGAGACTCCAGAAATTCCTGACGATCAGCATTATCAATATCAGTCAATTCAAGTTCCAGACCTGCATCTATTGGAATAAGGGAAGCTCCATGAGACAGTACTGTTTTGTTGAGATCGTTTTCCGGGGTTACAGGTTTCCCCATTCTGTTTGGAACAACCAGAAGAGATTTGAGAGATAGTGGAGCATATGGAGAGAGCAGATCGCGTTCATTGGAGTCGAGACTTATTGTTCTGAGTGGTTGTCCCGTTTCCATATGCGTAAGTATTCGCTCAAGAAGAATTGCTTCTCTTGATTTGCCCTTACTTTCCTTTCGAAGCCGTTCGAGTCGTTTTTCGGTGGTTTTCATATCCGAGAGAATGAGTTCGGACTCTATCTCTGAGAAATCCGCTTCAAGATCACCCAGAGCGTAATTATCCAGAACAACAGTTAGAACAGCGGCATTTCTCATGACTGCCATATTCCCCGGAGAGAACGAAGGGGAAGGGACATCGTAGAAGACTACTGTTGCGTTTACTTTTTTCTCCGGCATATGAACAGCGGTAAGAAAATCAAGCCGATCATCAGGCACCTGAACAGTGAGCGGTTTTCCGGTGTCTGCGTCTGCGTATCCCGCAAGAGCTTTGAAAAGAGTCGATCTGCCGCATCCGGGTTTTCCAGCAAGAGCAATTTTCATGTTACCTTCTCTTTATGTTATTCGGTGAAAACCCTTACCTTGTCGCCATTGGCGCTGTTAACATCGACCTGCAATTCCCTGAGAGCTTCGATAAGTTCTTCACCGGAAAGCTGCGATATCTGTGACAGATCAAGTCCGGAATTCCCTATTCTGGCGGCTGCATCACCCGGAATAAGTGCAGAAAGCTTGATGCCAGTTTTTATAAGGCTCAGAGGTACTCTGACATTTACCTTGTCACCATCCGCTGAATCGACCAGAACCCGCAGGTATTTTGGTGCTTTTCCTCTGTTTTCCTGATCCGTATCGGAACCCGATTCGTCCGTGTCTCCTTCAGTATTCTGTAGCCTGGAGAGAAGCGCTGTAGCCTCTTCTACAGTAATCTTTTCTTCCGAGAGCATTTCCAGAATCTTTTTTTGTGAACTGTTTTCCATTGTTCACTCCTTTCATTCAATTATAACCTAGATGAATTTCAACAGGATATTTTCCTTTTCAGTGTCCACCCTTACTTCAATCCCATGCAGACAGATAATCAGCATCAGAACCCTCCATGATTCACTGAGAAGGCGGAAGATGTAATTTCTCATTCCGCTCAGTCTGGCCACGTATCCTATTATTGATGTAACCAGAATGAACGGCAGTGGAAGTATCCATATAATGAACCAGGGAATGGGTATCATGAAATTCCGTATTCTGAACAGCAGTATCCATGCAGGCATTTTAAAGGTTCTCCATTGCTTCTTCGAAGGATATATCTCCCCGTTCGAGTTTCTCGAGAATTGTATTCTCCTGTTCGTCCGGCACATTCATGGTTGAATCAAGTCTTTTGATTACTTCCGCTATTCTTGCCCTGGCAGTAGGATAACTGACATTGAGCAAATCCTGTATCTTCTTGATAGAGCCGAAACTATGCATGAAAGCCACGACAAGGGCCTGGTCATCCGGTGGCAGCTGGGAGAGTATCGAGACGGTGAAACTACCCTCCATCCGTATTCCACATATCCGGCACTCGCAGGCAATCGGCGTCATAGGCTTGTTGCAGTCTGGACACCTGGCGTTTCCAATATCCATAATGAACCTCCTGAATGTTAAAGAATATATAGTAAAATCTTTAGAAATGTCAAGATTTAGTTTAATAATACTTAATATTTTGTTCAATATGCCGTTAATATGGTTCTTGACTCATTCTTCCCGCGGCGTTCTATTTCCTCAGTGCACAAAAGGAGGGGATATGAGTAGAATTGTTGCAGTAATACTGGGAGGCGGAAGGGGCACCAGACTATTTCCTCTCACTCGAGACAGGAGCAAACCTGCGGTTCCCGTTGGCGGGAAATACAGGCTTATCGATATTCCAATCTCCAATTGTATCAATGATAGAATCAGACATATCCTTGTTCTTACACAGTACAACAGTGAGAGCCTGAACAGGCACGTCGCCAGGACGTACAGATTTGACAGATTTTCGGAAGGTTTTGTTTCCATACTGGCAGCAGAACAGACGGAGGAGAACAGGGAGTGGTTTCAGGGAACCGCTGATGCTGTCAGGCAGAGTCTGAAATACATCAGGAATCTGTGCCCTGATCTTGTACTGATTTTATCCGGTGACCAGTTGTATAGAATGGATTTCAACAGATTTGCGGAATATCATATCAGAAATGGCTCTGACATAACAATCGCCACCAAGCCGGTACCGGCAACTGAAGCCCCGACACTTGGTATCATGAAAGTGGGTAAAGACGGTGTTGTTACTGAATTCAGAGAGAAGCCTTCACCGGTTGATTTACCTCAGCTTATAAGTACACAGGAAGGGCTTACTGATGAAATGCCATACCTTGGAAGTATGGGCATTTATATGTTTTCACCTGACGTGCTTGAGGAAGTTCTGGGGAGAGAACCTGATGTTATAGATTTTGGAAAGGAAATTATCCCCGATTCCATAAATGAATTCAATGTATTGTCCTACCCATTCAATGGATACTGGTCCGATATTGGAAGCATCAGCAGCTTCTTCCGTGCAAATCTGGATATGGCCATGCCTGACCCTTGTTTTGACATGTATACTTCTTTTTCCCCCCTGTTTACACGGGCAAGAGCGTTACCCGGAGCGAGAATGGAAAACTGTGAAGTGGATAACACTATCATCTGCGATGCTTCAGATATCAGCGGAGTAAAGCTGAAGAACTGCATAGTTGGACTGCGGGGCAAGATTCGAAGCGGAACTGTAATGGAGAACTGCGTCTTTATGGGTGCGGATTACTGGGAGGGATACTACCTCGACCCCAGAAATACTGACAAAAAACTCCCTCTGCTCGGGATCGGCAGAGAATGCCTGATAAAAAATGCGATAATAGATAAAAATGCTCGAATAGGGGATTGCTGCAGGTTAGAGAATTCCGGAGGGGTACTGGAATATTCTTCAGATCAATGTTTTATCCGAGAGGGCATAATCGTTATTCCCAAAGGTGCTGTACTCGAGCCTGGTTTCTCGATCTAGTCCGCGAATTTCAAATGCTGGAATATGAATAATTTACGATGATAGTGAAGAAACCGGTAGCAGGAAGAAAATTCAGTCAATATATGATATTCATAAGTTATGAATTTCATACTATCAATTATATTGATTTTTAGTGGTGCTTATTCTGATCGACCAGGAGGTTTATATGAGAACCGGAATAATTGCGCTTATTGTGCTCACTGCTTTTTCGTATGCGAGTGATCCGCGGCTGACAGTGCTGACTGATGACGCAAGGCTGCTCCTGAATGATTTCAATGAAATGTGGGCTTTCCCCGGAACCATAAACAAATACCAGTTCTGTTCGATAAGTTCTATCGCAATTGAAGGGATGGGAAATGGTAATGAAAAGTGGCAGCTGGGATGGTTCGGCGGTGTCATAAATTCCAGAGGAACAAGCTGGGGAGCTGTATACAATCACGATAAACATATCCTCGAAGTTCTTTACAATCCCGGCCGTTTTGGAATCATTGTCGGAGTGGATTACATAGAGAATGAAGCGGCAGGTTACGGTCCTTTGGAATGTATCAGGGATCAGTACTCGTTTTCAACCTCTTTTGGAACAGGACTTGCGTTTCCATTCGAGTATTCCGACATATCTCTGGGCGCTGAATACTTTTCTCTCAAGTATACTTCTGCTGAAACGTCCATGAAGACCACGGAGCTTCAATTCAACGCTTCGCTCAGAGGACACATGGATCATGCTTTCTTCAACCTGTTTCCTGTCATCAGTGCTGACTTTTCAAAGCTTGATATACAGGATTCCACTATCATCACCACCATCAGCGCGGATCTTGGTATTGCCACCAATAGAATGATTACGCCGGAAACAAGATTGATTGCCGGAGCATTCATAGGTGTGAACAATTCTTCTCCGGAGGATGGTGACAATGCATTGACCCTGGATCTTATCCACATCAAGGCCGGTATTGAGCAGAGAATAAACAGCTGGCTTTTTCTGAGAGCCGGAGCAGCCAGTTTAACCAGCAGATTTAAAGACGGTGAGAAGGATGCTGTGGTCAATACCAGGATTTCCAGCAAATTCGGGCTTGGATTTGAAATATCCAATTTCTCACTTGATGCCGGCATCACCGAAGGTTTCCTGCATAATGGACCATATGTAATAAGTGGAAACCCGGAAGGATTTCTCGGGAGTTTATCCTGTACATACCATTTCTGAAGTGATGATCAGATCAGGAATTACAGGACTTTGGTCTGACCGGTGATTATTTAACGATCAGACCCTGATCTTTATGATAATGAGCTTTTTAGCCGATTTGCCTTATTCGGGTGTATGAGCCGTTTTCTGCCGGATTTGTCAAGAAGACTCTGGGCTTTTTTGTAGGCTGTTTCTTTTTCCTCAGGGGTTTGCGCATCGCGAACGTTGCGGATAGCGCTTCTGAGTGTTCTCATTCTGCTTCGGTTTCGTTTTGCCTTGACCGTATCGGTCTTGTGACGCTTGAGAGATTGCTTGCTCCTTGCCAAGAGGAGACTCCTTTCACAAATTATGTGGTATTCTGTATATACCCTATGATACAAGATTATCTGTTAGTAGGCGGCAAAACTAAGCGCTTAACCGGCAGAAGTCAATCTCAAAGTAAGGAGATTACATTGAAAGTACTTATAGTCTTTATCTCAATCATCATATTTGCGTCTGCTGTTTCAGCGGACAGACTGGTTCGGGTTCGCGATATAACCGCAGGTGCTGTGCAGCAGCTGCTGGCTGACGGATACGATGTAGCCAATGTAGATATCAGGCTCGGATACGCTGATCTGATGATTCCCGAGCGGGAGATAGATCAGCTTTCTCTACGCTTCGCCGATTACGAACTGCTTCCGAGGGAGTGGGGGGAACTCCTTCCAGTGAACGCTAAAAATGCAGGAGAATATTACAGCCCTGAGGAAAACTGGCTGTTCTGGTGCGAACTCGCGGCGAGCTACACTGATCTCGTCGATACACCGGTTACTATAGGTCAGTCATACCAGAGCAGAGACATATATATGATAAAGATGACCAGCCCTGTGGGAAGCGGATACAAACCTCCCATTTACTTCTCATCTCTCATCCATGCGCGTGAGCCCGGTGGTAATTCGGTTCTGATAGATTTCGCCATGTGGCTGACCAGCAATTACGATGAAGGAGATACCAGGGCAGCCTGGATTCTTGATAACACCACTGTCTACTTTGTCCCTGTAGCCAATCCTGACGGATACGAATACAACATGCCGGGCAGTGGAATGCAGCGGAAGAACATGAACTGGACAGACGGCAATGGAGTCGATCTCAACCGCAACTGGGGATATATGTGGAATTACGATGATACCGGTTCAAGCGGTAATCCGTATGACGAGACATACCGAGGAACAGAGGCATTCTCCGAACCTGAAACACAGATACAGAGAGATTTCATAACTGCTATTCAACCGATAGCTGCCATGAATTATCATACCTACGGCGGCTGGCTGATCTACCCCTGGGGATATATAAACAGTCCCACACCCGACCAGAGCACATTCGAAGCATGGGGCGCCGCGATGACTTCGTATAACGATTACGTTCCTGGAAGAGCGGGTCAGCTTCTCTATCCCGTGAACGGAGAACAGTGCGACTGGTGCTACGGCGGCAACGACATGCAGGGTATATTTGCTTTCACTCCTGAAGTCGATGATAACGGCTTCTGGGGTTCACAGAATGACCCTTCGGAGATAGAGAGAATCTGTGATGAATGCCGCCCGATGAACATCTGGCTCTGCATGACCGCGCCTGGATTCGTGGGGATCGAGGAAGATGAAGGAGTTTCGATAGAACCGATACTGTCGCTCAGCGCTGTATATCCAAATCCTGTTGTTTCCAGCGCGGTGTTCACGCTGACCGCACCTGGATCAACAGGAGTGAAAGTTACCGTGTACGATACAAGCGGAAGAGTTGTGTACAATGTTTCTGAAGAATTCCTATCCGGGGATAACACAGTAATATGGAATATCACGGACGATGTCGCCGCTGGAGTATATATTCTAAGAGCGACTGACAGTAACGGATTTGCTGCCAGCCGAAGGTTTACCGTACTGAAGCAGGCAGGAATTTAAGCACAATTTGAGTAATAATACAGAAAATTCCAATTACTACGAAATTCTGAGTGTACCACCCCGTGCATCTCACGATGAGATTGAAGATGCTTATCACGATTTAGCAAGAAAACTTCATCCTGATGTAACTGGAAACGATGAAGCCCTTACAGAAATATATATGACTGTCAACGAGGCTTATCATGTGCTTTCCAATCCGGATGACCGCGAGAAGTATGATGAATTCATAGGAGTTGACAAAAAATCCGACAAGCTTCCTGATACGAAACCGGAAACAGCTCAGGGAAAAACCAAGGCAGCCGACATGAAGCTCCTCGACGCGAAGCTGATACGCTCCACAAGACAGGCTGAGAAACTATGCGGGAAAGGGAATTACTGGGAGGCCACCCGATTACTTGAAAAATATCTGAATACACATCCCGATAACCCTCGTTTGAGAAAAGTACTGGCAACCGCAGCAGTCGGCATGAACAGGTTTCACGATGCGGTGAATCATCTGAAGATAGTTTGCAAAGTTGAATATCATGACCCTGAAAACTATGTAATTCTGGGCAGAATATATATGCAGGCTGATCAGCTGGTGCTTGCGGAGAGGTCGATGCGGGAAGCTCTGTCCTGGAATTCTGAGCATGAAGAAGCAAAGCGGATGATAAAGGAAATCAGAGAACTGAAGGAAGCCGAAGGATCGGTTTTTGCACGAGTGAAGCAGAAAATATCACATGTTCTCAGACGCGAGGAGGAGTAGAGTGGAATCTAACAGCGAGAAGCTTTACTATTCCATAAGTGAGGTCTGCAGCATGACCGGACTGAAACCCCATGTGCTCAGGTACTGGGAGACTGCTTTCCCCATGCTCAGCCCTACAAAAAGCCAATCCGGGAACAGAGTCTACAAACCGGAAGAGATCAGATTGATCAAGCTGATAAGTCGATTACTTTACGAGGAACGCTATACAATCGACGGCGCCAGACAGAAAATTGAAGAGATGAGCAACTCGACGGAACAGATGAATCTTGAATTGAATGCAACCAGTGTTTCCACCGCTCTGATCGATTCGATAAAGCAGGAATTAACCGATATAATCAGTACTCTTGAGCGGGATCCTATGGAGAGTGATCGGGAATAGGAGCATTGGCATAAAACCCACACAACTGGATGCAATGTCTACATATTATCGTTAAATACTTCCAGTATTCGCCTCAAATCTGTAACCATTCCATCTCAATTGTGAGGCTTTTCTGCTCAATTCCTATTCTCGGACACACTCCCATGGCAGTTGACAAACAGGAGGAGTCAGGGTAATTATTGGCCTTCCGGTCGGGGCGTGGCGCAGTCCGGTAGCGCACTTGAATGGGGTTCAAGTGGTCGCTGGTTCGAATCCAGTCGCCCCGACCATTTTCATATCATGATTCCTTATACGAGAGGGACAGCATGGGTGATGTGCTTCTTGAGTGGCTGAGCGGTGTTCCTGCTGAAATACAGATGATGGTTCTTTCAGCGTTTCCTCTCACCGAACTCCGGGGAAGTATTCCGATAGCTTTTCTAAATGCTAACTGGATATGGCCGTGGTGGAAAATTTACATTCTTGCCGTAGCGGGAAACATGCTGCCCGTACCATTCATACTCTGGTTCCTTGGCCCTGTGAGCAGGTTTCTGAGCAGGTGGAAGTTCTTCGACAGTTTTTTCAGTAAGCTTTTTGAGAGAGCAAGAAGAAGAGCCGGAACGAAAATAGAGAGATATGAAGCTCTGGGACTGACCCTTTTCGTGGCAATACCACTTCCGGTGACCGGAGCCTGGACAGGTTGTGTTGCAGCCTTTCTGTTCGGTATTCCGATTCGAATTGCAATTCCATCTATTGCTCTTGGTGTTGCGATAGCAGGTGCAATAATCACACTGATCATGTCCGGTACGCTTGCCGGTATCGGGTTTCTGGTGGGTTCCGGTTAACGAGTACTGATATTGCATCATGACGGAGTTAGTAGTAAATTTGCGTGGCTGTATTGTTGTCGGGGCGTAGCGCAGCCCGGTTAGCGCGCCTGGTTCGGGACTAGGAGGTCGGAGGTTCAAATCCTCTCGCCCCGACCAATCTTTCTTCATCACCTGATTCAATTATCTGGAAGGTCTTATCTTTATGACGGTCAAGCTGGTTGCTGTCATTGGCGGAGCAATCGCGAATCCTGAAGAATATTCATTTGCAAGAGAACTTGGGCACAATCTTGCTGACGAGGGTTATACCATTGTCTGCGGCGGGGGAACAGGTATAATGGAAGCCGTCTGCCGGGGTGCTCGCGAGGTTGACGGTAATACAATTGGAATTCTTCCGGGTGTTAATCCCTCGGATGCGAATGAGTATGTTGAAACGGTTCTTGTAACAGGTATGGGTACTTCGAGGAACAGGATCATTTCACTTTCCGGGCGGGTTGTTGTCGCTGTTGGCGGAATGTACGGAACACTGTCTGAAATCGCTTTTGCCCTTCAGGCCGGAAGACCTGTCTGCGCAGCGGGAAAATGGAATGAAATTGATGGAGTGACTCCTGTTAATTCACCACAGGAAGCACTGGCATTTGTTAGAGAAAACTTTAGGGGGATAGATGCTGAGCATAACTGAAATTGGCGGACTCATACGGAATGTACCTGATTTCCCGATTCCGGGAGTGAATTTCAAGGATATTACCACAATACTTACTCATCCCGGAGCCCTTGGTGAAACCGTGAAACATCTGGAAAAAGCCTGCGAAGAATTTGAATATGACGCAATCGCCGCCATTGAATCCAGAGGGTTCATATTCGGTTCAGTTATGGCGTCAGAGCAGAACCTGCCCCTTGTTCTTATAAGAAAACCGGGGAAGCTTCCGGGCGATATGATAAGCGAAGAATATTCACTTGAATACGGCTCCAACACTCTTGAAATGCACAGGAATTCACTCCCTGCGGGAAGCAGAGTTCTCATAATTGATGATCTACTGGCTACAGGCGGCTCGGCGATTGCCGCTGCTACTCTGATCAGAAGAGATGGAAATACTGTTGCAGGTGCTGCTTTCGCGATTGATCTTGAGTTTCTTGGAGGCGGAAAAAAACTCGGAGAGGCCGGAATACCTTTTATGGCACTCGTTAAAATCAGTTCTGAATAGTCGAATATTTGACTGATTGAGTTTATTTTCGCATAATTCCGAGATACCGGTTCTTATAGAAAAGAAGTTTGTATTAACATGAAAGGGTTGATATGACGAAGATAATGCTTGTGCTTTTAATGATCATCGGTATGGCTTTATCCGGATGTGGAGAACAGCCTGGAACCGCTGGTGAAGGAGACACTGAGGGAACAGACGGCGGAGAGGTTACCGACGGCGGCGAAGCTGGCGGTAATGGCGGAAGTGGAGCAGCATCAGGTTCCGCAGTAATTGATCTGGATACACCTGAGCTTGCTGTCGGACAATGGATCGAATACGGAGCAGACGACATTCCGCAGACTGTCACGATTTCAGTCGTATCAACTGAAGAGAATCAGGGAACAGAGTGCTACTGGGTACAGCTGAGCGGTGAGGGTTTTGTTGCTCAGGTTCTTGTTGACCCCAGTGGAATCGATATCGCTTTTGAGGGTTATGAAGAGATGCTCGATGATTTCATAGTTGATCCCGCGGCATATATCCGTGAGAACATGGCTGACGCAGAGGGTATGGCCGACATGTTCGGCAACGATGAGAACATGGAAAAGGCTCTTGACTTCCTTAGAGCAATCAGGATGATCAAATTCGATCAGCAGGGAATGATAATGGCCATTGATATGGCTGGTGTACCGGAATTCCTCGAAGGAATGATGGATGATCCGGCTTTCAAGGAGCAGTTCCAGCAGGGATTTACTGAAGGCTTCACCGATGAAGGCGGACAGGAAGGTCTTAACGAATTTCTTGCCGAACTTGATAACATGGAATTCTCAATAGTAGAAACAGAAGTAGAAGTTGCAGGACAGACTGTCAAGGGAATGGAATTCTCTATTATTCACCCTGAGGGTGAAATTGCTGCAGTCCTTTCTTCTGAGCTTCCTCTTATTCCGCTTGCCTACGCCAGTGTAACAGGATTCGAAGATGATGAATCTCATTCTGTTCAGGTCAAAGGATTCGGGTTCGAGGGCGCCGAGGATCTTCTTCCCGGAGTACCCGCGCAGACTCTTCCTGCAATGATGTTCCTTCAGGGAATGCAGCAGCAGATGGGCGCAGGAGCTTCCCAGGGCAGAGGTCTCAACTAGAGATTCCCATCAGATAATTATGGAGGAACCCGGCATTCGTGCCGGGTTTCTTCATAAACATCAAGAGTGACACCCACTAATAAAAACGACATACAAATGATGTGCATGGGCTTTAAACCATAGTTTTCTTCCCCTTGACATCCTCATATCAAAACAATACCATTAAAATGTCCTGCATAATTGAATGATTCCAGTTCATCCAGAGGTATGTAATGCATTCCATTCTATTAATCCTGCTCATCTCAAGTCCTGTTCCGATTCATACAACAGTAGCAGACAGCTCCCTTGTCGCCTTCACAATCGATACACAGGTATCATTCGATTCAGTTTCACATGATTCCGATAATTTCATAAGGTTTATTGATATTCCTGTAACTGACAGTATCGGATATCCTGAAGTACCTGTACTGTTATGCATGGTTGCCATTCCTGACTCTGTAGAGCCTTCCGTAAGCTGGTCGTTCCATGGAGAAGAGAGCTTTGTCAATTATCCTGTATATCCTGCTCCGAAGGATTCAGTAATACATGTTCGGACTCCCGAGGTTATAGAAGTATTCAAACAGAACTCGGCCGCATACGCCAGCGATGAATGGTGGCCTTCCGATAAGATCAGTGTGTCAGGAGAGATGCGCCTTTTCGACCAGCGCCTTCTTCTGATAGAGGTTTATCCGGTCAGTTTTCTGGCATCCGAGGACAGTATCAGGACTGTAAAGGGTTTCAGCGTTGCCGTGAGCTTCGACAGTACCGAAGCTGACTGGAGCAGCACCGGTCTTGGTCCATTCCAGCCCATGGTTGAGGATTCTCCCATAATCGGTTACCATCCGGTTGAGCAGAGTCATCCCCTCAATCCAGGTGTATATAGAAACATCGACCTGATAGAAGGTCCTTCAAGTGTTCCTGAGTATGTGATCCTTACAGCAACCGGTCTTGACGGCTGGTGGATAGACAGCCTTGCCTGGCACAGGGCTGACCTCAACGGCTTTGATGTTGCCATAGTAACAACAGATGAGGTAATGACCGAGTTCGGTTCGGGATCGATTGCGCTAACCCCTGATATCATCCGTGATTTCACGGAAGCCATGTGGGCCTGGGGGCATGGCTCCAACATCAAGCCCTCATACTTTCTGCTTGTGGGAGATCACGAAGATCCATCTTTCGGTGGAGAAGGCTGGTTCCTGCCGACGTTCCAATTCGACGGTGTTGGTCAGCCAACCACTGATGGATACGCCAACGACGAATGGTATGTTTACTTCAATCAGCCACGTAGTGTAGTATACGCCTTCCCTGACATGATGGCCGGCAGACTGTCCGTAAAGGGAGCCGACACCCTTCAGGCCATGATAGATAACATCATCGAGTATGAGCAGCCTTCAACACCACCTGAGACCGGCAATCTCAGGAGGATCGTACGACTCGCAGGTACAGGACATGAAGACGATTCAACGCACATCCAATCCTATGAAAACTGGCCTCCCACAAAGGAATGGACGGAGGGTTTCTGCGGCTGGCTTGGTTATGACTACAGCACCACATACTGCGGTGATGGAAGAGACTGGACCATACAGGACGGGAGCGTACTCAGCAGCCGTGAATGGGTTGCCACATGTCAATCAGAACTGTCTGATGGTGCGGGAGTTCTCTTCTACAGCGATCATGGTGACTTCCACATGTTCAGCGCAGGATTGGAATGGGTTTATGATCCAGGTAACCTTGGAAATCCCGACAGTTCTTTTAACTGTCTTCATGCTGATACACTGAGTGCTTCTCAGGAACACTATCCTCCTTTTGTACTCATGCTATGCTGCGGAGCAGGTACATTCAATCATACTCAGGCCCTTCATCCTGAAGGGAACGGTTTATGGTGCTTATGTATGGATCCGGACACCACTCGCCCCGAGTACGATTATACCACCGACTGTCTTGCCGAAGCTGTTCTGAAGAATACTGACTGTCCAGTTGTTGGTGTATTTGCAGGATCACATTCTTCGTTGGTATCATATTCTGGTCTTTATGGTGAAGGCATTCTGGAATCTATCTACTGCTACGGTCAGAGCAGGCTTGGAGAATCCATAGCCGGAGCGAGATTAAGAAACAACATTGCCGGTAGGGGCAATGCACAATACAATCTTCTTGGAGATCCTGCTCTTGATATAGGAGACAGGTTGAGGTATCCAGATAAGTGTGATCTTGTCGTTTATGTAAATGACATTAACGCATCTTCTTATCCGCGCAAGACCCGTACAGGTTTCGAAGAGGATATATCCGTAACTGTCCGTAACAATGGAGGAACTGCTTCAGGACCTTTCACATTACGGCTGACAGTATCAGGGATAAGTATCAGCGTATTTAACTTACCGTGTACCGGCCTTCAACCGGGAGAGGAACAGGAGTATAATTTTACCTGGGATGCTTCCTGGTTCAATCCACCTGAAGAGCTAACCTTTGTGGCTGTAGCGGATCCTGCCGAACAGTGTGATGACTGCTGGAGACTCAACAATACCGGAACTAATACTAAAACTCTTTATGACATATATCCATCAGAATCGGAATGGCCCATTGAACCTGTAGGTGTTGTACAGCATCCTCCATTGCTTATTGATCTGGATACTGATCCAGAGCTTGAGATAGTTGTACAGTCAAATACTTGCCTGGAAGCTTACGATACAGATAACACCTTGTTGTGGCAGAATGATGAAGTGGATCTTTCCCATCACAACAGCCCTCTTGCCGCTGATCTGGATGGAGATGGGAATTCGGAAATACTTGCTGCGACAACGGATTATGATGTTGTTGTTTTCAACAAGGATGGTGAACTGCTTTATACACTGGAACTTCAGCGTTACACTCAACTTGCTGTTGCGGACATGGATGATGATTATTCAGGGCTTGAGCTTGTGATAGCTGATCAGAAG
>JAUVEU010000052.1 GCA_030594645.1 Candidatus Aegiribacteria sp.
AGCGGTTCTTAACTTCAGCACAGCATCAATATCAAACGTTACTATCGATGTGTTTGATCTAAGCGGGCGAAAGATCGTGACCATTCATGACGATGAGCTTCGGAGTGGCGATCACAGCATAGTGTGGAATCTTACTGACGGTCATGGGAGTACGGTTCCAGCGGGGATTTACCATCTCCGGCTTTCGATTCCTGGATTTACCGATTCCAGGTCGGTGATGGTTCTCAGGTAAGGTTATTTCAACAGCGATTAGGGAGGGGAGGGCTTTTGTCCTCCCCTCTTTTGCGATAGTGCGCCCTGTATAGTGTTTTCAGTACAGATTCATCAGCTTGGCAGCGGATAGGAATTCGGATAGAATAACCGTAAGAGAATGTGTGAGGTGGAATATGTTTCTGGCTGAAGTAAACCGAGAAAACATCGTTAAAACCGTTTCCATGCTTGATGTGAAAGACAATGAAACTGTCATGATTCTTATAGGAGAAGACAGTATACCTGACATTGATGGCTTGACATGTGATTTGAATGAGAAGGGAATATGCTTTTTTGGAGGGATTTTCCCCGCAGTCATTCATGGTGAAGCGAAATACACCGAAGGCGCGATAATTCGTAAAATGCCTGTAATAGAAAAGCCCGCTGTTGTATGCATAAAGGAACCGGATTCCATAAGAATTCCTGACTATACCGGATTTCATGAAATGGAATCCGATTCGAAATACACTGCCATTATTCTGGTCGACGGGATGGCTCCGAATATTGGATTATTCCTTTCGGAGATGCTGAACAAGCTGGGTAATTCCGTTAACTACTTCGGAGGAGGAGCCGGCTACCAGAGTATGAAAAAGGACCTTTGCCTTTTCTCATCTGATGGATTCTTCAATAATTCCGCGATAGTAGCTCTTGTTAAACTTGAGAGTTCTCTTGGTGCCCGGCATGGCTGGAAGAAAATGATGGGTCCTCTTGTCGCGACTCGAACGGATCGAAACCTGATCAGCGAATTCAACTGGGAGAATGCTTTTGAAGTGTACCGCGAGGCTGTAGAGAGGGATTCGGGCAGGAAGTTTTCAGAAAGCGACTTTTACGATATAGCAAAAGAATACCCTCTTGGATTATTCAGGGAGGGCTGTGAAAATATCGGACGCGCTACGGTTGCGCTGACCGCTGACGGAGACATAGTCTGTGGAGGGGAAGTGCAGGGCAATGCGGTAGTTGATATTCTCGGAGGGAATAAAGAATCTATGATCAAGGCAGCGCAGATGGCTGCGGAAGATTGCCGGATACCTTCCGGCAGAAGGATTTGCCACTGTCTTATCTCCGACTGCATATCCAGATGGCTTCTTCTTGAAGATGAATATTCTGACGAACTCAAAGCAATCAACCGTGGGGTCCAATCTGCCGATAACGGGGAAATTCCCGAAGGAGTTCTGACTCTTGGAGAGATTTCGTCCCTTGGAGAGCGATATCTTGAATACCTGAATCTTACAACGGTTGTGATGGTTTTGTATGAGTAAGGACAGAGCGGATTCCGAAAAGACCATTCAGGAGATTTCCCTTCTTTACGAGCTGTCACTTTCAATCGGCACTTCGATTAAAGTAAGAGAAAACTGCATTGAGTTTCTCAAAGCATTGATGCTGAGAAAGGATCTGGGATTTGTATCTGTCTGGATCAGAAATGTTTTCCTGTCAAAAATGCAGGCTTCTGATGAAGTCTCCCTCATATATGCTCATCCTGAATTCAAGGTAAAAGACACTCATCTATCTATTAGCAGTCCGCTCTTTGAAGCGCTTAGAACCGGTGAAGTTGTAAGTGTGTCCTCTTCTGAAACAGCTTTTGGGGAACTGGTTACTGAAAACGGAATGGACAGGGGAATGTTTACAATATTTCCCCTGAATGAAATAGGTGTTCTCAAACTCTACTCAGTAAACAGAGAAGAACCTTTCGTAAAGAGGGAAATCAACCAGCTTAGAAGTGTTATATCTAAATTCGCAGTATCGCTTGCAGGATGCCTTTCACACGATATGCTCATGCGCGAGATATTGGAACGGAAAAGAGCCGAGAACGCACTGAGGGAAAGCGAACAGCGCTACCGCAATCTTTTCAGTTCAGCAAGAGACGCGATATTCATAATGAAGAATTTCAGAATTGTGGACTGTAATCCGGTAACTCTGACAATGTTCGGTTGCACCCGAGAGCAGATCATAGGAAAATCACCTTACCGGTTTTCTCCCGAATTCCAGCCAGACGGTACAAAATCCCGTGATTCAGGAAAAAGAAGAGCAATAGAATCGCTTAAGGATATCCCACAGCTTTTCGAATGGCTTCACTGCAGATGGGATGGAACTCCGTTTCATGCGGAAGTGGCTCTGAACAGAGTGTCTATCGCAGGAGATGACTACCTCCAGTCAATTGTTCGAGACATATCGGATCGAAGAAAGGCGGAGGAGGAACGGCTTGAGTTCGAGAAGGGTGTTCAGCATGCCCAGAAGCTGGAGAGCCTTGGTGTGCTTGCAGGTGGGATAGCTCATGACTTCAACAATCTGCTGGTCGGGATTCTTGGAAACGCTGACCTTGCCCTTAGAGATCTTACACCGTCTTCTTCAACGCATGCGAACATCGTGCAAATCGAGAAAGCGGCAATGCGGGCTTCAGATCTCAGCAGACAGATGCTGGCATATTCAGGTAAAGGCAAATTCATTATCGAGATTCTGAGCCTCAATGATGTTGTTGAAGAGATGGCTTTTCTTCTCAAGACATCAATTTCAAAGAATATAGTTCTTAGTTACAATCTGGCTGAAGAGCTGCCGCCGATCAAGGCTGATACTTCACAGATAAGTCAGATAGTCATGAATCTCATCACCAACGCTTCGGAAGCAATTGGCGAAAAGAGCGGTATCATCAGGCTTGCTACAGGAGTAATGAAATTTGACGGTTCCGGAATGCCCGAGGGATACAGAACGCAGGAAACGCTTAAAGGTACTTATGCATTCATCGAAGTATCGGATACGGGTTGTGGAATGGGTGAAGAAACAATTGCCAGTATGTTTGATCCGTTCTATACCACTAAATTTTTCGGCAGAGGACTGGGCCTTGCCGCTGTGATTGGAATTGTCAGGGGTCACATGGGTGCTATTAAAGTCTCAAGTGAACCCGGAAAGGGATCAACTGTACTGATAGCATTCCCGGCAAGTACGGATCCTTCAGATTCAGCGCCGGAGGAATTGCGGAATGACAGCAAACTGATTGGCAAGGGAACCATTCTTCTTGTTGATGATGACGAAACTGTTCTTTCAGTCGGCAGAGAGATGCTGGAAACACTGGGAATTTCAGTGCTGACAGCAGCTGGAGGACAGGAAGCCCTCGATTTGTTTACAGAGAAACGGGAACAGATTGTCTGTGTAGTTCTTGATCTTACAATGCCGAATATGGATGGAAAAGAAACCTGTTCAAGACTCAGGGATATAGATCCTGCTGTACCTGTGATAATATCAAGTGGTTACAGCAGGAAGGATGTTGAGAAGCAATTCGGCGATAAAGGAATATCAGGTTTTCTTCCAAAGCCATATCGCTTATCTGATTTCCTCGATAAGCTCAACAGCGCACTCAACATGGAAAACAATCAGGTTAAATAATATTTACTATCAGTGCCCCCCAGATCGTCAGGAGAACGTTCCCTAGTGCGTAGGGAACCGTATATCCTATTACCGGAATTGCGCTTTTCGAATCATCCTTGACCGAATTCATGGCAGCGGTGCAGGTACCTGCGCCTGTCATAGCTCCCAGCAGGAGAACAGGGTTGAGTTTCAATAAACGCAATCCGAAGAACCATGTCAGGATATGAGGAATTGATGTAAGACACACTCCGGCAAGGAAGATATTTATCCCGGATTGCTGCAGAGCGGCAATTGCACGTGGTCCTGCGGATATCCCCACGCAAGCGATGAAAAGATTCAATCCCAGATCGGTGAAAATCCACTGGCTTGCTGTTGGAATCTGTCCCCAGGTTGGCCTGGTGGATCTGAGCCAGCCGAAGAAGATGCCGGAGATAAGTATTCCGCCTCCCACGCCAAGTGTGACAGGTATACCGCCAATATTGATGGCAATAAGCCCCACAAGCGTTCCAAGTATCAATCCAATTCCCACCGAGACCAGATCGGTTACATTGCTCTGCCGTTCGGGATAGCCGATGATCTCAACGAGTTTTTCCACATCCGGACGGTTGCCTATTACATTGATAACATCCCCGGTGTAGAGTTTCAGCTTAGGAGCAAGCGGGAGTTCATGCCCCTGACGGGTAACACTTTTTATGAAACAGCCATGTCCAATGTTTTTGAATATCCCGCTTAAGGTTTTTCCGCTCAGTGTTTTGTTGGTCAGGCAAATGCCAAGTATTTCTCCAACCATCTCCTTTATCAGATCATCATCGATCTCAGGACCGATTATTTCCCATGCCTTGAAGATGCGCTTTCGAAAACCGGTAAGGATGACGATATCCCCTTTATCGAGTCTGATATCCCCGGTAACATCCTTTATTATTTTGTTACCCTTTTTAACAACGTCGATGGCCACGTAATCCGGGAAAAGGGCTTCAACTTCCGTGACAGTTTTCCCGGTAATGTTCTGGTTTGCCACCCGGTAGGCTCTTGGAATGACAAGATTCGACCAGTGAAAGGCTTCTACTGTATCTCCAGTGACGATTGAACCAAGCTCGGCTTCCACTTTCTTTGCGGATTCGGGCAGGTTTATCTTCGAGAGTTTCGGGAGAATTTTCAGGAGGATAATAAGACCGGCAGTACCGAAAATGTAAGTCACCGCGTAGGCAACAGCGACATCCGACTTGAGGTTAAGAGTTGAAGTTGCATGTCCCTGCGAAAGGTGCTGCAAAGCTCCGTCCGCAGTTCCGATCACTGAGGATTGAGTAAGAGCGCCTCCAATGAGCCCTCCGCTGTATCCTTTATTCAGACCGAAGAGTTTTGCAAGTACTATAGCTGTAAAAAGCGCGACCACGCAGAAGAAGATCGAAATGATGATGTACTTTACTCCGCCCCGTTTCAGTCCTCCAACGAAATCAGGACCCACGCGGTACCCGATTGCGAAAATGAAGAATCCGAACGAAATGATCTTGATCAATCCCAGATCGTACTGGGTATTACCCAGAATCAGCGCTCCCATTGCTATCGCCACCAGCAGAACGCTTGTGGTGGAGCCGAAGGAGAATGTCCCGAACTTCAGCTTACCCAGAGCGTATCCCCCTGACAGGGCAGCAAAGATAAGAAGCGCGGGGTTATCTCTCAGGAACACAAGCAGTGCATTTATCACAGGGCTCATGATAATGCCAGCCTTTCCTGTGAGAAGTTCATTTTTCCGCCTTCCATTCTTTCAGGTATTCATCAAGAAGGTCGCTGATGCCTCTGCCTATCTTCTCGTAATCCTCATTGAAAAGATTTGCCAGAGATACACGGACTGACATTTGCGGCGCATCGAAACCGCCTCCGTCCATCAGGACGATACCCTTTTCCTCCGCCAGTCTCCAGTCGAAGTCAATTGGTTCATGAGCAGTTTCCATCCATTTGCCGAACTCAGCTCCATAGCGTTCCCTGGCCAGCTTGCGGATATCTATGGTTGTGTAGTAACAGGCGTAGAAAGGCAGTTCCGGTCCCTTTATTCCCAGTGCCTTATACAGGGTTTCGTATCTTTTTCTGACAAGATCCCGTGTCTCTTTTTTGTACAGGTGACTGTCACCGTCCATAAGTTCCTGGAGTGAGAAGAGAACCATCATTACCTGCTGCGGGGTGGAGAGACCTGCAGTATGATTCAGGGCTACGGCGCGGCTGTCTGCCACCAGGCGGTCTATCAGTTTCAGACTTTCAGGGTCTGTCGTGATGGTTTTGTATCTCTCATGGAGTTCCTTCTTCTTTGCCTCAGGGAGACAGGCAATCATTTCATCCAGCATGTTGTCCTGGTAGATTCCTATTACTCCGAGTCTCCAGCCGGTTGCTCCGAAGTATTTAGAGTAGGAATAGACCAGGATGGTGTTCCTCGGGGCGATAGCTATCAGAGATTTGAATCCGTTGACGAAAGTGGCATAAACATCGTCTGTAAGGATAATCAGATCCTTCCTCTCCGTTTTGACCAGGTTCGCCAGCTTATCAAGGGATTTCCTGGCTATGCTTACTGAAGAGGGATTGGAGGGATTCACCAGGAAAAATGCTTTTATCGAAGGGTCGGCAAGTTTCTCAATTTCAGAATCCGGATACTGCCAGTTGTTTTCCTCGTCCTGCTCTATATTTATCTCTACGAGCTGATAATCGTTAAGCTGTGGTATCTCCAGATAAGGCGTAAAGATAGGGGTTCCCAATCCAATTCTGTCTCCCGGATGTATGAGACCATTTTCCTTCAGGGTATTGAAGATGTAAGTCATTGCGGCTGTTCCGCCTTCGGTAACGAAGAGATCCATCGTCCCCTTTGGAGGTTTATTGCCGCACATAGTCATATTGAGGTAGGCCCGTACTATCTCCTGTGTATTCGGAAGGACCCTGTCCGGAGTCGGATAATGATCACCGAGAATGGCATCCACCATCTCACTTATGAAGGAACTGCCGTTCAAGCCGAGCTTTCCGGTTACCAGTTCGTATGCGTTTGACAGGAAGCCTGCGCCCTTATGTTCGGCATGAATACGGCAGAATTCCATGAAACGGTCTCCCATACCTTTGGCGTCAGGAGCGCCTGAAAGTCCGGGGCGGCTCATAACAAGGTGAGATTCCTCAAGAGCGAAGAATCCAAGAAGAAAGAACGCTTCCCTGGGGTAGACCGCAACCCAGTTCGGGTTGCCGCGTCCGGCGTTAAGCATCATTTTGATCTGTGGGCTCTGCGCCATCGAGATAAGTTTGTCCTTAAGTTCAAAGGGACTAAGATCCTTATACTTTTTCTCTCTGTCCGCTCTATTCATTAATCTTTTCCTCTCCGGCTGTTTAAGGAAATTCAATTCAGTTTGTGAACCCAACTCCACCGGTGTGGTCAATGCTCTGCAGTCCGGAGCTATCGAACGATCACAAAATCCGCCTGCTCAGTGTTCCATGGTTCATCTTCTCCGACTATCTTTACCGTAAGGTATGTAACACCTGATTCCAGCTGATCCGGGATACCGGAGCGTTCGTCGCTGTGGAAGCTGCCGCATATGAAAATGCAGTTCTGCCCGGCTATTGATGAAGCCATGACAGCATCTTTGAGAAGCTGTGCCCTGTACATGTTCGAAGGATCCATGGGCATTCTTTGCATCTGGCTGCTGATTGCTTCCATTGTGGCCATGAACCGTTCTCTGTAAAATTCATTCGTTGAATCAACATTTGTACTGAGAAAAACATCTCCACCCTCGATATTCTCCAGGCCTTCCCAGCTGTTTCTTGCTACCGCTGCAGCATACCGCCTGGGTACATTCGCGGCTATAACGCCGTAGCCGTTCTCAACCGCATGCTCAACAAGCGGATGGTAATCCTCGATGTAATTTCCCCAGGGTCTGCTTTCCTCAAGGAACTCCTCAAGGGAGAGGTTTCCAGAAAGGTAATCTGCAAGCATTTCCTGTACATCGGTTTCAAACATCTCCAGTGCCAGAACACGATTGGAGGAAGCCATGTTCATCCAGATAAAGAGTTCCCATTGATGGGCAAGGCTGTCATCATGCTTTTCACCTACAAAAACGACAGAAGCCTCTTCCAGCATAAGAATCATTTCCTCTGCAGATAAGATTTCCTCTCCGTGATGGATTATTCCAGGTGGAGGAGTAAGCGCTAAAAGTACTGACAATATGAGTATCATTATTCCCGTATATCCTTTCCTGAAAAGGAGGATTCATTAGTCCTCGGTTTCAAAAAGCTCTTTGATCCAGTATCGTTGAGTGCATTTGAAATGGACACCACTGTGAAACATAATGATTTCATGGGTGCCGGCTAACTAATTATTGTATCCTCTGATCTCATTATGAGATTACACCTCCGGACCATGTACGGAAATGTAATTTTGCTTATCTTATGTTTACGTAGTTCATCCATCACGATATCGGTACAGCGTAATAGTATCAAAATGAATATTCATGGAAGAACAGGGAGGGAAAACGATGAAGAATCATGAATTGATTCGTACGTTTCTGCTGGCAGCAGTATTGGGGATTGGAATGGTCTCTGCATGCGGGGGAACTTCATCATCATCAACCGGTGAGTATATGGAACAGGGTATTGAGTTCGCCAGTCAGGGAGAACTGGACAGTGCTGTTGCGGAGTTTCTTGAAGTTCTCAGACTTGATCCGGAACATGCTGAAGCACATGCTCGTCTTGGATATGTCTACTCACAGCAGGATCGGATAGACGATGCTGTTGAAGAATACGAAGAAGCCATCCGGATCGATCCCGATAACGCTCACGTACACAATGCGCTGGGAAGCATACACAGCGATAGAAACAACTATGATGAGGCAATTGCCGAGTTTGAGGAGACACTAAGGATCGATCCGGATTATGCGGAAGCTCACTATAATCTCGGGGTAATCTTTGCCGCACAGGATCGTCTCAGTGAGGCTGTTTCCAAATACGAAGAAGCAATAAGAATAGATTCTGATTATGCAGAAGCGTACTACAATCTGGGTGTAGCCTATTCCCGGCAGGGTCGATATGATGAAGCCGGAATCGAGTGGGAGGAAGCAATCAGGATCAATCCCGATTATGCGGAGGCTCATTACAATCTTGGGATCATCTATGCCGGTCAGGGACTGGTCGATAAAGCTATCATCGAGATGGAAACGTATCTGCAGCTCGAACCTGACGCTCTGAACAGTTCAGCGGTTGAAGAAGCGCTCGTTCAACTCAGAGCATACCAGGGTGAGTAAATGTAATCCGCTGATTCCATCAGGATAAGAGCGGGTTTTCCATAATTGACCTCATCCCATTGTTAACGGGAAAATGATCTGAGGTAAAAAAAGTTACCTCCGAATACTGTTTTTACAAGCAGGCCTTTTTCAATGAGGTTTTCTACAAGTGATATGTCCGAACCAGCTTTTCTGAGAAGTTCCCTGACAGCATCTTCTCTCATTGGGTGAACCGAGGTTATCGCCAGTAGATCGTCCTCGACCTTGCCTGAGAGTGCGAAGTCAGTTCCTTCGTAACTGATGAGGAACTCCACTCTGTCAAGGATTTCAGAGAACTTCATATAGGCAAGGTTGAGAGTTTCCTCTTCAGGTGGTTTCACCCATGATTCAGCCGGTGGTCTTGTCGGTACTGAGATGTACGATAATGAAGGTTGAAGAGTGCGGATGAACTGCGCCACAGCTTCGATTCCCATCTCGTTGTCGTTAATTCCCTTTACAAGCATTGTTTCAGTTATCAGTTCACCTTCGAACGAATTTGCAAAAAGCCGTATACCGTCCAGGATTTTCTTCAGATCAAGCCTGTTATGAGGGCGGTCGATCCTGTGCCACACCTCGGGTAGAACGGTATCGATTTTCACAGATACAAGATCGGCTTTTGAGAGATCCTCCCGCACATGAGGCATCCAGAGGAGAGAAGAATTGGTGATAACCGCGATCCTGGAGCCTGAGTGCCTGAGATGGTCTATCTCTTCACCAAGTCCTGAATCCAGAGTTGGTTCACCATCAGGAACAAATGCAAGATAATCGATTGTTTCGTTTTGTATGCTGGAGAGCTTCAACTTCTCTTCAACTTCATTGATGATATCCGATGGATTGTAGAAGTGATTTCGATCGATCTGCATGTGACTTGTCCTGCCGATCTGACAGTATACACAGGAATAAGTGCATGTCTTTGGAGGAATGTTATTTATTCCAAGACTTCTGCCCAGCCTTCTCGATGGTACAGGACCGAATACAGGCATTTACTCCCTTTCTCCAGATATTAAGAAATACAGGACAGTCAGATTTCTATCACTCTCCCTGCTCCGCCTTCGATACACTTGTCAGGAAAGCGGGCAAGGATCTCATCCTTCATCTTCGTGCAGTGTGTGGGGCATACCAGAGGGATATCCTCAAGAAGATCGAGTTCGCTGAACCCGTGAAATCCACCGATCAGAGCATGAATACTTCCGAATTCCCTTGAGATTGCAAGTATCTCCGGAATACCTGGATGGGAACACCCCGTTATCACAACCATACCTTCAGGGGAATCAACGACCATCGACTGTTCGAAATCATCAAGCTCACCTGTTGTGTAAATTCCTTCACAAATGCTGCCGGGAGAGGATGCAATTATGGTTTTGTGAGTGCTCGAGAAGTCAAAGGCAGCAGGGATAACAAGCGTAGCGTGATCATTGTGTTTCAGAAAGTCTTCGAGTCCGTCGGCATGGTCCCAGTGAGGGTGTGATATATAGACAATCTCTATACGGTCGGGATCAATCCCAAGGATTTTCATGTTTTCCATAAGCTCCGGTCCGGTTGGACCTGTATCAAAAAGCACCACCGGTGAACCCCGGCGCTCCACCAGGCAGGAGAATCCCCATTTGGCATTCAGATCGGAAACATGTGCTGTATTATCGTAGAGTATCGTGATTTTGATCGTGCATTGATCCATGTCAGCCTCTTTTCCAGAATTAGCTGAACTTAATATAGCTCAGCGAAAGAATTCAGGCATAGTATCAACGAAAGAGCCACCCACCATTAAAACGACAAACGAAACCTGCCCGAAGGAAATTCTGTCGGCGTATTAGATATCAGAGACTAGAACTCATTCCCAGTCCGGCAAAAGTTCGAATCCCGTTAGGGGTACGAGTTCTTGATGCGTCTACCATGTCTTACACAAATATGTCAGGAATCCAGATTCTGCAGGAAACGTCTGATCAATTTCAGACCATTTCATGTCAAGCATAGATCATTGAGAGCTTCTGTATACACAGGAATTCCACCGAGTCTGAATGTGATTATTCGTGCAATGGTCGGGAAAGAATTAGATCCACCCTAGTTGTATCAGCAGTAACAACAGTAATTGAATCGATTGTCTCTGGATAGTATCCTGCAACTCTATACTCAAGACTATATACACCCGGGGGTAATAAGAGATAATAATTCCCATCAGATCCCGTATATCCTTGGCGGCGCCCCAAGCGGTTTCCCGCATCGAAAGGTACTACTACCACCCTATCAATTGGATCACCCTCAATACTTCTCACAGTGCCTGTTACAAATCCATTATCCACATACATTGCTGGTTCCACATGATGGAACGGATCAACAGGATACGGTTTATACACTAGAATGGGGTATACAAGCAGTGTATCATCAGGAACTATCTCATTTGAAAAGAGGGTGTCTGGGTAATAGCTTCCTACCATTTGAGCTACAAGATCATAGCATCCAGGTTCAATACCAGTAAAGCAAAACCACCCATTAATATCAGCCATACACTCATTCAAAGTAGCGCACTCATCTGAAGTACCGAGCAATAGTATATACGCCCCAATCACTTCGCTACCGTTCTCGTAAACCGCTACACCTGCAATCGCTCCAGTCGCTGCATTTGATGCGGAAGTCAAACCTATGAGCATAATTACGATATTCATGAAGATGATCCTTGCGAGCATACTCAGGCCCCCTGATGAAAAGCAATGTTTAGATTACTGATTTCATGTATCTAAAATATTATGATTAATCTATTCATTGCAAATGCATCAAATAGGACAATAAAGGAATTGGTAATCGGTACTTTGTTTGTGTATGCATGCAGTTCGAAAAGCGTCCACCACGGGGTACCAAAGAAATTGAGATCAAACTTATGTATCGCATTATCTATGTATATGATAGACTTGCTCCAAGCAGAATTGGATGGATTTCATTTTGGCGTGAGGTATATATATGAGAAGAACTCCATATCTGATAGTATTGACTGCGTTGAACACTCAGAATATATCACTAATATTATTCACATAAATACTTCTTTCACATGACTAAATACTCGCAAGTATGAGTAAGAACTAGTTGGAGAAATTTGATGAAATATGTATCCTACTTATGCAGTGCTGCGATGTTGATAATATTTACCCTTAGCTGTGGGCATACAAAGCACATCGGTATGATTGTGGCATGGGGTGTGAATAATAACGGTCAATGCGATGTACCTTCTCCTAATGAACGTTTCGTTGATGTTGCAGCTGGATGGGGACATAGCCTTGGTCTAAGGGCAGATAGTTCTATTGTGGCCTGGGGCTTTGAATGGATAGGTACATTTGATTTTAACGGTACAACCCAATGTGATGTACCTGAGCCAAATAATAATTTTATTGCTGTAGCCGCTGGTGAGTATTACAGTCTTGGTTTGACATCAGAGGGGGCAATACAAGTCTGGGGAGCTAATTCCCGTGGTCAACGAGATGTCCCCGAACCAAACGAGGATTTCATTGCAATTGCTGCTGGTAGATCGCACAATTTAGCACTTAAAAAGAATGGTTCAATCATTGCTTGGGGTAATAACGAATGTGGCCAGTGTGATGTCCCCGAACCAAACGAAGGTTTTGTAGCTATTGAAGCGGGTTCATCGCATAGTTTGGGTTTGAAGAACGATGGCTCGATTGTAGCATGGGGGTATGATTGGTCTGGATTGTGCGATGTGCCTACACCAAACGATAACTTCTTAGCTATTTCGGCGGGTTGGGACCACAGCCTAGGTCTGAAAGAAGACGGATCTGTTGTTGCTTGGGGATGGAATAGTGCCGGTAGTTGTAATGTTCCTTCACCAAATAATAGTTTTATAGATATTTCTTGTGGAGGTAATTATAGCCTCGGACTAAAGGAAGACGGCTCCATCGTGGCATGGGGTTCGAACTTCTACGGCGAGTCCAATGTTCCTGAGCTTAATGAGGATTTTATAGCTATTGCCTCGGGGGCATGCCACAGTCTTGCTATCAGAAGATCATCCGACTCCCAATAACAATGCTAGCCCTCTTAAACTTAGCAATACAGTACCGATCTTTATATGAAATAGAATGTATAAGCTTTCTAAATGCATTCATTCATTCTCCATAGCCTACTGATTCCGGCCTTTACCAATACTGCAGGAGTTCTAAAAGCATCCACTACGGGGTACCAAAAGGGACACCGATCTGTGTCACAATTTCGTTAACCAGAAAAAACTTGACATCCTGTCAGTTATGTAAGATTTTAAATATACAGGAGGTGTCCTGTGTATAGAAATATCCTGCCTTTGATAATCTTCGGTTCCTTCATCGTTACATATGCCGATTCAGCAACCCAGACCGATTGGTTCGGGGGTCCAGGAGTCTTGGGACCA
This sequence comes from Candidatus Aegiribacteria sp., assembly GCA_030594645.1. Lineage (GTDB taxonomy): Bacteria > Fermentibacterota > Fermentibacteria > Fermentibacterales > JCC-6 > Aegiribacteria. The sequence continues at coordinate 13,276 of JAUVEU010000052.1, forward strand.
GTTATTGACTGGGGTGACCAGTTCTATCTCGCCACCAATGTTGATTGGGACAATATTCCAGGTGATATTTTACTCCAGTTTAACGTTGAGTATACCATTGATGGGAAATTCTGGCGAGCTTATTCTGTATACTCGGAGGACATAGACGGTGACGGTGATATGGACGTCCTCGGTGCTGGTGGAGATAGCAGTGACGACATCACCTGGTGGGAGAATATCAATAGCTCCGTCATAACCTGGACAAAGCATCCCATTGCTGATGACTTCCTTGATGCCAGATCCGTCTACTCGGAAGACATAGATGGTGACGGCGATATGGACGTCCTCGGCGCTGCCAAAGACGTTTACGATATCATCTGGTGGGAGAATATCGACGGTTTGGGTACATCCTGGACCAAGCATACAGTTGGTAGTGACTTCATTGGAGCCAAGTCCGTATACTCGGAGGACATAGACGGTGATGGTGATATGGATGTTCTAGGCGCCGCTTATACCGGTGACGACATCACCTGGTGGGAGAATATAAACGGTTCGGGCTCAATCTGGACCGAGCATATCATTGATGGGAACTTCAATGGTGCCATTTCCGTGTACTCGGAGGATATAGACGGTGACGGTGATATGGACGTCCTCGGTGCTGCCAATAAAGCCGACGAGATCACCTGGTGGGAGAATATCGACGGCTCGGGTACATCCTGGACCGAGTATACCGTTTATGGGGACTTCGATGAAGCCACTTGCGTATATTCAGAGGACATAGACGGCGACGGCGATATGGACATCCTCGGTGCTGCTTATTACGATGACGACATCACCTGGTGGGAAAACATCGACGGCTCGGGTACATCCTGGACCAGGCATCCCATTGATGGGGGGTTCAACGGTGCCAATTCCGTATACTCGGAGGATATGGATGGTGACGGTGATATGGACGTTCTAGGCGCTGCTTATAACGGTGGCAACATCACCTGGTGGGAGAATATCAACGGTTCGGGCACAATCTGGACCAAGCATACCATTGATGGGGACTTCGACGGTGCATTGTGCGCATTCTCGGAGGATATAAACGGTGACGGCAATATGGACATTCTTGGCTCTGCTTATTACGATGGCATCTCCTGGTGGGATCTTACAAAATATTCACCTGAAGGTTCGCTCGAATCCAGTATTCTCAATACACAAGGGGATCCCGACTGGGATTATCTCGCATGGAATTCGCATACTCCTCCAGGAACTTCTATTTCATTTAAGGTCAGAGCGTCAGACGATCACACCAGCATGGGAGTCTGGTCAGATACACTGATCTCACCATACGTGCTGCAAGGTATCCTGAACGATGGTGATAGATACGTGCAGTACATGGCAATACTCAGAACATCCAATCCTGATTCAACTCCCACACTCAACGATGTCACAATTCACTGGGATCCTCTCGGAGTTGGGGATGATCCACAAGTAACTGAGTATCTGCTGTTTGGAGCTGAACCGAATCCTTCATGCGGGTCTGTGAGTATAGGCTTCGCGATTCCCGAGTTATCTCAAGTAGAACTCTCTGTATACGATATCACAGGACGTCTTGTAATTACCCCTTCTCAGAGAGAGTACTCTCCTGGAGTCCACCAGATGCAACTTGGTGAACTCACTCCCGGAATCTACTTCTGCAGAATGATCTCAGAAGACTTCTCAGCCACACAGCGCTTCGTGGTGATAGAGTAATATCAGAGTTCTAAATCATCCACCACAGGATACCATCCAGTTATCGAACCTCAACAAATCTGTTCTGTTTAAATTCAGTTCCAATCCTAATTGGCAGGTAATTACCCAGCTATAGTTATTCTAAGATAAAGTTGAATTTAAAGCTGTTAGATCACGCTGTAAGGGCTTTCTGCAGTTCAGCGACACTTGTGATCCACTCAAGGAAAGGTTTCCAACTGGAAATCATTAGGGGTACCAGATTTCAGAGTTTAGAACTAATTCCCAGCCATGGCAATCAGGGGATACCACTAAGTAGGATACTATTATTCCGTTTGTTTATCATTGTATGTTACTTAGAACAAAAGAGAAACCTTGCATGTTCCCAAATTGGGTAGTATTATTCCCATTATGGGAAGGATGAATGGTTTGACAGAGATTCACAAAAAGGGTAGAAACAAATCCATTGCGGGAAGTATCGAACTCCCATCACTCGGATTGGCGGAGAGTCTCTTCTCGCGCGTTCAGCTACGTGTGCTTTCACTGCTGTTCGGTCAGCCGGATAGGAGCTTCCAGGGAGCTGAACTAATTCGTCTTGCCGCCTCTGGTGTCGGGGCTGTACATCGTGAGATCAAGCGCCTTGTATCCAGCGGACTTGTCATCGAGGTTCCTCTTGGTCGACGGAAGCTGTACCGCGTGAACCGGAGTTCGCCAATCTTCCAAGAACTGCATACTCTTATTCTAAAAACAGTGGGTCTTACGATACCGGTACGGGATGCTCTTGTACCCTTCACCAACAGTATCCGTACCGCGTTCATCTATGGCTCGATTGCGATGGGTGATGATTCCGCCTGGAGCGATGTGGATTTGCTGATCGTCGGCGAGAACCTTGCGTATCCAGACATCATCAGTGCTCTACAGCCAGTGGAGCAGAGAATCAACCGAAAGATTAGCGTTCAGATGATCACATCAGATGAGTTAAAAGAGAAGCGATCCTCCGGGAACCCATTCATTCTGAACGTGATATCGAAACCCAGGCTATTTCTGATCGGATCTGACAATGACCTCGAATGAACTGCAGAATCTCGTGAAGATTAGAAAGCTCAAGGAAGAGCCTGGTTCCCAGATAGAGTTCGACAGCCTTGTTCTCTCAGGAAAGAGACGCCTTGAGGATTCGATGAATCCGACATTGTCGTTCGACAGTCGATTCGATCTGGCCTACAACGCCACTCATTCACTTTCGCTCGCGGCGCTACGTTGGTATGGCTATCGCGCTGATAATCGATATATCGTATTCCAAGTACTCCCTCATACGCTAGGTCTTCCCCCTGAGACCTGGAGATTGCTGACCGAGGCTCATCGTCGAAGGAACCAATCTGAGTACGACGGTGTCCTGCTTGAGGACGAGCGGTTCTTGGAAGTCCTAATCAAGAGTATCCAGGATATCCTCAAAGGAGTAGAGAAACTTGGACCGGTTCCTGTGCACTGATGGATTTCCTTAGTCTATGAATCCATTTCATATCATTATTTTTAATTGTCCATTGTCAGTCTAGGCAGTTTTGTGAGTATTTGATTAAATTATTGTATGGTTTCCAGACAGAGTCGCTTTCACCGTGTTTGTGCTTCAATTGAAAAACTCCTTTGCTTTTCGGATAACCATTCATAAGAAGTGGTTCCATTCTCATATGGTATTAAGGGTAGTACTGTGAGGAGGTTCTCAGAGAAGGATAAATTCCGCTTAAATTCATGCTATACCGCAGGGTCGCAGCTCAGCGATCTTGATGATCCAATCCATGAATAGTTTCCAACTGGAAATCATCAGGGGTACCAAGTAGAACAACCACTACAGAGCAGTAGAACTCCTTCTAAATAGAGTTCGGAAAGTATCTTCATAGAGTATGCTAGAAGTGTAATGAAAAAATGTGCCAGGGTCTGATTTCTAATAATATTCTAGTTTCTATAACAATCTTTTCTGTTTTACCTTCGATTGTAACAGAAAGAGTAGCATAAGCAATATCCTTGCGGATGCACAAAATATAACTATAATATTAGAGAGCTATTGAAAAGTAACAAAAAAATAGAATGTGTAACTATTTTGTGAGTGAATGAGGTTCTTGAAATGAAAACAGAGAGAGCTGCAGGATACGACTTCCTTATAAAGAGACATCAACTGCTAGTAATGCCGCACTGGCACACGTCATCAATCAGTTCTGTGGGAACATCCAAAACTACAATTGTAAAGGATGGGCAGGAGAAAACAATCTTTCCCTCTGTTCGGTGGCCTGGGGATACTATCGGGGATCATCTTGAGTTTGCACTGAAGTATGACGGTATCAATCTGGGAATACTATCTGCCTTGTTTGCCGTTGTGAGTGCGTACGAGATCGCATTATGGATTGAGTCAAAACCAACGGGGAAATACACTCGTAAAATCTGGTTTCTATATGAATTCCTTACAGGTCAGACTGTACCTGTAAATGACGTTTCTCAAGGGAACTATATCAAACTTCTTGAGTCCGAGAAATACTATGTAGCTAAACCGGGAATAAAAATGAAGCGACAGCGTGTGGTGAACAATCTACTGGGTAACAGGGAGTTCTGCCCAGTTGTCAGAAAAACAGCTAAACTTATATCTATGGAGGGTATTAATATTCATCAACAGTGTGATGAACTTATCAAGTCCTATCCTCCTGAACTCATCAAGCGTGCACTTAGTTACCTATATAGTAAGGAAACAAAATCCTCTTTTGAGATCGAGCATCTGAAGCCAAGCGCATCCAGAACAGAGAGGTTTATTTCATCCCTTGAATTGGCGACAAAGAGGGACTTCTGCAACAAAGAAGATTTGATCGGATTACAGAACAGAATTGTTGATGAGCGGTTCAGGGATTCGGATTTCAGAAAGAATCAGAACTACATCGGAGAAATGATATCCTTCAGGGATCAGAGAATTCATTATGTCTGCCCAAAGCCTGAGGATGTTGAATCCCTAATGAAGGGCTTGATAGGCACACATTCGAGTATGCTGGAAAATGCAGTCTCGCTACCTCCAGTGATACACGCCGCTATAGTAGCTTTTGGGTTTGTATATATACATCCTTTTGAGGATGGGAATGGCAGAATCCATCGGTTTCTTATACACAATATCCTATTTCTTAAGAATGCAGTTCCAGAGGGATTGATGCTTCCGATCTCAGCAGCGATGTTGAAAAAGCCTGAATTGTATGATTATTCTCTTGAAGTTTTTTCTCGACCTCTGCTTTCCCTGCTGAAATTCGATCTGGATGAACTGGGAGAAATGACAGTAAATGGAGATACAGGAAACTTCTACAGATACTTAGATTTGACTGTACAAGCTGAAACACTCTTTGAATTCATCAAATTTACGGTAGATCACGAGCTTGTTATTGAATTGGATTTTCTCGTCGACTACGATAGAGCAAGAAAGGCAATACAGGAAGTGATTGATATGCCTGCCCAGAAGCTTGATCTACTTATCAAGCTTTGCCTGAATAACAATGGAAGATTATCTGCAGGTAAGCATAAATCACACTTCAATTTTCTCAAGAAGAGTGAGATTGAGGCAATCGAGAATATTGTGCAAAAGGAGTTGTCAAGCAGGCGATCACCAGTGGAGTAGCTTTCATCCATTCTGGATATTTTGAACCTCTCCGCTTACACTTAGCTCAGTTCGAAAAGTGTCCACTACGGTGTACTAAAGTTCAGAATTTTCAGATTTTTCCAAAAATGACTCGCGTTCCACAAGTATTTTCGGCTCTACCCCACCGATGGGGGCACTTTCCAATATCAGGCAACACCGAGATTCAAGGGTATCTTTGCTGGCTCAGCACTCTCCATGATATGATCATGCACAATTGCAGTAAATATTCGCAAATACCGCAAGGTTTGCAGTGCTTGCATTTATTCCCTGATATCATGCAAACTGCACAAGTTCTTTAGCATATTTATAGATGGCTCTTTTTAAATGGCAAATCCTCTTGTTACCTCGAATCTTGACGAGGAGATACCCACGATCTGAGAGAGTTCGAACCTTCCTACCGAAAGTGGACAGGTCATAATTACTATCTGAATTCTTCTGAATATCGGTAATGCTTAGAGATCCATGCCTGGCAAGAGTGAGAATAATCTCTCTTTCATCTTCATTGAGTCTATCAAACCTGTCCCGACCCATCTCCCTTACAATCAGACTACTGGCCCTCTCAATTTCCCTGGTTGTTATGGAGTTCTGATCCCTGCCATGTTGCAGTGATTCGCTCGCGATTCGAATAACGTATCTTGGATTTCCATCGGAGAGATGTAATAGTCTTTCAATGCATTCTGTTTCGAACGGATCAATCCCACTACCTTTCTTGCGAACAAGACCCAACCGTTTTTCCAATAACTCTTTCACATGTTGATACTCCAGAGGAGTTAATCGTAGACGATTCTGTTCAGGAAAGAGGTTGTTGAACGTTGGCTCGACCTGACCAAAACGACTGAACAGATCAGGCGACCCGCCAACTACGAGCATATATGGTTTCTTCTGGAATATCAGACGCATCTGTTGAAGAAGGTCTACGGAGTGTGATCTGGCTACATACTGTCCTTCATCGATTAGGATTATAATAGCTTTAGGCTTGCGTCCCATAAGTTCCAGTACCTCCCTTAACATCTCAAGGATTTCGTAGAAATCCTCAGGGGAGGCTTTTTTCTCGGTTACTGCCTGTGAATAACTGAGTATATTGAACAGGCTTTCTTTAAGCTGCTTATTTTGAGTAATTTCTATTCCCTTAAGTCTCTTTAACATTTCTTCCCTGGAAACCTTCTTCCCCAGTTTCAGATGGTAAAGAACTTTGCTACCCAAACCCAGATCCAGTTGATTGAGAAGGTTTCCAATCAGTGACTTTACCATTGTACGGGATTCGGTTCCCTCAGCTAAATTGATTCTCGAAAAGAATAGACCGTTATACAATTTCATCTTTGCCTCAATGAAATTAATCATCGAGGTTTTGCCAATTCCATCCTCTCCTAGAATGGCGATATTCTGGGGAAAACCGTGACTCGCAGAGTGAATTAGATCGCCAATTCTCTTCCTGACTTCCTCTCTGTTCACCAATAGGTTTACTTCATCCGCGGTCAAAGGATTATCACTGAAGGGGTCAACTTCAATGTAATCAGAAATATTACCCATGCCTGTCACCTCCATGCAAAATTATATTAATATTCTGCAAGTACTGCAAGTATTGCAGAGCATGCACAATAACGCCCCAATATCGCAAGAAGTTCAAAGAGCATTTTATAGCATTATCAGGAATGCTCCTAATTCTGGCAATCCCGCGAAGTTATGATTATCGTGAGTCCGGTCTTGCTGAATTCAATAATTTGGCAGTAAGGTGCTTCCGTAGCCCACCTGGATAGAGCAGCGGACTTTCTAATCCGCAAGCCACAGGTTCGAATCCTGTCGGGCGTACCAACTTCCAGAAATTTCAGAATTTTCCGAAAATGACTCGCGTTCCGCGAGTATTCTCCACGGCATCGAGTATTGAATCTGCAGGACTGGATTTGTCTTCGATCCGAGAGAGCTGAATCCCTTGAGTCCAAATGAAGAGGAGATTTTTAGAACTTTTCCATGATTCTCAGATAAACAGGCTCTTCATTATATCCAGAGGCTAACTTCTGCCCGATATTGAGTCGGAAAGCACAAACCGCCTTCTTGGATCTCTTGGACTCGTTCCAACAGGGAATACTAATCCCTTCTCCACCATTGACT
>JAUVEU010000134.1 GCA_030594645.1 Candidatus Aegiribacteria sp.
GCTCTTGGCGCAGGTGAACTCAACAGATGTTCCGCTGGACATCTGCCCCATTTCGAGTACTGCCTTCTCATTCCCCGGAGTCCAGAGATCATCCGGATTTCCATAGAAGGAAGAGTGAGTGGATAGTTTTTCAAGAAAATTTCTCAGATCTTCAGCACCTTCAAGAGCAACGGCAAGTTTTTCTTTTACCTTGATCGGGTTAGCGGAGTGAAATTCCGCCAGTTCTATGTTTCCCATTATCCTGGCAAGCATATTGTTCATGTTATGGATGAAAAACGGAAGAAGAGCTCCGATCCTTTCCCATGTAAAGAAATTTGAAAACATTGTACTCGCAAAAGATATGCATATCATGCCGCTCATCTGTGAGAGCAGTTTGCAGGCGAAATCACTTTCTCTCAGTATGATTTCCGGCTCGATCAAAGATCCGGCAAGAGCGAATGGAGCAATAACTGCTGATAGAGATTCTCTGAAAACAGCTGAATCGGAAGAACTGGAGTATAGTGAATTCAATTCGGAATTATCGGAAGGGCAGATAACGATGAATGTTGAGCTGTTCTGGTCCTGCAGCTCACTGAGATTTTCAATCACCCTGAAAGGAACAGGAAGCGACTGAGCGATACTGTTCGCAATTCTCCCTGCTTCACTGCCGATCAGTGTTACAGTTCCGGTCTTCTTTTTACATGGCATATTTGTCATCAATTCCCTTTCTATCGATCCGGAGACCTGACAAGAGGTACGAATCTGACAGGGAGTGATTCCTCCATGGAGAAATCACCTCCCCGCCTTGTTATCGCGAGCAGTCGCTGAGACCAGGAACCGGCAGGCAGAACCAGCCTGCCTCCAGATGAATTCAACTGCTGTTCAAGTTCTTCAGGAACCTTGGGAGGAGAAGCAGAAACAATGATTCCATCGTAAGGCGCTGCAGGCAGCCAGCCATTATATCCATCAGCAGCGATAAACCTTATTCCCGAATCAGGATACAGTTCAAGAACTGTCCTTCTTGCCCGCAAAGCGAGTTCCGGTATCAACTCCAAAGTTACAACATCCATCCCCATGCAGGCAAGAATCGCGGTTTGATACCCTGATCCTGTTCCTATCTCCAATATTCTGCTGCCGGTCGGGCATTGCAGCATCTCAAGCATGAAAGCTACGATAAATGGTTGAGATACAGTCTGTCCAAACCCGATGGGAAGTGGATAGTTTCCGTATGCCGCAGAAGTTTCTGTTCCTGATAGTACGAATTTTTCCCGCGGTACCTTCATGAAAGCGTCAAGTATTTCAGGACTGGAAACACCGGCACCCGCAATGTCATGCTTGACCATTTTCATGCGGAGAAGAGATGAGGAATAATCGGTGTTCAAGAATTCCCCCCATCCTTTCTTGCTTTGTTCCTGATTTTTTTCCATTCAGCCATTTTCAATGAGATCGCTGATTCTCTTCCGGATTCCGACGGTTCGTAAAATTCTATTTCTTCCATTTCATCGGGGAAATTGCGATGGGATACCACTCCATTCGACTGGGAATGGGCGTACTGATAACCCCTGCCGTAATCCAGCTGCTTCATCAGCTTAGTGGGAGCATTCCGCAGATGAAGAGGAACGGGAAGGCTTCCGCCGCTCTGTGCAGCAGACACCGCTTTTTTCCAGGCAGAGTAAACGGAATTCGATTTTGGCGCAAGCGCCAGATAGCATACCGCCTCGGCAAGCGCCAGATCTCCCTCCGGAGATCCAAGAAATCTGTATGAATCCGCGGCTCTCATCGCTACGGTAAGAGCAGAAGGATCAGCCATACCAACGTCTTCAGTAGCAAAACGGATCATCCTCCTGGCAATATAGAGGGGATTCTCACCTGAAGATATCATCCTTGCCAGCCAGTACAGAGAAGCGTCTACATCACTCGATCGAAGTGATTTATGCAGAGCGCTGATAAGATTGTAATGCTCTTCGCCGGATTTGTCATAGCTTAAAGGGGAAGAAGAAACAGCTTTGCTTACCTGCTCAATGGTTATCTGTTTTCCGGAAGCCATCCCCGCGAGCAGTTCCAGCAGATTTAACGCACGTCTGCCATCACCATCCGCGATCTCCGCTATCCGCTCAAGCGCGCCGTCCTGAATACCTGAGGGGATTTTGTCCCGGAAGTAATCATGCAAAACGGCTCTATTCAGTATCGACAGTATTTCGGATTCCTGAAGTCTTTTAAGAACATATACCGAACACCTGCTGAGAAGAGGCGCATTGATCTCGAAAGACGGATTCTCAGTGGTCGCGCCGGCCAGAGTGATCGTACCATCCTCAATGTGTGGAAGAAATGCGTCCTGCTGGGCTTTGTTGAATCTGTGGATCTCATCAACGAACAGAATTGTACCTGTTCCGTTGACCTGCAGTCTTCGAGCATCTTCAACAATCGACCTCACCAGTTTCACCCCTCCTGTAACTGCGCTGAATCGAACGAAATGCTGATCAGTGTATTTCGAAATCAGAAGAGCAAGAGTTGTTTTCCCTGAGCCTGGAGGTCCCCATAGAATAAAGGAACCCAGTACTCCCTCTGTGAGAGCTTTCCTGAATGGAGCTCCATCATTAAGCAGATGCACCTGTCCGACGACCTCCTCAAGTGTTGATGGTCTGAGAAGATCTGCCAGTGGTGGCTTCAGATCATTACTGATTACATTTTCAAGCAGGTCCATTTCAGGAAGAAAATACACCATTCGCAGGTGGAAGGAAAGGGAATGAGTTTGCCCTGATTCACCGCCGCAGAGCTAATATCTGATGCGTCAGGCGCTTGCTGACTCTATGAAAAGGGTCAAATCAATTATCAGCGCTCTTTAATCAGCGTCACAACGGCAGGTTCGCAGTTCTCACCACCGCTGATTGTGTACACACCAGATGGTAACTTGACACCGCTGAAGCCACTCCCGTCCCAGACTCCAACTCCGTCAGCAACAGGAATCTCTGCCACCCGGCGGCCGGTTATATCATAAACTGAAAGTTCAAAAACAGCTTCACCGATCACAAGGAACTCAACACTGCCGCAGAAGGGATTGCAGGAGGGTTCTATGATGGTTAGTGCTGTTCCCTGTTCTGAGGATTCCTCTTCCTCAAGCCCGAGGCTGGTGGAGTTGAACCAGCCGAAGGTGGGATAACCACCGAAAATGGGCTCATCTTCTGCCTGATTATAAATCACATAAAGATTCCCCTCGGAATCAACCACTCCATCGACATTAGAAAGCTGTTCAGGATCCTCGTCACTGTGATCGTATGCAGCTGTGGGTTCTACAAGAAGATTGCCATCATTATCCATGATTATGTACCATAGGATTTCGTAAGTGGTACTACATCTCCAAACAAGATAGAACTGATCATGATCCGGAAATGGAAGAAGAACCATGTCCTTGCTAACTGCCATATTCGGAATATCACTAACCACTATCCATTTATGATTCTCAAGATCACCTGTCCGCCCGTTAAGCCTCCAGAAACCATACCTGCTCGGATAACCGCTGATACCCACACGGCCTACCACTATAAGATCCCCGTTGCTGTCAACGGCAAGACCGGGATATCGAGCCATATCTCCTACATCATTCGTAAAATCATACAATGGGACAGTGACATTGCCTTCCAGATCGTACTGCATGTACATGTAAGTTTGCCAGCCATCCCCCAGTATCAGATGAACCCTGTCTCCATCTACAAGAAGCATGCCGATTATCCAAGCCTCAGGGATCACCCAGGAGTACTCCTCGATGAATCCGGAACCTTCAGCTGGTGTCCAAACAGCGTAATACACATCCTGACCGATATTGCGGAGAACATGCAGCCTTCCAAGGGAATCAGGACATGCACGGATGTAGGGCAAATCAGTGTACTCTGTAAAAAGATGTGTGGCAGGAGTGATTTCACTACCATCCTCCAAGCTCCGAATGCAGTAGTAAACAGGATTATACTCGCGCCAGAAGGCAAGAAGACTGTCAGCAAGTTGAACTTCGCTTATATAAAAGCTGTTTACATCCCGAGATACCATTGTCTCTGGAACGACTGTAGTCCCATCCAGTAGGAAAACTTTGTAGCCAATTCTTGGATCAAGCTGGTAATCTTCCCACAGAAGATGGAAACGCCCTTGATCATCTCTGAAGATCAGTTGAAATGGTGCAGTGCTGTTCGGCTCCTCAGTGACGACAATAGGATCACTCCAGCCGGGACCTACAGTTACATTAACAAGTGACAGAAGCAGAAGAACTATCATTCAAGAACTCCTGACCTTCCGGCATCATGCCTGTGCTGGGGCCAGGGGGTATAACCGGTAGTACATGATCCCAGTTCCCAGCAATGTAATAAGCAATCGTCGGTTCCGAACACAATCTCCACCTTGCCGTCACGATCTACATCAGCTATGGAGAATCCACTGCTTACATCAACTCCTTCAGGGAGAAGGAACGGGAAATCAATATTTTGAGGTTCATTGCCTTCAAAATCCATCCCGATAATAAGACCATTTCTACCCCTACGTGTAGATGAAAGTATATCCGCAAAACCTGTTCCATCCAGGTTACCAAGCGCAGGAGGGTTAATTCCAGAAGTTGAGTAAGTGTATGTAGTATCATAGTAGACATGCCAACCATCTGAAAAGTTTCTTCCATCTTCATTCCACGCCAGGCACTGATTCTCTGCAGGAACTATGAAAGCATCCATCCCCGGTACAATTTCGCTCCAATCCGCGAACAGCCCGAATCTTACCATTTTAGATTCAACATTTCCAGTTTCACATTCTACGGGAGCTGCGGATGAAAGCGGATCGATCAGCATGGCAGGAGCACCTCCAGGCAGATATTCGCCCAGCGGAAAACCAACCTCAGCAGAA
>JAUVEU010000104.1 GCA_030594645.1 Candidatus Aegiribacteria sp.
TTCTGCTCAATGCACATTATCGGACAAGCTCCTAGACTGCATAAATCACCATTCATCCACTGCAACACTACGTATGAGAGCTGATATGATGAAACAAACCTGATTGTTCTGTCATTGAGTTGATCCTCAGGTCCCTGAACCCATAAACGGAAAAACAATAAGGTATTCTGCTCTGCGGTATCGAAAGCCACCCATGTCGTTTTTAACGGTGGGTGGCACTGTTTGATCTCTGTGGCGGGCCACAGTAGACAATATTCGAACTATTCTGATGAACATCCCTTTTGATGGAATCCTTAATTACAGTGAGATAGAAGTGCTCTAAGATTGCATGTACAAGCATATGATTACTGATAAACAATCAAGAAGATAGAATCACATACTTGACAGCTGTATCACATTGTGATATAGAATGCTCATGAAAATACTCACAACCAAGTGGTTCAGAAAAGATGATAGAGCTATTTTCCTCTACGGATTCGGAAAGAGTGAAAGAGGAAACATAGATAAGAGCGAATTGAATTTCTTTAAGATACTGGGACACGATCTTCTAGCCCTGAATTCTACCCAGCTTCTCAAAGCTATAAAGGATAAAGTTTTGTACGATTTGGAGGATACAGAATGAGAAAGACAATGAAAGAAGCTGTTGGATAACCGTCCAGGATATGTTGAACTCTGACTTGAAAACCTCTTTTTCCATCAAGGATTTTGATGAACTGGGAATCGAATTCTCAGAAATCAAGATATCATCCGAAGAAATCAAAGCAATCCGGAAAAAAACTAAACTCAGTCAAGCAGTATTTGCTAAGTTGCTTAATGTCAGTCCCTCTTCTGTAAGGCAATGGGAACAGGGAAAACGAATACCTACAGGCTCAACAAAGGTATTACTTGACCTGATAAATAAGTCTCCCCACATTCTTGATTATCGAATAAACGCATGAGCTGAACCCCTGTTAATGGAGTAGAGCCTGTAGAGCCAAAGGCTAAGTGTTGCAACTGACGACCCCATCCGCCTACACCATCGCTAAGTGACCAGAAGTGACGCCCGGCCCCATGCGTTGCACTCGAACCGCATAAACGCAAAAACCGCATGGCATTCCGTTTGAAATCACCTTGCGGTAACTCTCTGGCGGTCCGGACGAGACTCGAACTCGCAACTTCCGGCGTGACAGGCCGGTGCTCTAGCCGATTGAACTACCGGACCGCTCAGAGTTGGATGAGAAATATCGAAAATTCTCAGCTGATGTCAAGGTGAAACAAGAAAAATGCATTGATATGGGGAACATTTACGCGGTATCAGAACTAAGTATACTTATGATGTATGTGGAAATAGGAATGCAGAAAGGAACCTTTACATGAAACTTTCTTCTTTACTGCTTGCGTGTCTGGCCGGTATCAGCCTTGCGAGCACAATTGAAATAGGAACTGCGGAAAATCCCTCAACCTCCCCCTGGTGCGCCGATTGAACTGAGTCAACACGCTACCAGGTGGTAGTGCTCGCAAGTGAAATCGGAGACGCAATAGAGATTGAGAGTCTTTCCTGGAAACGTCATGTTTCCGGTGATACCCAGGGAACTTACGACGATTACTCTCTTTATATAGGGCTCTGCTCCAGTGACGTACTGGGCACCAACTTCGACGATAACTACATTTCAGGCTCGCGGACTCTCGTTATGAGTTCATCCCCGTACACAACACCTTCTGCTGGTCCAAACGCATGGTTTGACAGTATTCTTGACACAGCATTCTGGTACAACGGTGAGGACAATCTGCTTATTGAGATAGAATGGTCCGATGGAGTTGGATCACTCTACACATGGCACTGGGATAGTGGCAGTCAAAGATGTGTGATCGGTCCTTATGGGGCATCCAACGCAACTGAAACCAGCTCCGATGTGCCAAACATCAGGCTCAACGGAGTTCTATCTCTTTCGGATACCACCTTCGGACAGATCAAGGCAGCTTTCATAGAATAGCATTTCTCATAACCGGTCTCCCCTTGGCCAGGGAGACCGGTTTTCCTATTATCGGTTCAATTCATGGAAATTCATCAATAGTATTATGGCAGTTTGAAGGACAGGATAGATGAGAATTTCTGCTCTGGTGATTATTCTTTTTGCAGCGGCATTGTTCGCTTTCTGCCCGCTTGGTCTGCCACCCGAAGAAGCCTGCTCCGCTGACAATCCTTCATGCACTCTTTTCACCGATGAAAACGGAGACGACCTCTGCGACAACCCCGAGCCAGAACCTGGAAGCAGTTCTGATCAGGACACGTTAGTAGAAATTCAAGAGATACCGGAAATCATCGAAACCGAAGATCCTGCAGAAGAACAGCAGGAATCCCCGCATGACAGCGTTCAGCAGACAGATATTCCCGAAGTGATCGCTGAAGAGGATGATCCTGTCATTACCGGGGAATTTTTGGAGGAAGTCACCGAATCAGCAATGATAATTGAGGAAACAGAGATTGATGTACTTGAGGATACCATTACAGTCGATACGGTCACTGTTGAGGAGACCGGGGTTTCTCTCATTAATTGTCCTCTTAATCTTACTCCCGGTGAGGCCTGTTCAGAGGATAGTCAACGCTGCACATTTTTCCAGGACATCAATGAAAACTTCCTTTGTGACAACCCTGGAGAACAGACAGATTCAACCGCTCTAATCGATGTAGATATCTCCGAAACGACATCCCCTCTTCAGATTGAATCAAGCGGCTGCCCCCTTAATCTCCCTCCTGAAGCAGCATGCCCGACTCCTGAAGACCGCCTCTGCCCTCACTTCCGCGGAGGGGAAGGCTGCATCAACCCATCCGGGGGAGGTGTTCGAAGAACACAGCTGATAATAATAGCTACCGCTGTTCTGCTCCCTGCAGCCACTTTTCTTAGAAGTCGATATCGCGGCCGCAGGAAAACCGATCGTCACAGGAGGAAAATCGCTCACATCACTGTTCAGGCTATCTCTATTCTGGTTCTTGGTTTCTTCGTGCAGGGATCCTACTGTCCGCTGGGCGTTTTTCAATACATTTTCCTTCCCGGCGGAGTGGTTTTTCTTGGTGGAATCGGCGTCGCGGTTCTACTGCTGCCTATGATATGGAGTCTTTTCGTTGGAAGGATCTATTGCGGCTGGGTATGCCCATTCGGTGCCCTGCAGGATCTTCTTGGCAAGCTCAATGTTCCCCGGCCTCCCGCTTTTCCGAAGAAGGTTCACAGGTTTCTTATCAGCTTCAAATATTTTCTGACTGTCGCTTTCGTTGGCGCCCTGATCCTCGCGGGGAAAGGGTTCTTCGGCAGAATCATACCAGCTTCTCTTTTCTGCCAGATAGATCCATTCCATACCATTTACTCGTATTTCATTGTCGGATCATTCACTGGGGCAATTGCTTCCCTGTGCTTCATGGTTTTCTTTCCCAGGTTTTTCTGTAAATACCTCTGTTTCTACGGTGCTGTTCTGAGTATTCTTGGAAGAGTGAGACTTTGGGCCAGGATTAGAGGAAAGCACGGGCGATAACCGGGTGCTTCCCCCTTGACCTGACCCTGTATCAGTTTGCAGTAATTTACTGTATGTAACGGGGTTCTTTCCATAATATGATAACTGAAGGAGAGAATAATGGCCGCTCGTAGAGAAACCTGGAACAGCAGAACCGCTTTTGTCCTTGCCGCAATCGGATCAGCCATCGGGCTGGGAAACATCTGGCGGTTCCCATATATCACGTACGAAAATGGCGGAGGCGCTTTCCTTGTCGCCTATTTCATCTGCCTGTTCATGGCGGGAATTCCTCTATTGATGCTTGAGTTCAGCATCGGGCACAAGTTCCACCAGGCGGCTCCGGGAGCGTTCAAGAAAATTAATCCCAGGCTTGAGTGGTTCGGATGGTTCGCGGTAGGTGTAGGCTTCATCATTGTCACTTACTATGCCATCATCATGGCCTGGAGTGTAAATTACACTTACGAGGCTGCTACTCTAGGGTGGGTGCAGGAATCGGGAAAATACGCGGACATACAGTATGCCATAACCGGCACCGATCTGGATGATATGGAGGTTATGACGGATATTCCCGCCTCCCTTACAGGACAATCGTTCGTGTCACCCGTCAGCGGGGAAACCTGCATCATCCTTGCCGAACCGGATGACTCTCAGGAGGTCGGTACCATTCTGGTGGCGTTCGAAGGGAATTTATACGGTTTCAACAATGTAGCTGAAGCAAATACATTCATGGGTTCTCCAGGTGATTTCTTCTTCAACGATTTTCTGGGAGTCACATCTGAACCATGGGATCTCGGTGAGTTCAAATGGCCTCTATTCATCGGTTTCACGCTGGCGTGGATCTGGATCGTCGCTTCAGTATGGAGAGGTACCAAGACCGTCAGTAAGGTTGTCTTTTTTACCGTTCTGATTCCGTGGGGGCTGCTTGTTCTTTTCGTGATAAGAGGTATCACGCTGCCGGGAGCGGGAGTAGGTCTTAAATACTATCTGACTCCTGTGTGGTCGAAACTGCTCAGCGCCGATATCTGGCTGGCGGCTATTTCCCAGGTGTTTTTCAGCCTGAGTGTAGGCTTCGCCATAATGATCGCGTACGGCAGTTTCCTCCCCAAGAAAACAAACATAGCGGCCAACGCCATGATTATAGGTATTGCCGATGCTCTGACGGCGTTCTTCGGCGGAATGGCTGTCTTTTCCGCGCTTGGGCATCATGCGTCGAATCTTGGTGTACCGGTTTCCGAGGTAGTCGAGAGCGGCCCCGGACTGGCGTTCGTTGCATATCCGCATATTATCTGTACTCTGCCTGCCCCCAGAGTTTTCGGTGTTCTCTTTTTCATAATGCTTCTGACCCTGGCTGTTGATTCCGCTTTCAGCCTCCTGGAGGCTGCAACATCTTCGGTTAAGGATAAATGGAAAACATCGCACAGGAAGGCCAATCTCATCGTGGGTGGAGCCGCGTTTCTCCTCGGTCTGCCAATGCTGACAGGTATGGGGATTCACATACTTGATATCGCTGATCACTTCATGAACAGCTACGGCCTTACTCTGGTTGTTCTTGGAGAAGTACTGATTATAGGATGGGGCACCGGCGCAAACAGGCAGAGAAATTACATCAACGAGAACTCCAGCTTCAATATCGGTCTCTGGTGGAACATCTGTATTCGCTGGCTCATCCCGATGAGTATCGTCTGGATGATCTTCAGTGAGATCCAGAAGAGATCAACACCCTATGGAAGCTTCGGTCTTCGCAGCCAGGAGTTCCTGTTCGGATGGCTGCTCATTATCCTCCTTCCAATAGTCGGTGACATCCTGGCCAATGCCAGAGGAAAGCAGGAACCGGAGTAAGGAACGGATTCACATGCAAAGATTTGTCAAAGCTGAGAACGGGAACAGAATTCACTGGGATGAGCTTGCAGAAGTGCATGCCAAATCCTATGACTATAAGGGGCTTATCACAGGCGGCCATCTGATGGACCACATCCAGATCGGGGAAGTCGGAGAAGTCCGCAAAAAGTCATTGCTCCACCTTCAGTGCCACAAAGGAACCGATACTCTGTCCTGGGCAAGGCTGGGAGCAGAAGTAACAGGTGTTGATATCTCTCCAGTCTCTCTCAAGGTCGCTGAAGGGATTGCAAAGGAAGCAGGTCTTAAAGCGAGATTCATCGAATCAAGTGTTTACGATCTGCCTGACAAGCTGGACGAATCCTTCGATATCGTCTACACATCCATCGGCGTTCTCTGCTGGCTGTCGGATCTGAAGGCATGGGCGAAAATTATCAGAAGATATCTCAAACCAGGCGGGTTCTTCTATTTAATGGAATCTCATCCGTTCCTGTGGGTATTCGATGACGAATCAGACGGTCTGTCCGTCCGTTATCAATACTTTCACAGGGAAGCTCCACTGGAGTGGTCGGGAGATTATGAGGATTATTCCGATCCTGATTACATGGTGAAGTCCCCGACATGGGAATGGCAGTGGCCGATGAGTGATGTCCTGAATGCCCTTATCGAGAGCGGCCTGAAAATAGATTTTCTGCATGAACACGATGTTATTCCCTGGAAGGCTCTGCCATGCATGATAAGGGGTGATAACGGTTTCTGGAGGCTGCCTGACGGGATGGACAATCTGCCTTTGATGTTCAGCCTGCGGGCTCATCCCGAAAAAGGTTAAATCAGGCGAAGGGGCTCCTGAAGTTCTCTATTATTCCGGCGATTGTTCTGTGTTCTGCCAGAACACGGTATTCGAGAAGCTTAAGAACCGTCCTGAAATGCTTCCACTCTTTACCGAAGTTGTCAGTTGCCTCGATCAGCTCCTGCATTTCCTTGATGCTTATTTTCAGGAATTCTGAAGCGGAAGTGCTGTCGATATCTTCTTCCAGAGCATTGATAATCGCGTTGAATTCCCCCTGATCAAGCCAGATTCCTCCACACTCTCTGCAGTAGTCAAGTTCAACCTCTGTATCTGTATAGCCTATTAGAGCCATTTTCCCACCGCATGAAGGGCATTCAGAGGAGTCCTTCCTGACGTGGAAACCGTCGGTTTCTTTCCAGAGATTGAATTCCACCCATGCAAGGTCGGGGTCAGCTATGTTCCTTGCCTGTCTCAATTCATCTCTGTCAAACCAGCTTCCACCGCAACCGGGACAGGTTTCAATTCTCACACCGGCAAATTCTGTTGCTTTCAGCTCCATGCTGCATCTAGGACATATCATTAATCTTCCTCCTCTTCGCGCCAGTTCATAGAAATCAAACCTAAACTGATGGCATTATCGACAACCACCTGTGCTTGTTTTGCTACAGGAGGATCTATCATTTTTGAACCGAGAACTACTGCTCCAATACCTTCACTTACCGCTTTCTCCATGGCGACCACAACCTTTTTTGCCCTGCTTACCGCTGCTGGCTCAGGAAGGAACCCTTCGTTGATTATAGGAACCTGGAGTGGATGAATACACCCCTTGCCGATAAAGCCA
This sequence comes from Candidatus Aegiribacteria sp., assembly GCA_030594645.1. GTDB lineage: Bacteria > Fermentibacterota > Fermentibacteria > Fermentibacterales > JCC-6 > Aegiribacteria. The sequence goes on from JAUVEU010000104.1 coordinate 6,954, forward strand.
AGAGTCCTTGCCCTTCTGATCGATTCACGGAGCCCTTCTTCGTTCTTTACATCGGCGTAAACGGTGTCTATCGGCTGAAGTCCGGCAGCTCTTGCTGCGAGTACTATCAAACTCCGTGCCGTGAAACTCTCTGTTCCCTCAGCGGTTGGGGTAACACCCATCTCCGCCGAAAGATCCTGCAATCCGAGCGTCAGGGCGACTGACTCCTCCGGAACCGACATGGCAATTGAAAGTGCGTTGAAGATTCCAAGAGGGCTCTCTATTATTGGCATCAGCCAGACAGGCGCTTCCCTGCCGTATATCTCAGCGAGCTTCTCGATCATATCCCTTATGGAAGAAACTTCGTCCGCCAGTTCAACCTTGGGCAGCAGTATGTGCTGAACAGGCTGCGGTACTATCCAGTCAAGATCGTCAATTGACAATTCACCCTGGTTGATCCGCACCATTACTTCCATCCCGCCGAAATCAAGGTTCTGCAGCGAGTAAGCCACGAGTATGCGGGCTTCGAATTTCCTGTCAGGAGACACGCTGTCTTCAAGATCGAGAATCACGGCATCCGCTCCGGA